>CBDVCB010000036.1:0-24238 GCA_965372395.1 uncultured bacterium
AGAGCTGGTATTCGCTTAGACGCTTCTTGGTGATTTTCTTTCTGAGCGCCGGGGGAGCACCTCTTCGGGTGCTACCGAACAAGCTCATTTCCAACTCGAAGCCAATCGATCCGCTGTTTGGGACTTTGACCGGACTACCGAACGGGTATTGATGTTTTGCTAAAGTCTCAATTTTATCCATAACTCTAATCTTCCCCACCACGAGCCGGGTCTGGGCGTTTTCGTAGTCTTCGCCGCTGGCGTTGTCGACGCGGACGTAGGACGCAAGCTGCATGGATTGCTCGTCGGGGGCGAGGGTGGCTTCGTAGAAGGCGTTCCACTTCAGGCCCGAGGTAAAGTAGGTCAGCTCAAATTCCACCTCGCCGCTGATTTCGGAAAAGATCGTCCAACGGGCGAGATCTTTCAAGCGCGGCGGATAGACGAGCTGGGTAATCTCGATCTGCCCGGCGTGGGTTTGGGGTTCGAGCATCAGCGATGTCGGGTCGATCAGCGTGTTGCTCCACATAAACTGGAGCCAGTTCCATCCGCGCTTGAGGACGAGCTTGCGGGTTTCGCGCACCAGCGTCAGGTCTTCGGCGTTGTAGATGGTGAGTTGGACGGAGTCGCGCCTCGGCAGGACGTTGAGTTCGATGTTGCTGGCGGGGGCGAACGGTTGCTCGGCGCGGAGCTCGGCCAGCGACGGGGCAGGCGGGCCGCCTGCGGTACGGGAGGTGAAGCGGAATAGACCGAAGCAGACGAGCAGCGTTGCCGCAATCGCGAGCGCGGGTTTCCAGAAGAATGTAGATGGAGCATCTTGCTCCATTGCGGTGGAGCGGTTTTGAGGCACCGTCGCGACAACCTCCTCCGAAACCTTGGGCTGGTTCTGCAAAACGTCGAGCGCCCGGAACTGGGTTTCCACGGTGCGGAGCTTTTCGCGGCAGGCGGTGCAGGTTTCGAGGTGCGCGGCGGTGGTCTCCATTTCCGTTTCGGGGAGGAGGTCGAAGGCATAGTCCCGGAGCTGGTCGGTGTTTATGTGCTTCACAGAACACCTCCTTCCGGGAGCCGGGTGGAGAGGGTTTTAAGCGCGCGCGACATGTGCGTTTTGACGCTGCCGAGCGAACAGCCCATGATGGCGGCGACTTCGGGGTAGGTGTGGCCTTTATAGCGTTGGAGCAACTCGGGGAAAGCGGATTCATCGCCCTCCCGATACGCCTCCAGTAGAAGTTCGTCCGTCCGCTCCATCAATCGATGCCCGTTCCTTTACCCGCCCATACGCACGCCGTTGCCAAACGGTCGACAACCATGCCGTTTTTTTTCCGCAGGAAGGAAAGGGTAGCGGTTTATGTTCCGCGTTGGAATGCGGAGCTGCGGCTATTTATCCGAGCGGGGGCGGGCGACGAGCTTGATGAACATGGGCGCGCCTTCGAGGCCGAAGGCGTTGCGCAATTGGTTCTTGAGATAGGCGAGCCAGTTGGAGCGGGCGTTGGTGGGGTTGTTGACGAAGACCTTGATGTAGATCGGTTCGGTGCCGGTCTGCGTGGCATAGTAGATCTTGAGCCGCTTGCCCTTGGCGATGGGCGGCGGGAAGCGGTCGCACGCCTGCTGGATGACGCGGTTGAGCACGCCGGTGGTGATCTCGGTGCGGGTCTGCGCGGCGACATAGTCGATGGCTTCGATGCTGCGCTTAATGTTGTAGCCGTCTTTGGCGGAGACGAACAGGATGGGGGCGAATCCCATGAAGGGCAGGGCTTTGCGCAGGGCGGGGAGATATTTGGTTTGCGTGATCTCCTGGTCGGCTTCCTTGGCCAGATCCCACTTGTTGACGAGCATCAGGCACCCTTTCTGGGCATCGATGATCTTGGCGGCCACCTTCTTGTCGCGGGAGGTCGGGCCGGTTTCGGCGTCGAGCATCATCACGACGACGTCGGAGCGCTCGATGCTCTTGTCGGTGCGCAGGTTGCTGAACCAGTCGACCGCGCTTTTGGAGCGGGTGTCCTTCTGGATGCCGGCGGTATCGATGAGCTGGTAGTGGCGGGCGGTTTCGCCTTTGCCGATGGTGAAGGGGATTTCGATGCTATCGCGGGTGGTGCCGGGAATGTCGGAAACAATCACGCGTTCGTCGTGCAGGAGGCGGTTGATGTAGGAGGATTTTCCGGCGTTCGGACGGCCGACCACGGCGACGCGCAGGGGTTCTTTCTCGGTCGGGTTTTCCTCGTGCGGCAGCTGCGGCACGAGTTCTTCCATCAGGGTGGCGATGCCCCGGTTGTGGAGGGCGGAGACGGGGAATACGGGAAAGCCGAGAATGTCGAAGTCGTAGGTGCCGGACTCGCGCTCGGGATTGTCGGCCTTGTTGGCGGCGATGATCACGGTGCGTCCGCTGCGGTGCAGGATGCGCGCAACCTCTTCGTCGAGCGGAACGGCCCCGGTCGTGATATCGACGACAAAGATAATGAAGGAGGCGTCGGCAATCGCCACTTCGGCCTGCGCTTCGGTGCCGGCGATGATTTGGTCGTCGCTGACTTCCTTGTCGAAATGGCCGAGTCCGCCGGTGTCGATCAGCTCGAAACGTTCACCTTCCCAGATGGCTTCGCACGCGATGCGGTCGCGCGTTACGCCCTCTTCTTCGTGGACGATCGATACGCGCCGCTGGACCAACCGGTTGAACAGCGCCGACTTCCCAACATTCGGGCGACCGACAATCGCCACAATTCTTTTGCTCTGTGTCTCTTCCATAGTGCGCACGGTGATACACGAATCGCCCCGCCCGCGCAAAGGGAAAGGGTAGGAAAGTCGCGGCCCATCCTCTCCGTATTTCTCCGGCCTCAAGTTTAGTCCTTATGCAAATGTGACAAATTAAATCTCAATGGGTATAAAGTGCACTTGTTGACGTGCATGGATATTGCGGGGAAAGGAGGAGTTCATGAAGTGGATGATAGCCGGTTTGGTTTGGGGCATGTGTTGGTCTTGTTTTTCCGCTGAGGACTATCGCATCTTTACCGATAAGGAAGATCGTCAGTTTTGATTCACGCTCTGGAAAGGTTACCCTCGAAAGAAGGAACCACCGCAAGGTCACCGTTATGGCCTCTATTTTTTCCGAGGCCGATCAGTCCTATATCAAGGAGTGGCTCTCCGTTCAGGACTTTCTATCCAATAGTAAGCTTCGGATCTCTGTCGTAAAAAAGCAGGGGAAAACGCCTAAAAGTAGAAATAAATCCCAAAGGGCTAAGCCGCCGTGTCATTATGAGATTCGGCTGATGCCCAGCAAGGGAACTTCGTTTGAGGCGATAAGGATCGAGTATTGCATGTATGTTAATATGAATAGAAGCAGGGGTGAGGACACATTGTCAATTACAAGTGGCGGAATGGACAAGGTGCATCTGGTTGCGGGGACAAGGCAGATTGAAAAAACAAAGGAAATTAGATTGTTCCGCAATTATGAGGCTAAAGAAGAAATAAGTTATAACGTATATGGTGGTTTCTCCTCCACCACAACATCGTATTATAAAACGTCTGAAAGTTATTTGAAAGGCATCCAGGTTCGGGTCTATCTCAAGACCCCTAGCGGTAATGAATTCATGCGGGAAATCTCCGAGCCCGCCTCGCTTGCCAAGAAGTACGAGTGGAAGAAACCCTAGAACCGGCCGAGAATCTTCTTCACGTCGGCGATGCTTTCGGTTTGCATGAGCCGAGTGCGCAGGGTGGCGGCGCCGGGGAATCCTTTGGAATAGATGGAATAGTAGCGGCGCAGGATGTGGAAGTTTTTGGTGACGCCCCACACGCGGTCGAACAGTTCGGTGTGCCTCCAGAGCAATTCCAGTTTTTCCTCGCGGGTGCGTTCGCGCTGCGCGTCCATGAAGAGCCAGGGGTTGTCGAAAATGCCGCGGCCAATCATGGTGCCGTCCAGTTTAAAATCAGCACATTTGGCGCGGGCTTCTGCGATGGATTGGATATCCCCGTTGCCGAGGATCGGCAGCGTTAGGCCCAGCTGGTCGCGCAGGCGCGCGGCCTTGGCGATTTCTTCCCACTTGGCGGAACCTTCGGTCATTTGCTTCTGCGTTCGACCGTGAACGATGAGGGCGGCGGGCTGGGTTTCAAGCACATGGCCGATCCATTCTTCGGTGGCGATCGATTTCAGGCCGATGCGCGTTTTGACGGAGATGGGGAGATGGGTGGATTCTTTCGCCGCGAGGATAATCTCCTTCGCCAGCGTTGGGTTGCCAATGAGGCCCGAGCAACACCCGCGCCGCACGACCTTCGGAACGGGGCAGCCCATGTTGATGTCGATCCCGTCGAACTCCATCTCTTCGGTGATCTCCTTGATCACCTGCCGGTAGTTTTCCGGCGTGTTGCCCCAGATTTGCGCCACAATCTTGACGTTCTTTTCCTTCAGGAGCTTGCGCTCCTGATCGGTGACGCGCAGGCGATGGATAACCCGCTCTCGACCCTTTTTGTGCAGCAGGCCGTCGGTCGAGACAAACTCGGTCATCACGACGTGCAGGCACCCGGGGTCGGCAAGGCCGAGCAGTAGCTCGCGCAGCACCGTATCCGTCACGTCCTCCATCGGCGCTAGGGCGATGATAGGGCGGTCGATGGACTTCCAGAAATTCATGGCGTTTCGATTTTGAAGCCGGCGTCTTCGATCATGCGCTTGTCGGTTTCATAGTCCTGTCCGTCGGTGGTGAGGTAGCCCGCAGTGAACATGGAGTTGGCGGGATAGAGCGCGAGCGGTTGGAGCGCGCGCAAGATGGTTTCGCGTCCGCCCGCGATGCGGATTTCGATGGAGGGCATTACAAAGCGGAACATGGCAAGGCTGCGCAAGCAGTCGTTCGGGCTTAAAGGATTGGGCTTGCCCTCGAAGGGAGTGCCGGGGCGAGGATCGAGAAAGTTGAGCGGCACGGAATCGACGTCGAGGTCGGCAAGGGCAAAGGCGAGATCGATGCGGTCCTGCAAACTTTCTCCCATGCCGAAGAGTCCGCCACAGCAAAGGTCGAGCCCAACCTTCTTGACGATCTTGGCGGTGTTGACGCGCTCCTCGAAGTCGTGGGTGGTGACGACTTCGGGGAAATAGTTTTCGGAGGTTTCGAGGTTGTGGTTGAAGCGGTCGACGCCGGACTCCTTGAGCCGGATGGCTTTCTCTTCGGTCAGCAAACCGAGCGACGAGCAGATTTCGAGGTCGGGATGCTTTTGCTTAATCTGGATGGCGGCCTCGCAAAGGGTTTCGAGCTCGTTGGGGGAGGGGGCGCGGGTGCTGGACACGACGCAGTAGCGCTTGGCTTGGCGGTCGACGGCGGCTTGCGCGCCCTCGACGATGCTTTCAACGGTCTGGAAATCGTACCGCTCCACCTCGTTGATGGCGGAGGTGGACTGCGAACAAAAGGCGCAGTCTTCCGGGCACTTGCCGCTTTTCACGTTGCGCAGCAGGTGCAGCGACACGGTGTTGCCGAAATGTTTTTTGCGGATGCGGTAGGCGCCCTGAAGGACATCCAGCAGTTCGTCGTCGGGCGACTCCAGAATCGCCAATGCTTCCGTTTCGGTGATCGCTCCACCGTCCAATACGCGGCCACTCAATGTTTTCCAGTCCATGGCAAATTCTCCAAATGGTTCAATGGGCGCGGATATTAGCCATGGCAGGGTGCGATGTAAACCGATAGAATCATGTAAATTGTGATAAACATGATCATGATCGTGTTTGGGGTTGACTCGGAAGCGGATGGGCGTAGATTACCCGAACTGTCGCTAGGGGTGTCTACGGCCGGTGCCGATGACTGAGACAAACCCTTCGAACCTGTTCGGATAATGCCGACGTAGGGAAGCGCTCCTGCCTTTCTGCCTCCGCATTCTACGAATTACGCATTACGAATTACGCACCATGTAGAAGAGGAAGAAACCCATGATCCAGGAAAAGCACGCATACGACGACTTCGGAACCCACTACCCCAATTCGCGCAAAGTCTACATCGCCGGCAGTCGCCCCGATATCCGTGTTCCGATGCGTGAAATCCGGCTGGCCGATACGCATAAGGCCGATGGGGCGATCGAGGAAAACCCGCCCGTCATGGCCTACGATACCAGCGGTCCGATGACCGATCCGCACTATGAACTCGATCTCGAAAAGGGATTGCCTGCGCTGCGCGCCGGATGGATCGACGAACGCGCCGATACCGAAACCTACGAGTCGCGCGGCTTCCAGACGGGCGACGACGGGGAGGGGCAGGATACCAACCGCATTCCTTTCCAGGGGCTGGAACGCAAGGTCCGCCGCGCCGCACCCGGCAAGAATGTTTCCCAAATGCACTATGCCCGGCAGGGGATCGTCACCCCCGAAATGGAATTTGTGGCCATTCGTGAAAATCTGGGACGGCAGGAAGCGTTCAAGAAGGTCTACTGTAAATCCGAGCACGAGCTAGGCCTGCTGGCCCAGGCGCAGTCCTCCGGAATGCGCCACCCGAACCACCAGCATCCCGGCGAAGCCTGGGGCGCGAACATTCCCGATTTCATCACGCCCGAATTCGTGCGCGACGAGATTGCCGCGGGCCGCGCCATCCTTCCCGCCAACGTCAACCATCCCGAAGCCGAACCCATGATTATCGGACGCAACTTCCTCGTGAAGATCAATGGAAACATCGGCAACTCGGCCCTGTCGTCGAGCATCGGCGAAGAGGTTGAAAAGGTGCAGTGGGCGACGCTGTGGGGCTCCGACACGATCATGGATCTCTCGACCGGCGAAAACATTCACGACACCCGCGAGTGGAACATCCGCAACTGCCCCGTGCCCGTCGGAACCGTTCCGATCTACCAGGCGCTGATGAAGGTCGGCGACCGCCCGGAAGACCTGACGTGGGAACTGTTCCGCGAAACGCTCGTCGAGCAGGCCGAGCAGGGTGTCGACTATTTCACCATCCATTCCGGGGTTCGCTTGCGCCATGTTCCGATGACCGCCCAGCGCACCTGCGGGATCGTCAGCCGCGGCGGATCCATCATGGCCAAGTGGTGTGTGTCCCATCATGAGGAAAGCTTCCTCTACACCCACTTCGAGGAAATCTGCGAGCTTTGCAAGCAGTACGACGTTGCGCTTTCACTCGGCGACGGCATGCGTCCGGGCGCGATTGCCGACGCCAACGACGAGGCGCAGCTCGGCGAACTCGAAACCCTCGGCGAGCAGGCGAAGATTGCGTGGAGGCACGATGTCCAAGTGATGATCGAAGGCCCCGGCCATGTGCCGTTGCAGGGCATCAAGGACAACATGGATTGGGAACTCGATGCCTGCCACGAAGCCCCGTTCTACACCCTTGGCCCGCTGGTCACCGACATTGCGCCGGGCTACGACCACATCACCAGCGGCATCGGCGCTGCCAACATTGGGTGGTACGGCTGCGCGATGCTCTGCTACGTCACGCCGAAGGAGCACCTCGGCCTGCCGAACAAGGACGACGTCAAGCATGGCGTCATCACCTACAAGATTGCCGCGCACGCCGCCGACCTCGCCAAAGGCTTCCCCGGTGCGCAGGTGCGCGACAACGCCATGGGCAAGGCCCGCTTCGAGTTTCGCTGGCAGGACCAGTTCAACCTGTCGCTCGACCCCGAAACGGCCATTGCCTACCACGATGCCACTTTGCCGACCGAGGATGCCAAGACCTCGCACTTCTGCAGCATGTGCGGACCGAAATTCTGCTCCATGCGCATTTCGGAGGATGTCCGCCAATACGCCGCCGCACAAGGGCTGTCGGAAGACGAGGCCATCGAGCAGGGTATGCAGGAAAAATCGCGCGAGTTTTCCGAACAGGACGCCGAACTGTATACCTAGCGCCCCGTCACCAGTCGCTGTGCTCGCCCCCGCCGAAGCGGTAGACGAGGCTGGCATTGAGGTTTTGGTCGTAGGTATCCAGCTCGAAGCTGTAGTAGTTGATCCAGTCGGCATGGAGCGCCCACTTGCGGTGGAGTTGCCAGTGTAGGCCGAGTCCGGTGTTCCACTGAAAGGTCTTTCGTTCGAGATCCTCGTCCCACATCTGTTCGCCGAATCCCGCCGTGACAAACGGGCGGAGTTTTCGATTGGAGTTGAGGTAGTACTGGGCATCGAGGCTATAGTTTTCGTAGATCACGGTTCCGCCAGACTTTTTTTCCAAATCGGCCCAAGCGTAGCCAAGACGGATGGAGAGGCGGGGGCTGAAATAGAGGCCGAGGGAGAGCTTGGTATAGAGGTCGTCCTCCACGCCCCATTTGTCGTCCAGCAGGGTGTGCCCGCCTCCGACGGCGAAGCCGACGAGGCCAGTGTCGATCGGATCGTTGGGGTATTCGATGCGGCGGGTCTTGGCGATAGGTTCGGTTTCGTGGCTACCGCCAATGGGGAAGTTCATGTTGAGATAGACGGTGTGGTCGGTGTCTGTTCCGTCCGGCACGGCCGTGTAGCTGAAGTATCCATATCCCGACTTGACCCACCGCCGTCCCACGACCCGGTTGACCCCGCGACCGAGAGAGTCGATCGGGTCGAGGAAGAACAGGGAGGTTTCGCCCAGAATCTTCGAGCCGACCACCTTGTTGTTTCGGTCTCTTATCCCCATTTCCGTCTGGTAGGCCCATTCGCCGTAGACCCAGCCAATGAGCGGGGTGAAGGCCAGATCCTGAATCGAGGGCACTTCGGCAAAGGCCTCGATGCCGTATTCCCAATAGAAGGTCGACATTAGGGTCGTATAGATAAAGGCGTCCCATTGCCGGTAGCCGGATTTGCGGGCCACCTGATAGTACACGCCGCCTACATAGGCGTGGCCGATATAATTGTAGGCCCAGTTGTCGTGATCCCAGACCGGGCCTGCCTTTACGTTTTCAACCCATTTGGCGAAGATGTCGGTTTCCGTTTCCCAGCCGGTTGCCGACTCCGGTAGCGCGGCCAAAAAGAGCGCCACGCCTGCCCCGTAGAAAAGCATGGATTTGGTTTGCGACCAAACCCGTGCGCCGTCTTCGCCGTTTTGCGGCTTGAAAAGGGATATGCGGTAGGGCGTGCTGTAGATGGCTGGATCGATTTCCAGCGCCGTCCAATATGAATTGGTGGGAAAAGAGCCGATGGGTTCTGTGCAGGAATTGGTTTGTCCATGCACCGTTGCGGTGGCCATGGATACCAAGACGACGAGCCGCATGGCTCGCCAGCGAAAACTGCCTGGACGGAATCGATTCATAGGAAAGCGGGTCTCATTTTTAGAACTTTGGAAGATAGTTCATTCTCTCGGTTTTGCCATGCATGAAATACATTTTATTTGGAGGCACCTCGGGCGCATAAAAGGAAGTAGCTGCCGCTCGACTTCATCCAGCGTGCGTGCCTATTGTGCGTGGTTAATAGTGGAATGGTTGTTTAGTCGCATAGCGTACCGCAGGCTCCCTGCCTTCCCTCTCCAAGGAAAAAACAGTGAAATTGATAATTAGCCCCCTGAAAAGAGTATTCTGCTTAGTCATAGTCAGTGTTGGTTCCGTAGCCTATGCAGAAGACTCTACCCCTGTCCATCAAGCCACTCCGATCTATGTAGCCAACCAAAATCCCTTTGTGCAGATCTTCGGCCTGCCCAAATCCGAACCGGGCACCATAACGCCGGCAGGAAAGCTCGATGCCGGGTTTTTATACTATGTTTCCAACAACGCCATTAAGAACGATGACGAATCCCTTATCTGGGATGGCGAAACGGCCCAATACAATTTCAGGGTTCGGTATGGGTTTTCCGACAAGCTGGAACTTGGTGTCGATGTTCCGTTCATCGACCATAGCGGGGGCTATATGGATTCCGGGATTCGGAAATTCCATAGAATGTTTGGCTATCCCAACGACCGGCAAGAGCAATTCGATAAAAACCAAATACACTATAAAATCAACGAAGCTGGTGTTGATTTTGAGATGCAGGAAAGGCGAAGTGGCCTAGGGGACATCCGGTTTTCGGCGGCCATCCCGCTGTTTTCCAAATCACTCCATCCCCAGCGGCATCTCGCGCTTCGGCCCCTGTTGAAACTGCCCACGGGCGATTCCGAATACCTGTTGGGCAGCGGGGGCACGGATCTATCCATGAGTCTGGCCTATAGCGACTACCAAACGCTAAGCGGCATAAACACCGTTCTTTCCGTCAATTGCGGGATGATCTATATGGGAAACACAAAGGTCTTGCGCGACCTGCAACGCCATTTTGCCGGCTACGGGGGCGTCTCTTTGGATTGGCTGGCCACGAAGCATCTCGAATTCAAGCTGCAACTGGATATGCACTCGGCCTTCTACGAAAGCGAATTCAAGCAACTGGGTTCTTCCGTACAGCTTCTGGCGGGTGGCACGGCGCACCTCCCGGGAAATGTTCTACTTGATCTGGGCATGTCGCAACAGGTGGTAACAGATGCCACCCCCGACCTTGGCCTCTATCTCTTCGTGCGGCATCTTTTTTAGGTGAAACCGGAGGGGGCAGGCAAATAAAAAACCCCGCCGATGAGGGCGGGGTTTTTCATTCCAGAGTGTGGAACGTTTACAGCGAGGCGTATTCCTTGACGAGGGAGTTGCCGACAATGTCGCGCTGAATCTGGTTGGTGCCTTCATAGATCTGCAGGATCTTGGCGTCGCGCATCATCTTTTCGACGGGATATTCCTTCATGAAGCCGTAGCCGCCGAACACCTGGACGGCATCGGTGGTGACGGACATCGCCACGTCGCCCGCATAGTATTTGCACATCGCGGAAATCTTGGAGACATTCTTCACGCCGGCATCCAAGGTGTGGCATGCGGCATAGGTGATCGCCCGCGCAGTTTCAACTTTGGTGGACATTTCGGCGAGCATCCAGAGTAATCCCTGGTTGGCGATGATCGGTTTGTCGAACTGCTTGCGGACCTTGGCATACTTGACGGCTTCGTCGAGCGCGCCCTGCGCCAGGCCCACGCCCTGCGCGGCAATGCCGGGACGGGAAACATCGAACGTTTTCATGGCGAGCAGGAAGCCCGCACCTTCGCGGCCGATGAGGTTTTCGGCAGGGATTTCGCAGTCTTCGAAGATTAGCTCGCGGGTGGAGGAGGCGCGGATGCCGAGCTTGTCCTCCTTCTTGCCGAAGCTAAAGCCGGGGGTGTCCTTTTCAACAATGAAGCAGGAAACGCCGCGGGCTCCCTTGGCCTTGTTGGTGACGGCAAAGACGGTGTAGATGTCGGCCTCGCCGCCGTTGGTGATCCACTGCTTGGTGCCGTTGAGGATATACTTGTCGCCCTTCTTGACGGCGGTGGTGGCAATGCCGCCGGCATCGGAACCTGCGTTGGCTTCGGTGAGGCCGAAGGCGGCCCATTTTTCGCCGGTGGCCAGCGGAGAGAGGAATTTCTTTTTCTGCTCGTCGGAACCCCCGAGGATGATCGGGTCGGCGCCGAGGGCGTTGGCTGCGTAGGAGACCGAGATGCCGATGCAGTATTTGGACATGGTTTCAATCGCCAACGTGAAACCCATATGGCCCGCGCCAAAGCCACCGTATTCTTCGGAGATGTAGAGCCCCATCAGATCCATCTGCGCGAGTTCCTTCAGAATATCCGTAGGGAAGATTCCCTTTTCGTCGAGTTCCGCGCGTACCGGAACGATGCGCTCCTTGCCGAAATCGTCGATCAGGTCAACGATTTCCTGCTGCTCTTCGGTGATGCCCCAGTTAATGTTTCCCATGTCCTTCTCCTTGGTTTTTAATGCTTTGAATTAGGCTTTGAATGCTGCGATTTGCTTTTTGAATTCCGGCACGATTTCGTGCAGGTCGCCGATAAGACCGAAGTCGGCGATATCGAAGATCGGCGCATCGGGATCCTTGTTGATGGCAATAATCATGTCGGAACTCTGCATGCCGGCCAGATGCTGGATGGCACCGGAAATGCCGCAGGCCACATAGATGACCGGACAGACGGTCTTGCCGGTCTGCCCTACCTGGTGGTGGTGCGAAATCCAGCCCGCATCGACCGTGGCGCGCGAGGCGCCGACAGCGGCGCCGAGCTCGGCGGCGAGGTCGTAGATCACCTTGAAGTTTTCGGGTTTGCCGACACCGCGCCCGCCGGAAACGATAAACTGCGCGGCGTTGAGGTCGATGCTGTTGGTATCGGCTTCGTGCACCGATTCGAGGCGGCGCATGCGCTCCGGAACGTCGGAAAGGTCAACCGAATATTCGATCTGCTCGCCGGCTTCGTTGTCGGAGAGCTTGGTCTTCTTGAAGACGTTGGAGCGGACGGTGGACATCTGCGGACGGTTGTCGGGGCAGATGATCGTTGCCATGATGTTGCCGCCAAACGCCGGACGGGTCTGAAGCAGGTTGCCGGCTTCCACATCAAAGTCGAGTTCGGTGCAGTCGGCGGTGAGGCCGGCGTTGACCATCACCGCGACGGTCGGCGCGAGGCTGCGACCGATGGTGGTGGCTCCGTAGAGCACGATCTCCGGCTTCATCTCGTTGATGAGCTGGGCCACTGCGCGGGAATAGTAGTCGTTCTGGTAGTTGGCCAGTTTCGGATCGTCGATGGTGTAGACCTTCTTCGCTCCGAAATTGTAGAGTTCCTGAACCAGCTCGGCACCGTTTGCGGAAGGCAATACGGCGGCGAGGGTGAAGCCCGCTTTTTCGGCGAGGATCTGTCCTTCGCTGAGGAGTTCCTGCACCACGCCGGCCAATTTGCCGTCGCGCTGCTCCGCATATACCCAAAGTTCCTTTGTCGTGCTCATAGTACGTGTTGCTCCTTCAGCTTGTGGATCAGTTCGGTGATCATCTCGGACGGCTCGCCGGAGAGGATTTCCTTGTTCAGCTTGACCGGTGGCGCGAAGACCTTGCTTACCTTGGTGGGCGATCCGGCCAGTCCAATGTTTTCGTCGATGGGATTGAGTTCGTCGTAGCCCCAGCAGGGGATCTCAGCCCTCTTGGCCGCCATCTTTTTCTTGAGCGACGGCATGCGCAGCTCGTTGGCTTCCTTCACGACGGTGAGGGCGGCAGGCTTGTCGATATCCCAGATTTCGTAGCCGTCTTCGGTGACCTTATCGACCTTGAAGGTGTCGCCGGTAACTTCGACGCCCTTGGCGTAGGTGAGCATTGGAATATCCAGGAAGTGCGCCACGCCGGGGCCGACCTGCGCGGTATCGCCGTCGATCGCCTGCTTGCCGAAGAGGATTAGATCAACCCCTTCGAGTTTCTTGATGGCGAGGCTGATGGTGTAGGACGTCGCCCACGTGTCGGCGCCGCCAAACTTGCGGTCGGAAATCAGGATCGCCTCGTCCGCGCCATGCGAAAGCGCCGTACGGAGCGCCTCCTCGGCCTGCGGCGGTCCCATGGAAACGACGGTGACCTTCCCTCCATGCTTGTCCTTGAGCTGCAACGCCATTTCCAGCGCGTTCTCGTCGAACGGATTTATAATGCTTGGAACCCCTGCGCGATTCAGACGGTTGGTTTCGCGGTCGATCGTGACCTTGTCTGAATCGGGCACCTGCTTGATGCATACTACGATATTCATCTACGCCCCTTTCTTCCAATTGATAAAAAATGAGGAGGAAATATAGGGCAAGCGGTTGCCCCTCTCAAGTCCAAACGCCCATAACCCGTCCGTATTTGCGGTTGCCCCGAGAACACCGAATCGGTTGGAAACCGCTTTCCTTTTGTGCTTAAAAATCGTTGGATTACCCGATTGCAAAACATGGGAAACCTGATAGGTTTGCGCCCGTTTTAAAAGAAAAGGAGTATGGGAAATGATTGAAAAAGGAAGTACCTATGTCGTGATGGGGCTGCTGAATACGGATTCCATCGCCTATGCCGCCGGCAAGATGATCGAGGAAATGGGCGGAAACGTGATCTACACGGTGCAGAGCGAACGCATGAAGCGCATCTTTTTTGACCGCAGCAAGGACTTGACCGAGGAACAAAAGGCTGCGATGCGCTTTGAATATTGCGATGTGACGGTTGAGAACGAAGTCCGCAACCTGTTCGAGAAAACCGGGCCAATCGATGGTCTTCTGCACTCCATCGGTTTTGCGAACCCGAAAACCTGCCTAGGCGACAACATGTATACCCCCGCCTACGAAGACATCAAGCAGGCCTTCCATATCAGTTGCGCCTCGCTGGCCACCGTTTCCCACTTTGCATTGCAGAAGATGGAGAACGGCGGATCGATCGTCACGCTGTCGTTCGAGTCGCAGGTGGCGTTCCCGTACTACAACTGGATGGGCGTCAACAAGGCGGCGCTCGAAGCGCTCGTGCGCGCCCTCGCCCGCGAATATGGGCGGGAGCATGTGCGCGTCAATGCCATCTCCGCCGGCCCGCTGGCGACCAAGGCCGCGAAATCCATACCGCACTTCGCGCACCTCGCCCGGACCTGGAAAAAAATCAGCCCGCTTCCGTGGGATGTCGTCAACGACAAGCGGGAAGTCGCCAACGCCGTCCTCTTCCTGCTGGGCAAGTATTCCAAGAAGATTACCGGCCAGACGATCTACGTCGATGGTGGCGCCACCAACGTGGGCGGCGTGTTGCTGCCGCACGAAAAGCCGTTGATGCGCACCCCGGCCAAGACCGCCGGGAAAAAGAAAACAGCCAGCAAGAAAAAATAAAAAGTGACGAGTGAGTCGTGAACGGGTTTCACGCCTCGCGTTTCACGTACCAGGACAAAACCATGGGACTGAGTGTAGGCATCGTCGGGCTTCCAAACGTTGGGAAATCCACCATTTTCAATGCGCTAACGCGCGAACAGAACGCCGAGAGCGCGAACTATCCGTTCTGCACCATCGAGCCGAACAAGGCCGTTGTTCCCGTTCCCGATCCGCGCCTCGCCAAGCTCGCCGAGATTGCCGGCTCAAAAAAGATTCTTCCCGCGACCGTTGATTTTGTCGATATCGCCGGCCTCGTGAAAGGGGCCAGCCAAGGCGAAGGGCTGGGGAACAAGTTTCTTACCAATATCCGCGAGACCGATGCGCTCTTGCAGGTCGTCCGGTGCTTCGACGACGGCAACGTCGTGCACGTCGATGGGACCATCGACCCCATCCGCGACGTCGAAGTGATCGAGGCCGAACTCATTATCGCCGACTTTCAAATGATGGAAAACCGTGCGGCCCGCGTGAGGAAGCAGGCGCGCACCGACAAAGCCCTCGCCGCCACGCTCCCCCTCTTCGAACAACTCCTGGAACACCTCGGTAGCGGAAAGATGGCCGTCGAATTCGAAGGCCACGACTCCGAGCAAGGCAAAGCCCTCTTTAAGGAAATGCAGTTCCTCACCGATAAAAAGGTCATCTACTGCTGCAACGTCGACGAAGACGGCCTGCTCGAAGACAACGACTACATTGAATCCGTCAAGGCCTATGCCGCCAAACGCGGAGCCGATGTTGTAAAGATCTGCGCCAAGATGGAAGAGGATCTCACCGGCATGACCGACGACGAGCGCGACGAGTTCCTTCAGGAATATGGCGTGAAGGAGAGCGGTCTAGACCAGATCATCCACACCGGCTACCACACCCTCGGCCTCATCAGCTATCTGACGCAGGGGCCGAAGGAGACGCGTGCCTGGACCATCCACCTCGGCGACACCGCGCCCAAGGCCGCCGGCGTGATCCACACCGACTTCGAGCGCGGCTTTATCCGCGCTCAGGTTATGGCCTACGACGACTTCGTTGAAAAGGGTGGCGAAGCCGCCTGCCGCGAAGCGGGCCTATTGCGCACCGAGGGCAAGGAATACGTCGTCAAGGACGGCGACGTGATAGAGTTCCTCTTCAATGTGTAGAAAGAGGCGACCAAAAAAAGGCGAGCCAGTTGCGGCTCGCCTTTTTGCTTATTCAGAGGGCATGCAACCTATCGCAACCTCACCGCACGCACGATGAGTGCACCGATTCCAAGCAAAACCAGCGAGGCCGGTTCGGGGATGGTTATGGGCATTGCCTGTGGAACGAGAGAACCGCCGCCACCCACGACTTCAATGGAACTGTAAGCGGTATTGAGAAAATCAACGCTCACTTCTGTTGGTACAGGAGAACCATTTGATCTAGAAGCTTCAACACGGGCACTAAACATGGTGTCCACTAGAATCAACTCGCCGGGGTTGACCATGACGTCAAAACTATAGTCCGTATCCAGCGATCCTGACGGGGTATATTTAGGATTATTCGAAAAATAGATATTGTGAGCCAGCGTATCGGCAACCTCCTGCTTCGCTCCAAAATAAGCATCGTAGAAATTCGGGCCGGGCGGGAAATCCGTAAAAAGCATAATATCAAGCGGACGCTCTGCTTCAACGCCTCCCGCGAAATAGGTTTTTTCATCCTTCACTCGCGTAAGATAGGTTCCGAGCGCCACTCTTGCATAATTGCCATATTCCTCTCCATCATCCCAACTTCCATCGTAATGAAAGGAAAGCCGAAGCGTCATCGGGGAACTGCCCTCTGCCCGATAATATTGACGAACGCCCATGTCGAGCGAAGCATGTGCAGTTGGTGTCCCTCCGTTAACCGACGACGCATAGGCCGTTAATCGCCCCTTGAGGATCGCATTTTCAGAATCAATATCCACGACTCCGCGACTTTTCGACCCGCCCAGCCAATCGCCCGGAATCGACTGGCCAAATCCACTTGTTTCCTGAGTTCTGTAGGTACTCCCCGATGCAAAGCGACTCGCGTCGTCATAGCTCGTCTTTAGATGAGCAGGTTCGCCACTCGTCTCTCCAACATGGAGATCCCCGCTGGTATTAATACTGTAATAATACGTTGAGGTAACATCCGCGCCAACCCATGGGGCCAGCATCAACAATGACAACGCAGCCAGCTTCGTTTTTCCAGTTTTTATCATCTTAATCTTCATTTGTTTTTCCTTTTTTATTTTGAATATTTTACGGCATGCAGAGGCGGTAGAATCCGGCGGGGCGATTGATCCACTCTGCATCGCTAAAATAGGATGTGCCGCCGCTGAGCGTGTTCGTGCTGACTGGAATCCAGACTGGATTGGTTAGGCTTTCGCTGACTTCCACCACCACGGTCAGGTTGTTGGTGTTGGTGATGTTGAACCCGAACCGATTTGCTTGCACCCCAAAGCTGGCATCGCCGGTCTGCATTTGTGGGTTCCACACGTTGGCTGGACGGTCGCCATAGGTTGCGCCCCAACCAGTGGTTCCTTCAAAATAATAAACGGACACAAGCGAAGCTCCTTTGAATATTTCATTTCCAGATACCGGAGCAATCCCCTTGCAATAGACGTTGCCAAGGGCGATGCAATTCCTGAATGCCCAATTTCCAATTGCGGTGACACTGCCGGGAATCGTGATGGACGTCAGGCTGCTGCAATTCAAAAAGGCACCGGCACCGATGGAGGCGACATTGTTCCCGAACGCAACGCTCGCTAGATTGATGCAATTTTTGAAAGCAAAGAGATTTATGATGGTGACGCTGTCGGGGATTTCAACCCCCGTCAGGCTGCTGCAACCCGAAAAGGCAGAGGATCCAATAACCGTGACGGGATCTCCGCCGATCGTAGATGGAATCACGATATTTCCACCGGCACCGGTGTAGCCGGTGATGGTCACCTCGTTGCCGACAACGGTGAAGGTATAGTCTTTATGCCACACCGCCGTTGGCCGTCCACCATAGGTTGAACCCCAGCCGGTGGTTCCGTCGAGGTAGTAGACCACCACATCGGGAGCATCCTCAAATATTTCTCCTTTATCCGTTGGGGCATTCCCTTCGAAGTAGACGCTTTCGAGTGCGGCACACAATTTGAATGTTCTAAAATCGATGGAGGCAACACCATCGGGAATCGTAATACTCGTCAGATTGACGCAGGAGTAGAATGCATAGTGTCTGATCGTTGCAACGCTATTTCCGAGGGTGATGCGAGATAGATTGTCGCACGAGAAGAATGCATAGGCTCCGAGTTCCCTGACGCTATCGGGTATAACGACGCTCGTTAGTTCATCGCAAGATTGGAATGACTGGTAACCAATAACCGTGACGGGATCTCCACCGATCGTCGCTGGAATCACGATGTCTCCACCAGCCCCGGTGTAGCTGGTGATGGTCACCTCGTTATCGGCAACGGTGAAGGTATAGTCCCTATGCCACAGCTCCGTTGGGCGACCGCCATAGGTTGCGCCCCAGCCGGTGGTTCCTTCGAGGTAATAAACGGTCGCGGGAGTCTGAGCAAAGATTTCTGCTTCTTCCGTTGGGGCATTCCCCTCGAAGTAGACGCTCTCGAGTGCGCTACACGAGTAGAATGCTTTATCTCCAATTGCAGTGACACTGCTGGGAATCGTAATACTCGTCAGATTGTCGCAGGAGTAGAATGCCGTGTATTCAATCGATTCAACACTATCTCCGAAAGTGAGGGAGGAGAGGCCGTCGCAACCGTAAAACGCAGCCTGTTCGATCGTTGTCACGTTATTTGGAATCGTAATAGTCGTCAGGTTGTTGAGGCCTTTGAATGCAGCCTGCCCGATTGTTTCAACGCTGTTTCCGAGGGTGACACTGGATAGGACTCTGCAGAACTCGAACGCATGGCTTTTGATGGTTGTCACGTTGTCGGGAATCGTAATGCTCGACAGATGCTTGCAATTGTAAAAGGCAGAGTCTCCGATTGTTTCAACGCTGTCGGGAATAATGACGCTGGTTAGATTCGTGCAATAGTAAAATGCCCGATACCCAATTTCGGTGACGGGATTTCCGTCGATTATATCGGGAATGATGATATCGTTGTCCGATCCCGTATAACCCACAATGGTAACTTTGTTATTGGCCGTAGTGAAGGAATAGTCACTCCAGATCCACAGCGCAGTCGGCTTCCCGCCAAACACAGTTTCCCAGCCGGTTGTTCCGTCGATGTAATAAACACTCACAGAAGAAGTATTCCCAAATATCTGACTTCCAATCACGGGGGCATTCCCTTTGCAATAGACCGTGCTTAGGTTGCTACAACCAAAGAATGCATAGTCCTCAACAGAAGAGATACTGGCAGGGAGCGTAACTCTCGTCAAATTCGTGCAAGAGATGAATGCCCGATTCCCGATCGTGTCGACACTTTCGGGAAGGGTGTAGTCGCCGAGCTTACCTGCGGGGTATGCAACCAGTGTGCTCTGGTCTTTATTGAACAAAACTCCATCTACGCTGCAATAAAAAACGTTTCCAGCATCCACCACAATTTCTGTCAAATTGAAGCAATTGTAAAACAACCCCAGCCCAAGCGAGGTAACACTATCCGGGATCGTAACACTCGTCAGAAGGGGGCAAGAGGTGAATGCAGAATTCTCAACGGAAATAATACCCTTCGGAATCACAATGCTCGTTACACTGGAACACTCATCAAAGGCCCGATTTCCGATGGCTGTGACAGGAACTCCGTCAATCTCATCAGGAATCGTAATCTCATCTCTAGAACCCGTGTAGCCGGTAATGGTGGCTTCTCCGTCAGCGATACTATATTCATAATCCGTCCAATCCCATAATACGGTGGGACGCCCGGCCAAGGTATCTTCCCAATCCCATGTTCCGGGGAAGTAGTAGATTTTCACTAACGGAGTACCGGTAAACAGATCACTTCCCTCCGTATCAGGGGCATTACCCTCACAATAGATCTTGCTTAAAGTTGGGCAATTTTCAAACGCATGATCTCCGATAAATATAAGCCTAGGACCGTTTGTAACGGTCGTCAGACTATCGCAACCCGTAAATGCAAATTCATTGATAATGAAAGCATCAGGAATTGAGATCTCCATCAGGCTAGTGCACTGCTTAAACGCATTGACTCCAATCGAGCCAACATTCGGGATCGTGATGTCTATTAGGTTCGTACAAGATTCAAAAGCATGGTTCTCTATTGAATGAGCGTTCGGGATTGAGATGCTCGTTAGGTTGCTGCAAAAGGCGAATGCGTTCGCCGTAATCACCTCAACGGAATAACCGACCGAAACATTTGTCAAACGAGAACAAGCCGCGAATGCACTCTCTCCGAAAGAGTCGAGATTATTTCCCAACGAGAGATCCGTTAAACCCTTACTGCTATAAAAAGCAAACGACTGAATGGTAGAGACCGAATCAGGGAGGACGTAGCTTCCTGTTTTTCCCGCCGGATACGCAATAAGTATGCTTTTGTTTTTATTAAATAAAACCCCATTTTCGCTCGAATAAGAGGAATTCGACTCATCCACCTTGATTTCTTTCAAATCAGAACAATTATAAAATGCGCCATCCCCGATCGAAGTAACGGATTCAGGAATCTCAACACGGGACAGACTACTGGAATAGAATGCAGAAACTCCAATGTGGGTAACATATTCAGGAATCAAAATATTCGACAGATGCTGGCAGGCCCGAAATGCAGCATCCTCAATCTTCGTAACATGCAATCCATTAATTTTCGGAGGAAGATGGATAGAATCATTTGTTCCCGTATAACCCGTTAGGATATAGGTATACGATTCTTTAACGAAGGTGAAATCATCTTTCCAATGCGTAGCCGGGCGGCCTCCCAATGTTGGAATCCATATCATATCACTAAGATAATAAACCTTCACAAGCGGTGAATATTTAAATATATCAGCTCCAGGACTTGGACGATCTCCTTCGCAATAAAAGCCACTTAGATTTGAACATGATTTAAAGGCTTCGGTTCCAATCGTAGTAACGCTTTTAGGGATCACGATACTCTCCAGCGAACGGCATTCACTAAATGCTCTAGACTCAATCGATATGAGGTTTTGTGAAAGAGTAACATCTATAAGATTGGTACAAACCGCAAATGCATGGAACTCGATATTAGTGACACTGTTGGGTATCATGACGCTTTTCAGGCTGGAACACCCCGTAAACATATGTTGCTCTATAACGGAAACCCCGTCTGGAATGGTAATACTCGTTAGGCTTTTACATCCCCAAAAAGTGCCGTATCCGGTCGAGGTAATACGGTCAAAATGGGTGAGCCGAATCAGGCTTAAACACTCACTAAAAACAGAATCCCCCAGAGTACACGCATTCGTACCGAAGGTTACATCCGTCAGGTTGTCGCAGTCAGAAAAGGCATTGTTTCCAATGTTCGTAACGCTGTTAGGAATGATTACGCCCGTTAACTCATCACAACCCTGAAACACGAGATTATCGATCGAGACCACGGGGGTTGTCCCCATGGTGGCAGGAATGGTGATATTCCCTCCCGGCCCAGTATATTCAACGATAGTGGCGACTCCATTCTCCGTGGTGTAAATATAATCGCCCGCCAGCACAACAGCAGGCAGCACAATGAATAGTGCGATAGTTAATAGTTTCTTCATTTTCATGATGTAATCCGGGTTGAGTTAATAATTAAAAAAGAACCTTACTTCGTGCGTCAATACGTCAAATGACGTATGCGCCTTGCGCAGAACGTCTTTACGGAATGCGATAAAAGCAGCCTTCTTGCTTCGTTGTATCGATAGAAACGGGAATGGCCGCCCCGGTGCCGTTGGTCGTGATCCATGGCGACCAATCCACCAGATTGGTGGAGGATTCAATGACATAGGATGTACCGACCTCGCTATTAATCACCAACGAAAGCCCGCCCTCGGCGAGGCTGGCCGGTTTCAACTCAATCACGGGTTTGGGAGCCGGAGCGCTATAGGGTTCGAAGGAGCCTGTTCCCGAGATGATTTCGATGCTATATCGAGCATGCCAGTCAGGGACTGGATTCCCAGGGGTTCCAAATCCACTCCCAACCGGATAGGGGCCATTTTGCAGGGCGGCATAAGCACAGCCCGTCACATGGCCAAAGTTATCACCAGCAACAGCTTTGGCAGAGATCAGTGTATCCAGCGCAATCACATCGCCGGGTTCGATAACGAACTCATGACAAAAATTATCTAAGTTTAAATTCTCATAGTCCGAACGACAGCCATAACTAGACTGATAACCCAAACAGCTGATTGAACCCAAAGGCGTATTATCTGGAGCAGAAAACCATGGCGATTCTAGCATATTGTGCATGGATCTTTTATCGCCACTAAACGGATAGATTTTCCCGTCAGTATTGTGAACTTGAGAATAAACCATCAGTGATGCCTCCCCCGCATCGTCCACAGAATAGAATTCAGAAAACTCATACTGAATCCGGATGGTCAGCGATTCATCCCCAGAAGCCTGGAAATAATCGCGATGGAACAGCTCAGAGAAAGCCTCGGCAGGGATTGCATTCGTACAAATCTCCGCATAGCTATAAACTCCTAAAGTCTGGGTCTCGACCTCAACCTCAAAAAGGGCTCGCAACGAAACCTCATTCATCATCACATTAATATCACCCGCCTGGGCACCCCCCCTCTCTGTCTGTCCACTAGCGGACTCTTGGCCAGAAAAATGCGAATCAAGATAAACCGACTCACCACGATGGCTTCCATATCCCTCAGAAAAGGCATGCCAAAAACAGGTTCGAGCAGAACTCGACAGAACAAATAAAAGCGCAAAAACGCAGGGTAAAAATCGTTTAATGATCGGGTGAAACATCGGCGGTCTCCTTTGCCTTTAACTTAAGGCATCGAAGATAGCCCACGCGTCAATACGTCAAACGACGTATTGATGGTGCATATTTTTGTGATTTATGAGAAAAGGGAGTTGTTCGATTCAAAAAACCAACTAAGGTTCGCGCCTTCATTCGTTTTAGCAAACAGGGAATCTTCTTTAAGATGAATGCTATTTCCTCAGAGGACTTAAAAAACATCACAAAATTCTGCGAACGGCTCCACTGCACCAACTCGGCAGAGCCCTTTGCAAACCACCTTTTTGTGGTCCTGAAAGAGGCTATGCCATGCGTCCATTTCACGGTTGACAGCTACACGATCGAACCCTTTGTCTTTACTGAAATGCTGACCGACACCGTTCCGGAAGAAAACTTCGAGATCTCAAAATCCTTCATGCATCAACATCCAGGCCATGCCACCGACGGCCCTCCGCCCATGGTCGGAACCTTGCTTACCGCAGGAGATACCCCAACGTTCAAAAAAACCGAACTCTGCAACGACATCTTTCGGCCGATCGACATCAAAGATCAGGTGTGGATGAGTGCTCTCAACCAAAACAATCTGATCGGCACAGTTTATTCCCGAGACACCGTCTATACCGAGCATGACAAACTCCTTCTTTCGTTCATCCAGCCCCACATTTCAATCGCCTGGAAAAACTGGACCAAAACGCGCGAACTCGAACAGCGGCTCAAGCTGTTGGAAGGAAAAAACATCATCTCCGAACAAACCGCCTCCATCAGACAAATCATGGATAATCTCACCCAAAGGCAGCGACAGGTTGCCGAACTCATTTCCGCCGGAAAAAACAACCAGGAAATCGGCATGGAACTCGGCATATCCCCGCGCACCGTGGGGAAACATTTGGAAAACGTATTCGAAACCATCCACGTCCAAAGCCGAACCGAACTTGCCGCCAAATGGCATCAGATCCACTAACACGCCCCCTGCATTCCATAGGAGAATGGTCTTCATAGTTTTTCGGGCTATTTTTGCTCCGGGTTTGCCCACTTCTTAAAGGCGGCGGTACCTTGGCTGGAAACCTCGCCCTTGCCGTTTTTGGTGATGGTGTTCCCTTCCGCATCGATGATGACCAGCATGGGAATGCCCTTCACATCGAATTTATCCGAAAGCGACTTTTTGTGGTCGTCGCCGTAGGGCAGCATTAGCCACGGCATATCCATCTCTTCCACGTAGTTGTACATGTCGCTTTGGCTGCTGTCGGAACTAACAAACACAATCTCGAATGGCTTTCCCATTTTGGTCATCTTCTCGTGGAATTCCACGAGTTCGGGTGTGAATTTCCGGCAGGGGGGGCACCAGTGCGCGGAAAAATAGATGCCGATGATTTTGCCGCTCAGTTCGTCAACCGATACCTTCTTCTTGCGGTTGTTCCTGAGTTCATCCCCAAACAGTTCGCGTAGATTGCGTTGGGAGCCTTGGGGGGCGCGGCCGCTACTTCCGCTGCCTTCTTTGCCGCAATGGGGCTGGCGAGCTGGGTGGCCTTTAGCTGGTCTTCCTTGGACAGATCGGATTTTTTGATCTCCCCGTCGGCGGTGGTGCCGATCGCCACAAGCAGCAGGGCTGCCGTAGTCAAACGTTGCATGGTCTTCATGTTTCCCCCTTGTTGGTTGGATTCAGTTGCTTTGAATTATTCCCCGAGATAGATCAGCAGCTTGTCCTGGCTGAGGACGACGAGGTCGCCGATGCCGTCGCCGTTGAGGTCGCCGGATCCGACGTCGTGGGGTTCCGTGCCGCGGTTTTGCTTGCGGTTGACGAAGTCGGAGGTGAGGAATACCTCGAACAGCAATT
>CBDVCB010000037.1:0-24138 GCA_965372395.1 uncultured bacterium
TCTTGCCCGTGATTTTCAGCACGCTGGCAATGTCGCGCGCGACGGATGGTTTTTCTGCTATGACGACTTTCATGGATTCGTAATGAGTAATTCGTAATGCGTAATTGATTTGAAAGGCACATCTTGTACGCTGGAGGGAGTCTGTTCAATCAATATATGGAGGTGGGGATGATTCGGCGGGGTTTTCTGGCAGGTGTGGGGTTGGCGACATTCGGTTCGGCGACGCTGTTTGCAAAGGGTGCCAAACGCCCCAATATTTTGTTTGCCATTGCCGACGACTGGGGCTGGCCGCATGCCTCGATCCATGGCGACACGGTGGTGAAAACGCCGACGTTTGATTCGATTGCCCGCAACGGAATTCTTTTCGAAAACGCCTTTGCCATCGTGCCTTCCTGCACTCCGAGCCGCAACTCGATCCTGACGGGGCAGTATCCATGGCGGCTCAAAACCGGTGCCAGCTTGTGGAGCGTTTTTCCGGAGGGCGTGCAGACTTATCCGAACATGCTCGAAGACAGCGGCTATTTTACCGGCAGCTATCGCAAGGCCTTTGGCCCGGGAAAGGATCGTGCGCGGCCGGTGGCCGGAAAGAAATATAAAAGCGTCGAGGCGTTTTTCGAGGCGCGGCCAGAGGGTAAGCCTTTCTGTTTTTGGTTTGGGACGTCGGATCCACACCGCGGCTATAAATGGCAATCCGGGGTTAAGAGCGGCATGAAGCTGGAGGAGGTCGAGGTGCCGCCCTATTTGCCGGACAACGAAACGGTGCGCACGGATATCTGCGACTACTATTTCGAGGTGCAGCGCTTTGATCGGCAACTGGGCGAGGTGCTCCAACGCCTGGAGAAAATGGGTGAGCTGGACAACACGCTGGTGCTGATGACGGGCGACCATGGCTGGCCTTTCCCGCGCTCGAAAGCCAATCTCTACGACTCAGGTACGCACGTCTGCCTAGCCGCACAGTGGGGTGATCGCATCAAGCCAGATCGGGTGGTCGACGATTTCGTGAGCTTTCACGATTTTGCGCCCACCTTCATGGAGCTGGCCGGGTTGCAGCCCCTGGATGAAATGACCGGGCGCAGCTTGATGAATATTTTCGCGGTCGGGAAATCCGGGCAGGTCGAGCCTCACCGCAACCATGTGGTGCTGGGCAAGGAACGCCACACGCCTTGCCAGGAAAACGATGCCAGTGGAACGCCGATGCGCGCGATCCGCACCAAGGATTTCCTCTTTATCCACAACTTTAAGCCGGAACGCTGGCCCGCGGGCGCGCCGAAGGCGAAATACAAGGGGCCGTACTACGATATCGATGGCAGTCCGACCAAGGATGTGGTGGTTGAAAACAAGGATGATCCAAGGTTTGGAAAATTCTTTGATTTGGCCATCGCCAAGCGCCCGGCGGACGAACTGTACGACCTGCGCAAGGATCCACACCAGATTGTAAATGTGGCCGGAAACCCGGAATATGCGGAAGTGCTGGAAAAGCTGCGCTCCCGCCTGATGGAATCGCTGGAAAAAAGCAACGATCCACGTGTGCTGGGGCAAGGGGATGTATTCGAGGCCTATCTATATCGCGGAAAAACGACATCCCCGATAATAATGGAATAGGCGCTTGCGATGATCGGTCGTATTTTCGCGATTTGCATTGAGTTCAACTCTTGAGTGTTCACATGATGGATCCATGTGCAAATCCATCCCCCTCATCGCCATGGTATTGCTGTGCATCACGCAGAGCGAAGCCGCCTTTACCGCCGCCGTCGATCCAAGTTCCGGCGACTTGTCCATTCAGGACGGTTCGGAAAAATACCTCGGGTTTTCCTACTATGACTGGGGCCCGGGCTGGTCCGGTGTGCATCGAAAAAAATCGACCGCAGAAGAGGACAACCAGGCCCGCTTTACCTTCCGAAACGAAATCATCAAAACCGGGGTCCCTTTCACGATCAACGGCTCGTGGAGCCATCCGCAGGCCAACCAGATCGGATTTGATGCCACACTCGTGCCGGGCGGAACCTCGGAAATGGGGCTCTCCCAATTCTCCCTTTCAACGGGAGGCGCGTTTGCCGGCACAGAAGCCAACGTGATCATGGCGGACGGAGCGACGTCCGCCGTGGCGATCCCCTTTGGACGTGGAACACTGGGGCAGGGGGTGGTTGGCATCCAGCTCAAAGACCGGGATGGACGCACCACTTTGATCAAGTTTTCCGCGCCGATCAACATTGATTCGGATCGGGGCGATGCGCGCATACCCCTCGCTGAAGATCGGATCGCGAAGGGGAAAAAAGAAACCCTGCAATTTACGGTTCAACTTCCTGGCTCGGTCTCCTTCATCCCCGGTGTGGTGGCTGCGGCCAAAGTCTCCGATCTCTCCGACTGGTACCTTTTTTCCCCGCAAAGCCCGATTCCCGCCGCGAGCGAGTGGAGCCTCTCCAGCTGGCTTAAAGCTCCGGCAGGAAAACATGGCCGGATCGTGCACAAGGGAGACCTGCTGATCTACAACGGACAGTCCATCAAGCTTTGGGGCATCAACAATTCCTTTATGGCCTGCGCGCCGGACAACGAACTCGCGGACAAACGCGCCGATTTCTACGCGGCGATGGGCATCAATTCCGTCCGCCTGCACAAGTATGCCGACGGCACTGGATGGGCGGGCATTCTCACCCAGGAAAGCGCGGTTGAATTCGATCCGGTCAAGCTTGATCGGATGGACTATTATGTAGCGGCCCTGAAAAAGCGCGGGATCTACACCAAGCTCTCGCCGGTTTTCATTATCGACATCGGCCCTGGGGATCGCGACCGGGTTCCCTACATGGACGAACTGGGTTCCATGAAAGGCAACCGCATCTCCCCGGGGCATGGCAGCCTGTATCTATCCACCGAACTCCAGGACCTTCTTATTGAGCAGGTCGTCCGCATCCTGCGGCACACCAACCCCTATACCGGAACGACCTACGCCGAGGAGCCGGCCATCGCCTATGTCGAGCTCTACAACGAAGACAGCGCGCTCTTCGGCGCGGTGTCCAGTGCGATGGCCAAGTCGCCCACCTTGCGCGCGCGCGGCGGCGCGTTGTTTGCACAATGGTTGAAGTTGAAGTATATAACGGAAGAGGCTTTCGTGGAAGCTTGGGGCGAACGGGCGGTCATCAACTGCGGCATTCTGGGCAACCAGAAACTGCCGAGCGATGAAAGCTGGGCCGAGGACCGTATCTATCCGGCCGGGAATCCCTGGTTTTTCGATCCAACCCACCTAAACACCAGCCAGCTACCGTACAAACGCCGCCTGCTGGACACCATGGCATTTCTCTATGAGCTGCAGAACAACGTCTACACCCGCTATGTCCAGGCGATTCGCAAGACCGGCTACAAAGGGGAAATGATCACCTCCAACTGGCAGGCGGGCCGCATGATGAGCCACTTCTACAACCTCCATTCCGATGCGAAGGCCGGCACCATCGATCGCCATAACTATTTCGGAGGGGGCCAGCGGGGAGGTATCGGAATCAACGCCTCCTCCATGCTGACGGTGCCCGGCTCCGGCCTCCTCTCTTCCTCCCTCCAACAGGTCAAGGGCTGTGCGTTCATGCTCTCGGAATGGATCCATGTGCTGCCGAATGAATGGGGTGTCGAAGGGCCGGCCATCCTCGGGGCCTACGGCATGGGGCTACAGGGGTGGGACGTCTCCTACGCGTTTCAAAATGGCGACGACGGCACCTTCAGCCATGCAATCGGCCTGCAGGAATGGGATGCGACCGCGCCCCAGTTCATCGGTATTTTCCCCGCCGTCTCCCGCCAGGTGCTGCGTGGCGATGTGAAGGAGTCCGAGGTGGTGCACGAACGGAATGTGCATGTGCCGTCTCTCGATGGGGGGAAAGTCGGTTTTGACGAAAGGGCTACCCAGCAGTGGGATGTCAAGACCTTCAGCAGTACGGTTTTTCCCGCTGAAGCCCTTGCGGTCGCAAAGGGCATTGTTCGTTTCACGGAGGTCTTTGAACCCACGGAATCTTTTGACATCACACCCTACCGCGAGGGCAAGGCCCTGGTCTCCTCAACCCAGCAGCTACGTTGGCAGGCCGGAAGAACCCCCATGGACGGCCACATCGAAATCAATAGTCCGGGTACGCAGGCCATCGTCGGGTTTGCCGAAGGCCGGACCGCCACGTTTGACGATGCAACCATCACCCCCCGCTCCCGCTACGGGGCAATCTATCTCTCGGCCCAATCCAAAAACGGCACCCTGGCCAAGGACCAAGGCATCCTTTTGACGGCTCTGGCCCGCGCCCGCAACGAGGGATCCTTGGTCATTGCCGACAGCCTCCTGCTCAGCCGAGGCGTTCTTGACCACCACAAGTCCGCAGGACCGGTCGTGCTTGAACCGGTTGTTGCGGAGATCGTCTTAAAGCGCCGAGGCACTCCCACCGTCCACCTCCTCGACCACAGCGGGGTAAAGACCGGGAAAACCGTGCCGGTTAAAAAGAACCGCTTCACCATCGATACCGGGCGCGACGCCACGCCCTATTACTTGATCGCTTACTAGGAACTTGAGTCCTCCAACGGATTCTCCGATCATAGCAGCTCGATCTGCTCGCCTGCGTGCTTGTACTGCATGCATCGGCTTAAAGAATAGTATCTGTGTTATGGGACGAAATGATGAAATATAAGGATGCTGGATCTTTACGCCAAAATTTGAACCCCGGAATGGATATCTGTGCTTTGCTTCTGGCAAACAAAGGTGGCACTTGTTATTTTCGAGACTCAATGGAAGCTTACAAAGAGGAACCTGTCCTGTGACGGCATACTCCATCGGGAATATCGAATAGTTTTAGACCAAACATTTTAATGCGTTAACGCGCAGATCGTTTCGACCGAAAACTAGCCCTTCGGTCGAGACGTGGACTTGGGGTTCGCGCTCTTTTTGTGTCGGACTCTATAAACAACAAAGGAGTACCGATGGAGAACGAAGAGAAAAAAGAAAAGTTTAGTGGTCTAAAAAGCTTTTTAACCTGCCCGCTGTTTTCGAAGAAGAAAGCGGATGAATTGCGGGAGGTTTCTTCTGAATCCAAAAAAATCGATGCCCGCATACAAACGGTTGAGTCTTCGGTGAAGCACCTTGAAAAACTGCTAAAAAAATCGATTAAAGACCTACTGAAGGAGCAAAAGGCGCTTTCCCGTAAAATACAGAACGATGGTGATGACTTGAGCCAGACGATTGGAAAATCCTTGGACTCTTTGCGCTCGGATATTGCTGGTCAAACAACGCAGGTTCAACTCTTTCAAAAAACCGCTTCCAGCAAGGTGGATAGTGCAATTGAGACGGTTACGGGTGTTAATGGAAGCATCGGAGGGATTCGGGACTATCTCTCAGAAAACAACAAAATGTTGCAACGGTTTCAAGCGGGGTACGATTTTCAGATCCTCAAAAACTTCGTTAAACCGATTGCTCGAACCATTAATGATCTCGACCCACTGCTGGGAAATCTGTCCGGCGATGCAAAAGACGATTTAATGGATGTCAGAGACGATCTTGTTGAGTTGCTGGAACGAAACGGTATTGAGCAAATCGAGTTAGACCTCGAAATTCCTTATGCAGAACAAAAAAAATATGCAGAGGTCGGTGATGAAAAAGAGAAAACGAATGATCCACGACAGTCCGGTTTAATCGCATCGGTCGAACGAGTGGGTTATAAATATGAATTTAACGATGGGCAGGAGAGAGTGATTCGACCTGCTTTGGTGAAGTTGTACGAATAAAAACAGAGAGGAAAAGTCATGACAAAAATAGCAGGTATAGATTTAGGGACCACATTTTCCGCAATCTCACATCTCAACGATATGGGTCGACCAGACGTGATTCCAAACGCAGACGGGGAACGCATAATGTCTTCTTCTTTGTATTTTGATAAAAACAAAAAAACTTATACTGGAATTGAAGCGCTTAACGGACGAAAAGAGGATGCTTCTCGTTCAGTTCGGTGGATCAAAGCGAAGATGGGCGACGCAGACCATCGCACGTCGATTGATGGAAACGAATATACTCCTGCTGAGCTTTCGGCATTGATACTAAAAAAATTGCATCAAGACGCCATTCCGCAGGTTGGAGAAATTACGGATGTTGTGATCAGTGTTCCGGCAAACTTTGGCGAAGTGGCGCGCAAAGCCACCATGGATGCGGGGAAAATCGCGGGGCTCAATGTTGTCGGTATCGTCAATGAACCCACTGCAGCCGCTTTTTACTACGCGATAACCAACGAAATCGCTGGACGTGTCATGGTTTTCGATTTAGGTGGCGGCACGTTTGATGTCTCCGTGGCTAATGTTGCAGGGGAAGGCATTGAAATCAAGGCATCCAGCGGTGCGGGGGATCTCGGGGGATCACATTTTGATCAAAAGCTGGTGGAATATTTTGAGAAAAAATACAAAGAGGAAACGGGCGGGAAGCTATACAGCACGCCCGAAGAGCGGGCGGAGTTTGAGGACTACGCAGAAGAGACCAAAAAATCGTTGTCCAAAAAAGAGACGGTCAAGTTTCGCTTGAAAGGAGAAGAAGGAACCGTTCGCGGTGAAATTACACGGGCTGAATTTGAATCGTTGATTTCTGCGGATATCGCCCGGATCGAAATGCTGATCGAAACCGTCTTGGATGAGGCGAAGGTTGAAGCCTCCGATGTGGAAAAAGTTCTTTTAGCGGGCGGGAGCAGTCGAATTCCCGCCGTTCAACGATTGCTTAAGGAAATGTTTGGTTATGAGCCGACGCTCGCCGGGAATGTGGATGAGTGCGTCTGTTTGGGTGCTGCTCTGTATGCGGGGCTTCGCCTTGGGAAAAATGTTGGCCTCAAAGTAGGCGAGGTCTGTAACTCCAGCTATGGAACGAAGTGTATAATGTTTGACGATGTCCTTAAAAAGGATGTGCTGAAAAACGATATTTTGATCAAAAAGAACAGCAAGATCCCTTGTGAGGTTTCTAGAACTTATTCCACAATAAGTTCCGGTCAAAAGGCAGTTTCGCTTCCCGTCACACAAGGGGAGTCATCTGACCCCGATCTTGTTCAAGAGATCGCTCCTGCAAAACTTCCGTTGCCGGCAGGGTTGCCTGCTGGGACTCCAATTGATGTGACGTATAGCTACGACAAAGATCAGCGAATGCGTTGCGTGTTTGAACATAAAGAATCCCGAAAAAAAGTGGTAGTTAATCTCGATATCGAAAGCGGAACGACCACATCCGAAACAATTGAGGATCAGCAAGCGAAGATTGAAGATTTGATAATCGACTAACGCATGTTTGGGTGGAGATTTAAATGGGGATTTTAGGAAAAATTGGACGCGGAGTTCTAGGTGTTGCCGGTAGTTTTGTTGGATTACCACCCCCACGGGAGCCCTTCGAGATTCGGGTTCGAGAAGCGAATGAGCTATTTGGGGAGACAAGACTAAACGTTTTTATCGTAAAGATGCGTGGCTCTATTGTCGCGCCCTACGATGGATATTCCGCAACAACCGAGTTGTTTGTTGTGGATGTCACTACAGGTGAAAAAGAGCCGATTATATCCGCCATTGAGGAATTGCAGGCGGAAGACTCTATTGCTCTTGGTTTCAGAACAGCTCAAGAAATTCCGTATCAAATGTCAGTCATCAATGAGTGGATAACACTCGTTCAAATTCCGATTGATACGCTGACATTTCCCCGTGACGGCCAACGAAAGATAGAGTTCTTTGTACATGTAGGGGGAACCTCCGCATCTTCAAAAACGACCATTACCTACACCTGTTCTGAACCGGGATATCTGGATGCCCGAGATAATCGAAAGCAGTTTGAGGCGAGGGCTGTCGAATTGGCGTTTTCGGTCAGTGCTTCGGATGGCGATGTGGATCGCACGGAGGCCGCTGTTATTAAAAGCTGGATCCAAAAGTGTGTTGCGATGGCTTCAGGTGACGAAAAGGAGACCGTTAAGAGGCGTCTAAACCGAACGATAACAAAAGCCTACGAAACCTTTCATGCGGGAAGGGCACATGATGTCCGCACCATTTGTGAAAATTTAAAAAAGGTTTCCACAACAGCGGAGCGATATGAGGCACTGGAACTTTGCCTTCAGGTTGCGAAAGCGGACGGGGTCGCTGAACAGGATGAGCTTGAGATGCTGGAGAGGTTGGCAGAGTTTTTGGAGCTGGATAAAGAAAAGTTCCGGTCGATGAAGGATAAGCATTTAACGGTTTCCATGATGAAAGATTCAGACGTCATGGATGTGGGTCAATTGCTGGGGCTCCGTTCGGATATGAGTCTGGCGGAGAAAAAGAAACATCTTCGGGAGGAGTTTAAAAAGTGGAACCAACTTTCGGAGCATAAAGATCCCGAAAAACGCAAGCAGGCCAGGGAGATGCTGGATCTGATTGGTCAAAAACACGCAGAGTTGAAAAATGCCGAGTCGACTGTTTAAATGACCCGGTTTCCGTCAGATTCCAATCTTTATCTGGATGATGATACGGTAGTCCGCATAGACGGTCTACATGAACCCCGCAAGGAACGGGTTCAGCGGCTAACCCAAAAAATTCTTCAGGCGTGGAAATTGCAGCAATACGAATCCTGCTATTCCTTGTTGGTGGAGTTTGATCGTCTTTCCGGAAGCCTTCCCCCTGAGCTGAATAAGTTGCGAAAGCGGATGCCCGCGAAACGACATCTTCAGCATCTAAGGCAGATTCGCAGTGAAGCTACATCAATGATCCGTGATGGAATGCATGATAGCGCATATGCCCTGTGTGAGATTGAAAAGGAGGAGTTTGATCAAGCCGATGCTGAAGACCAAGAAGCGATAGATATTGAGTTTCGACTTATTTTACTGCTTCGCCAAACCATTCTCGCAAACTGGCATTCTTCGGTTAAACAGGAAATAACAGAACTGTTACAAACTTGCTCCCAAGAGTCGGTTCAGAATGCTCAAAATATACTTGATTCGCTGGAAGGGAAACCACTGTTCGAAGGAACATCCGGTTTTTACTATGATCTCCATAACGCAGTTAAAAACGCGTGGTATAAATTCTATGTGCAAGAGGCAAAGAAAACCCATAGCCGAAAAGCATGGAAGCAGGCCATAGTTTGGGCGAGCAAAGCACAGCAGATATGTGCTGACTGTAGCGATTTAAATAGAATCGTTGAGCAATGCCATACAGCGCTCCAAGTACGACGGCGGATTGCCTGGGCGGTATCAGGATGCATAGTTGTTTTTCTCGTCGTCACACCATTCATGTATTTACAGCATCTGAAATCAGAGTTTCTGAGTTGTCTCGAAAGACATGATTTTAAACCGGCACTGAAAATTGCATATAAGATCTCATTTTGTAACAAGGGGGCTGACTCATACATAAGATTCATGGAGTACTTCAAAGAGGTAGGGGAATTATATAACGATGCTTCCAATATTGTCGGTGCTGAGATTCACCCTCTATGGACGGAATGGAGAATGCAACTACAAGAAGATCTCGATGGGTGGAAGGATGTACGTGACCACCATGCGATCGCTGAAAGATTTCATCAGGCAATTGAGTTTTATCGTGAAATTCTGGATAGTAGTACCCTGCTGTATCTGGATAATCTGCATGTTGGAAGTGAGTGTTTGATTAAGTATCGGACTCTAGATGAGTTAAAGGAAATCGTTCTAGCAGATAGCTTTCCGATGTTGGTTTATCCTTCTGAATATAGAATTACCGTTTCCCATGTAGATTACTTTACGGCAACATTCAGTCTCCACCGAGAGCTGCTTGCGTCTAGGCCAGATTACGAGCTGAACGTCTCTTTGAAACCCAGAGATGGAACGCTAACAATAAATACCCCAAATGAGGCCATGATATATCAAGGAGGTAGCTTTGTAGGGACTACTGGCCGAACACTCTGCTTGAAGGCAGAAAAATCATGCACCCTCAGGCTAAGAGCCGAAGGCTACAAAGACAAAGTCGTTAATATACGTCTTAAGCCTAATCAGAAACTCACTCGTTCCTACACTATGGAGGTGGCTGAGGGCGAGTTGCGGATAGAGCTCTATGCGGGATCTAATATTCCATCCGAAATGTTGCCAAAAAAAGTTTATGTGAGACTCAACAATGAAAGGTCTGAGCTCGAAACCTCATTATCTCGGAGCATGGCATTGGACATTGGAGCTTATAAAGTCTTGCTGCGGGTGCCGGGTTGGAAAGTAGTGCGTCCTAAATCAGTAAAAATTCAGCAGAACATGCTAACTATAGCTCACTTTCCGATAGAACCCGAAAAGACGACAGTACAGTTTGACAGCGACATCAGCTCCAGCATTTGGTTGGGCAAAAAACGAATTGGCGAGACAGGGAGTGCTATAGAAGTAATTCCAGGTACGCATACTTACACTCTTAAGTCTCATATGTGCCGAGATGTTTCAATCTCATTGCTCTCGTATCCCGGGCAGACAGATCGTCGTGATGTTAAAATGACATCCTTTGCCCCTGCAACGGTAGTAATCCGAGCTTATGGGACTAAAGGAGAAGTCAAAGCCAAAGTTTATGAGGGGGACAAATACATAGGGCGTACAGGCCAGCAGTTTTCACTGGCCCCCGGAATTAAGCACGTATTGAAGGTGACGGCCCGAGGATACAATGACCTAACCGTCACGACTACAGTCAAACCTAATGTGGTCTATGGAAAACCGATTGTAGTCAAGATGACAAAGAAAGAGAAAAAGAAAAGTTCAATTATGCGATGGGCCAAAGAAAAAATTTATTATTAGCACCGTGAATGACGCATAAGGATAAATGAATATGTATACCGTGGAACAATCATTAGAAGCAGTCGTCAAGCTGGCCGTAATGACATCTGCATGCGATGGAGAAATTCATCCGGATGAGAATTTGCTTATTCATGAATGGATTGCCGGCAAACCGGCTGTGTATTCTCATTGTATGAATGGGGCCTTCAACGAAGCCATGCGGGTGTTGAAGGGCACGGGGTATGTTCTGAAGGACTCTTGCTTGGATATTGCTAAAAATATTCATGTTTCTCTCAAATATGATGCGATGGAACTGTGTCTGCATATTGCGCAAGCCGATGGGGTGGGAGCCGACGATGAAATGCGGTTCCTCATGTCGATCGGGAAATGGCTCGATCTTGACTATGATAAATTTCGGGAGATGCGGGATAAAATCCTGCCATCAACCATTCATGAAAACATCGATGTCGATACACAACTTGGACTGCTTCCCGAGATGAGTCTGGCGGAGAAAAAGAAACATCTGCGGGAAGAATTTAAAAAGTGGAACCCGCTTTCGGAACATAAAGATCCCGAAATACGAAAACAGGCCAAAGAGAGGTTGGATCTAATTGGTCAAAAACGAGCCGAGTTGAAAAATGAGTAAGATTGTTGGAATTCATTTGGGTGATAACTTTGCAACGCTTGCCCATCTCAATGATATGGGGCGTCCGGAAGTTATCCCCAACTGTGATGGCGAGCGGAGAATGCCTTCCGCTGTCTACTTTGACCAACGCGGTCGCATTACTGTCGGCTCGGAAGCGGTTCGCTCTCGGTATGAGGACGGTTCTCGGTGTGTTCGCTGGATCAAAGCACACATGGGTGATCCTGACTATCGCGTTCGAATGGATTCGAATGAATATTCGCCCTCTGAAATTACCGCCTTGATTATCAAAAAGCTGGTGCAGGACGCAATTCCTCAAATCGGTGAAATATCGGATGCCGTCATTACGCTTCCGGCGAACTTCGGCGAAGTGGCCCGCAAGGCAACCATGGATGCCGGGAAGATCGCGGGGCTCAATGTCATTGGTCTCGTCAATGAGCTAACCGCTGCCGCTTTTTATTATGCCATAACCTATGAGATCGCCGGGCACGTGATGATTTTCGATCTAGGGGGCGGCACATTTGATGTTTCCGTCGCGAATGTCGCAGGGAAGGATATTGAGATTGTGGCATCCAGTGGGGCTCGAGATTTGGGCGGGTATCATTTCGATCAAAAGTTGCTGGAGTATTACGAGAAAAAATACAAAGAGGAAACGGGTGGCAAGCTGTACAGCACCCCCGAAGAGCGAGCTGAGTTTGAGGACTATGCAGAAGAGACCAAAAAATCATTGTCCAAAAAAGAGACCGTCAAGTTTCGCTTGAAAGGTGAAGAGGGAACGGTTCGCGGTGAAATCACGCGAGCAGAATTTGAGTCGCTTATCTCTTTGGACATTGCTCGAATTGAAATGCTGATTGAAACCGTTTTGGATGAAGCGGAGATTGAGGCCTCCGATGTGGAAAAGGTTCTTTTAGTGGGCGGAAGCAGTCGTATTCCTGCGGTTCAACGATTGCTAAAAGAAATATTCGGTCACGAGCCGACGCTCGCCGGGAAAGTGGATGAGTGCGTCTGTCTGGGCGCGGCTCTGTATGCGGGAATTCGTCTTTTGGAGGAAAACCCTTCGAAGGTGTCTGCTCCGCAGGCGCAGGGATTGGGCGATATTAAAATGGGCGCGGTTTGCAATGCCAGCTATGGGCGGATTGTGATGGCTTACGATGAGGTGCTGGGAAAAGAGATTCTTAAGAATAAAATCTTGATTAAAAAGAACTCCCGGATTCCATGTAGCGTTACAAAAACCATTTATACGGAGTATGATGATCAGCGGGAAATTGGGGGCAATGTAACGCAGGGGGAATCTTCCGACCCCGATCTTGTTGCAACGATTGCAAGTGGGAAACTTCAATTGCCTGCTGGGTTGCCTACCGGAACACCCATCGAGGTGACGTATAGCTACGATAAAGACCAGCGGATGAGTTGCGTGTTCGAACATAAAGAATCCCGAAAAAAACTGGTGATCGGCCTCGATATCGAAAGCGGAACATCCTCCTCTGAAACGATTGAGGATCAGCAGGCCAAATTGGAGAGTCTAATAATAGACGATGGCGCAGAGAACTCGCCAACGGAAAATAGGTCGGCGGCACGGATTGAAGATTTTATTGTGGAGTAATGGATGATGATGAACTCGGACAGCTTATCGCGTATAGAAGCCCTGCGCTTCAAGAACGACTCTCCGGCGAATGCCGGTGTTCGACCGGATTATGCGGGGCGAGAGGAATATTTGGAGGAGTTGAAGTGTGAAAACCTGGCCTCTTCCACTCGCATTGTACCAGAGATTTTTCCAGAGATTGGAAAGGCGATAGAGGATGTTCGGAAGAAGTTGATTCCTGATTACACGGTGGATGCATACGTCCGCAATTCATCAGAGTTTCAGGCCTGTTGTTTTCCGGGATCTGGAAAATCAATTTCCATTGCACTCACATCGGGGTTGATCCAGCTCTCTTCAATGGATGAGCTGCGCTTTGTGATTGGTCACGAACTGGGGCACCACCTTTTGGGTCACCATGCATATCCGCAACCGGACAGCTCAATAAACCAAGTTGAGAAACTGAACATTCTCGCGCTGAGTCGCGCCGCCGAAATAAGCGCGGATCGAGTGGGGTTTGTTGCTGTATCTAAAAAAGAGCACGCCTATAGAGCCATCCTGAAGCTTGCAACCGGATTGCCGGATAAATTCATTCGGTTCGATATGTCAGCCTATCTCAAACAGGCTCGTGACCTTCGCAAGCTGGGGGGAACGGAATATGGCCTTTTGTCGTCGCATCCGGTTTGCACAACCCGAATGAGGGCGTTGCTCTGGTTTGAGATGAGCAATCCCTATCACGTTTGGTGTAGGCAAACAGGTTCGGCGACCCTTTCTTCCGGGATGCTGGATAAAAAAGTGGCAAAAGACATGGCTGCTGTCAGTGGATTCAGGCTGGCGGAAATCAACAAGAAGGAAGCGGAGTCAGCTATGCGCTGGGGTGTTCTCTCGCTGTTTGTTTCGGATGGGCATCTAAGCAAGGAGGAACAAATCCTCCTAAAACAAACGTTCGGCAATGAAGTTGCTGAGGATCTGTTGAGTTTTCTTAGAGAACAGGGCACAAACGGGGTGATTTCAAAATTTGAAACTGCGCTTCGCAGTATTCGGCTGATGAGTTTTGAAACCAAAGAGGCACTTTATCTGGATCTTGAGCATTTTGCTAAACTCGCCGGTGGAGAAGTTAATGTTCGGGAGCAGGTTCTTCAAAAAACACTGAACAGCATCGCCCTTGATCGAGAAATAAACTTTCGATAGAAGGAGGACGTTCGCCCCGTACTCCAAGTTTTATCTTTTTGCATATTCTGCCTCCGTAGTATTCAACCTATCTCCCGGATCGCCTGCCCATGTTCCCGTCAAAGACGCGCTTCCATGAAGGATCCAAAATCCGGCCTTTTGGCTTGAGTCGGAAGGTCATTCAACTAAGGTCGCGTTTCACTTTTTTACGGATGGGAAACAGGTTATGAAGGAAATCAGGATTGGAATTCTCGGATTCGGCACCGTCGGCGCCGGCGTAGTGGAAGGGCTCCAGAAAAACGGGGAGCTGATCACCGGACGCACCGGCATCAAGCCGATCGTTGCGAGGATTGCCGATCTCGATATCAGCACCGACCGCGGGGTCGTCGTTCCGGAAGGGGTGTTGACCACCGATGCGATAGCTGTGATTTCCGATGAAAGCATCGACCTGATCGTCGAACTCATCGGCGGCACCACGATTGCGCGCACCTTTGTGCTCGAAGCCCTTAAACAGGGCAAGCCGGTCATTACCGCGAACAAGGCACTGCTCGCCGAACATGGCGCGGAGCTATACAAAGTGGCGCAGGAAAACCGCACTGGCATCTACTACGAAGCGGCGGTGGGCGGTGGCATTCCGATCCTGCGCTCGCAACGCGCGGGACTGGTCGGCAACCGGATCGAGAGCATCTACGGCATTCTCAACGGTACCTGCAACTATATCCTCACGCGCATGGAGCGCGAAGGCCTACCGTTCGAAGAAATCCTCGACGACGCCCAAAAGCTCGGCTATGCGGAAACCCCGCCTGATCTGGATATCGACGGGATCGACACGGCACATAAAACCGTGGTCCTCGCCTCGATGGCCTACGGTGCGCCAGTGCCGATGTCGGCCGTTTCCGCAAAAGGGATTCGCGGCCTTTCCGGCGAGGAGATTGCCAATGCCGACGCGCTCGGCTACCGCATCAAGCTGCTCGCCATCATCGAGGAAAACGAGGGCAAGATTGAGCTTTCGGTCGAACCGACGCTGGTTCCAAAGGATCACATGACGGCGTTGGTGAACGATTCGTTCAATGCCGTGTTTGTGAAAGGCGATCTGGTTGGCGACACCATGTATTACGGCCGCGGGGCCGGGCGCCTTCCGACCGCCAGCGCCGTCATCGGCGACATTATGGAAGTGGCGGCCGACAAGGTTCATGGTGTTGGAACGCCCGTGGGCATCACGATGATGTTGCAGAAGGATGAACTGGAATACTGTCTTGCTGAAAACATTGTGAAACGGTGCTATATCCGCCTTGCGCAGGGCGATTTTGAAGCGGCCGCCGCGATCCTCGAAAAGCACGGCATTGGCATTGTCTCGAAGGAGGAAGCCATGTCGGTCATTCTGACGCAACCGGCCAAGGAATCGTCCTTCGTGGAGGCCATGGCGGAACTCGGCGACGCCGTCCGCCTGCGCATCGAGGATTTTGAATAAAAAAACAGGTGAATAAAAGATGAAGGTTGTAAAGTTTGGTGGTTCCTCCGTCGCGAATGCGGAGCAGGTTTCGAAGATCATTGAGATTGTGACGGCGGATGAAACCCGGCGTATTGTGGTGGTGTCGGCTCCAGGCAAGCGGCACGGCGACGACACCAAGGTGACCGACCTGTTGATTGCGCTGGCCAACACCGTGTTGGAAGGCGGCGACTATGAAGCCGCCCTGCAGAGCGTGGTTTCCCGCTATGCCGAAATCCAGCAGGACTTGGAACTTCTTGAATCCGTGGTGGTCACCATCGAATCCGACCTGCGCGGACGCATTGAAAACCGCGATGCCAATGCCCTCCAGTTCATGGATGCCATGAAGGCCTCCGGCGAAGACAACAGCGCCAAGGTCATTGCCGCGGCATTCACCCAAAAAGGGTTTCCGGCCAAGTACGTTAATCCCGGCGAGGCGGGCATGCTCCTTAGCGACGAGTTTGGCAATGCCGAAGTCCTGCCCGAATCGTTCGGCAAGCTGGCGGCACTCAAAGACGCATCCGAAATCATTGTTTTCCCCGGCTTCTTTGGCAGCACAAAAAATGGAGAGGTGGCCACCTTCCCGCGCGGCGGTTCCGACATTACCGGGGCCATCCTCGCGGCGGCGGTGAAGGCCGATGTCTACGAAAACTTTACCGACGTCGATTCCGTCTATGCCATGGATCCGCGCCTGGTTCCGCATGCGCCCGCCCTCGAGTTTATGACCTACCGCGAAATGCGCGAGCTCTCCTATGCCGGGTTCGGGGTTTTCCACGACGAAGCGATCTTCCCCGCCGTCCATGCCGAAATCCCGATCTGCATCAAGAACACCAACCGCCCCGAAGCCCCCGGGACCCTCGTCACGGCGACGCGCGATGTGGGGGAGGGAGTGGTGGCCGGCATTGCCAGCGCCGATGGCTTTTGCTCCATCTCCATCGATAAATACATGATGAACCGCGAGGTCGGCTTTGGCCGCCGCTTGCTCCAGATATTGGAAGAGGAGAGCATCTCGTACGAGCACACGCCATCCGGGATCGACAGCATCTCCGTCATTCTAAAATCGTCCGAACTCTGTACCCAAAAAGAACAGTTGATTGTGGGGCGGATCAAAACCGAGCTCGATCCGGACCATGTGGAGGTCGAACACGGCCTCGCGCTGCTCATGCTCGTGGGCGAAGGCATGCACTATGCCCTCGGAAATGCGGCCCAGGCCACCACGGCGCTGGGCGATGCCGGGGTCAACATTGAAATGATCAACATGGGCGCCTCCGAAACCAGCATCATGTTCGCCATCAAGGAAACCGACCGCACAAAGGCCATCCACGCCCTCGGCGAATCCTATTTCGGGTAGGGTTTTCCCGAAGCTCGAAACGGGCTTCAGGGTTGCTTCAGCCGCACATCCATCTTGTAGAAGCATTTGGCTTCAACACCATGAACGGTGTCGGTGTAGCTGTTGACCGGGTATTCGATCTCTTCCGTGTTCAAGGGTTGGAAGCCGATCTCTAGGTCGGTTGTCCAGAAGATGTTGTAGACCCGCCCGGAAACCGAGGGCCATTCGATGACAAGGTCATCCGCCACGGAGGCATGGTTGGTGACTGAGAAGCAGGAGTCCGCATTCGTTGGATCCGTTCCGGCGATGTGTTCCTGAAGGGTGTTCTGGCCATCCCCATCCGCATCCATCGCGCCTGTCCAGACCACTTGATCCACCCATCCGCAGTCATTGCCAGCCGACGTGCCTAGGTCTTTCGCATAGCTCCAGCTCGCGGTATGCAGGCCTTCCCCGAGGATGTATGTTTCTTTCAACCACCCCGTCTCGCCCGATATGCGGGTTTTGATCTCTTCGCCGAGGGAGAAGTCGAGGAAATCGTAGTCTTCTTCCGATGAAACTTTCCACCAAAACGAAAAGGTTCCCGGGCCAGCCAGTTCGGTGGTGAACCAGGAGGTTTTGCCATTTGTGCAGGAACCGGATTGGGCCGCGTCTATGCCATCATGCGTCGTGCCGACTTGGCTGAACCAGGGTTGGTTTCCGCCTGTTGTTGCGGGGAGGAAGGGGGCGTCGATGGCCTCGGCCAATGATTGGTTGTTCGCCCCGGCATTCGGAGTCCAGGTGATTTGATCGACCCAGCCGCAATCGACTCCTTCCGAAAAACTTTTGTTTTTGAAGTAGATCCAGCGGAAGACATGTTCGCCGGGGCCGATTTCAAGCGTTTGCTTTTCCCAGTCGGTTTCGCCGGAGATCCCTGCGATGGCGGTACTGTTGGCAAGGAGCATGAGCCAGTCACAATTCGTTTCCGACGAGGTCTTCCACCAAAAGGTCAGCGTGCCCGGTTCTGCGACCCGGATGCCGAACTCCGCCGCTTGGCCATCCGGCACGGTTCCGCTTTGCGCGGCATCGATGCCGTCGTGCGTCGTTCCGGTTTGGGCATGCCAAAGACCGGACGGCCCCGGCTTGGAGTGGACGGGAAGCGCGGTTTGGTCGAGGGCGTCTTGCACGGCAGGGTCGCCCGTCATCGCGGCAATGGCTTCCGTTGTTCCAAGCAGGCTGCCATTGAGGAGTTGAACGGTCTGGGTTGGGTTTTCAAGGAGGGTCCGGGGCGCGGCATAGTCATAGAGTTCCTGAAACGAAACCGCGCCGTTGGCGGAGCTGTCGCCATGGATAAAGCCATAGATTGCTTTTTCCGTGAACAGGCTATAGGAGGCTCCTGCCAAGCTAAGCTCATTATAGTCGCATGCCGTGATCCAGCCAATGGAGGGTGCCTTCGTCGATAGGGATTTGGTGGTTGCTGCATAGTTCCGCATCACATCCTGGGCAAAGTTCCAGGCGGAATCATCCGATGCCTTGTCCAAGGAAAGAGTCTTGAACATGCCGCCGGAAAAACAGGCGTCAATGACGACGATAATCTTTACCCCGTCCGCAAAGGCCGCTAGGTCGGTGGCCAGCTCCTCGTCCTCGTAGTTTGCATTGTACGAGCAGAGAAAGGTGTCGGAGCCCGAATGCTGTCCCCCGTGGCTCGACTGGAAATAAACAACAACATCCCCCGATACGGCTTGGGTGGCAAGTGTGCCCAAGGCCGTTCGGGTTGCGGTTTTCGTGGCCGCTTCGTTCAGGAGCAGGGTAATGTTTCCCGCCGACCAGCGCGACGAATCATCCACAAAGCAGCGCTGCATGCCGTTCGCATCGTTTGCACAGGAAAGAAGACGACCCGGACCATAGGACGAGTCGTATTCATCCACACCCACCAGCAAGGCATACCGCTCGGCATGGGCAAGGTTGACGAGAGAGGTGATGGCCAACCCTATTATAATTGAAATTAACGTTTTCATGGAAACCCTTCCTTCTTTTTCGATGTTGAAATGAAGTTGCAGTCTAACGAAAGCAGTAGACCGAGGTCAATTGGCTAGTGTCCTGACATCGAAATAGGATTACATCTGGCTGGTTCACTCCCTCTCTAATCATGAGACGGGTGGTTTTAAATATCCGTTTATGATATAAATAGGGGCGTAAATGGCATGAAAAACATCGAAATATATGATTGATCATATAAAAAAGTGCGGTAATTCCCTTCAAAAAGTAAAAGGCCGCGTATTTGCCCTTTGGATTAATAATCCGGCAAGCGGGTTTGTGGTTCGGGGCCGGCGGAACCGTCGGCTCCTTTCTTTCCCGGCCATCCAAACCCAACCCATGGCGGCCCCTTCGGCTCTGTGGCGGGAAAATGGGCAGGCTCGCAGATTAGGACTAGGCAAGGGAGTTGAAATATTGTTTAGTTTCCCGAGCAGTACATTTGGCTGAACCAAGGAGAAGGCGATTATGGAAATCAAAGACATCAAGCGTATCGTGGAACTGATGAAGAACAACGATCTGACCGAGTTCTCGATGAAAGACAACGATTTTGAGCTGGCACTGAAGCGTGGAAGCGAACAACCGGTGGTCTATGCGGCTCCAGTAGCCGGAGTTCCGGTGGCCATGGCTGCTCCGGTAGCGGCTCCCGCCGCCGCGGCTCCTGTGGCGGATCCCGCAGTGGACGAAGACGACGGACTGATCGAAATTCCCTCGCCAATCGTGGGCACCTTCTACCGCAGACCCGCTCCCGATGCAGACAACTTTGCGCAGATCGGCACCGAGGTTTCGGAAGATACCGTGGTCTGCATTATCGAAGCCATGAAGGTCATGAATGAGATCAAGGCCGAGGTGCAGGGGGTCATTAAGAAAGTTCTCGTCGACGATGCCACGCCGGTGCAGTACGGGCAGCCGCTTTTCCTCGTTGAACCCAGATAAGGGAGTTGTTCATGTTTGAAAAGGTATTGATTGCCAACCGCGGCGAAATCGCTCTGCGCATCATCCGGGCCTGCAAGGAGCTGGGTGTTCGTTCCGTCGCGGTCTACTCCGAGGCCGATGCGGATTCGCTGCACGTCCAGATGGCCGACGAAGCGATTTGCATCGGCCCGGCCGCCGCCAGCGAAAGCTATCTGAAAATCACCAACATCATCAGCGCCGCGGAAGTTGCCGATGTCGATGCAATCCACCCCGGCTACGGGTTCCTCGCCGAAAATGCCCATTTCGCCGAAATCTGCGCAAACTGCAACATCACCTTCATCGGTCCTGCACCGGACTGCATCCGCAACATGGGCGACAAAGTGATTGCGCGCGATACCATGAAGGCCGCCGGCGTGCCGATCACTCCGGGTTCCGACGGCATCCTGAAGGATTCCGACCAAGCGTTGCATCTTGCCCAGGAGATGGGCTATCCCGTGCTGCTCAAGGCGGTTGCCGGTGGCGGCGGAAAAGGCATGCGCGTGGCGCGCAACGACATCAGCCTCGTCCAGGGTTTTATGGCCGCCAGCGCCGAGGGGGAGGCCTCCTTCGGTAATCCCGATCTATTCATGGAGAAATACATCGAGTCCGCCCGGCACGTTGAAGTGCAGATCATTGGCGACAAGCATGGAAACGTCTGCCACTTGGGCGAACGCGACTGCTCCATCCAGCGCCGCCACCAAAAGCTGGTCGAAGAGGCCCCGTGCCCGACGCTGAGCGACAAGGAACGCAAGGTGCTCGGCGAAATCGCCGTCAAGGCCGGCAAGGCCGTCGACTACGACAGTGCCGGCACATTGGAATTTCTGTACGATGAAACCGCGAAGCAGTTTTACTTCATGGAAATGAATACCCGCATCCAAGTGGAGCACACCGTTTCCGAAGAGGTGAGCGGCATTGACCTGATGAAGGAGCAGATCCGCGTGGCCGCCGGCGAAAAGCTTTCCTTCACCCAGAACGAGGTGGAGATCGTCGGGCACGCCATTGAATTCCGCGTGAATGCGGAGGACCCCTACAACAACTTCACCCCGTCCCCCGGCCTCGTCGAAGCCGTGCATTTCCCGGGCGGCCCGGGCATCCGCATCGATTCGCATGTCTATTCCGGCTATACGATTTCGCCCTACTACGACAGCATGATCGGCAAGATCATCGCGAAAGGAAAGGATCGGGCCGAAGCCCTCGCCCGCCTGCGCCGTGCGCTCGAGGAATTCACCATCAACGGCCCGAGCACCTCCGTACCGCTCGGCGAAGCGCTATTGGTTGACCGTCGGTTCATCGAAGGGACATACAACACGGCCTTCCTCGAAAAGTTCATGCATGAAAATTTTCTGAATTCGTAATTAGCGATAAGGAGTATGGCAATGACAGATCAAGCAGGCAACGCAGTGGTAGATACGCAGGATTTATCCGTAACGGAGAGCACGGGCTCAGGCTACGGGAAGATCAGCATCAACAACAATGTAATCGCCATCATCGCGCACGAGACGGCCAAGAAAATGCCGGGCGTGGTCGAGTTGCAGGGTTCGCTGGCGGATGACCTTGCCGGCATTATCGGGAAGAAGTCCAAGGACAAGGGGATCCGGGTTGAAAAAGAGAACGAAGAGCTGCTCACGATCGATCTTACCGTGGTGCTCGAATTCGGGGTTCGTATCCCTGAAATCTGTGTCCAGCTTCAGGCGGCGGTCAAGGATGCCGTCGAAGACATGACCGGCCAGCAGGTCTATGCCGTGAATGTGGTCGTGCAGGGCATCCGCAATACGCACGAAAAAACCGAAGGGGGCTAAGCCATGAAAGCACGTTCCGGTAGGCTCGGCGATTTTGTTATGACCTTGCTGCTTCTCTTAATCGGGGCAGGATTGATTTATGGAAGCCTCGTTAACACGGCGGTTGGTCAACGGATCGCCGATGCGTTGCAGAGGCCGATTGTCGGTGCTGGTTTAGGTGTGATCTTGATCCTTTCTGTTGTGCTTCGCTGGATTGGCGGGTGCGGAAAAAAGAAAGACACCTTCATCAACTTCCACTCCGAGGACGGCAGTGTGGGCATTAGCACCAAGGCCATCTGCGATTTTATCGAGCGCATTGGCAAGGAGTTTTCCGCGATCAAAAGCATCGACTCGACGCTGAGCAAGGGGAAGGACTCCGTTGATATTGCGCTTAGCGTAAAGGTGGTGGCCGGCAACAAGATTCCCGAGCTATCCCATGTGCTGCAGCAACGGGTGCGCGAAAGCGTGCGCGAGTCGCTTGGCCTCGAGGAAATCGGCAGCATCACCATCAAGGTGCAGGAAATCGTTGGCGATCCCGCCAAACCCGCGCCCGAAGAAATCCCCGTGGCGGAATAACCCCTCTCTGCAAGGCACCTGGCGGGGCGGGTCGCCGCCCTCCCAAGGCTTTGCGTTTCGTGCCGACCTTGCATCCAAAGGCCGGTGATGAAATGGAAAACATAACGAAAAAAGGAATATCATGAACCCTACTCTAGTCATCATGGCTGCCGGCATGGGCAGTCGCTATGGCGGTCTCAAGCAGATCGACCCAATGGGCCCGAGCGGCGAGACCCTCATCGAATACTCCGTCTACGACGCCATCCGCGCCGGATTCGACAAGGTCGTCTTCATCATCCGCGAGGACTTTTCCGATGCATTCAAGGAAGCCGTGGGCAGCAAGTTCGACGACAAGATCGAAGTCGGCTACGCCTACCAGGAACTCGGCGACCTGCCGGAAGGCTTCTCCGTACCCGAAGGCCGCCAAAAGCCCTGGGGCACCGGGCAGGCCATCCTCGCATGCAAAGGTGTGGTCGATGCGCCGTTTGCCGTCCAGAACGCCGACGACTACTACGGCACCGAAGCCTACACGGCGATTGCCAGTGAATTGCGGAACTTGGCGGTCGAAAGCACCGACAGCTGCATGGTTGGCTTCGAAACCAAGAATACGCTCTCCCCGAATGGTTCGGTGAGCCGCGGGGTCTGCGAAGCCGAAAACGGCTACCTCTCCGGGGTGGTCGAACGGCTGAAAATCGAACGTAGTGCAGAAGGCGTGGTACAGTTCTTCGATGCCGAAACCCCCGTCGACATGACCGGCGACGAAATCTGCTCCATGAATTTCTGGGGCTTCACCCCGAAGTTTTTCCAAGCTTTGGAAGCGCGCTTCGCGACCTTCCTCGAAGCCGAAGGATCCGAAATGAAGTCCGAATGGCTCATTCCCACCATCATTGACGACATGATCAACGCCGGCGAAACCCGTGTAAAGGTGCTCAGTTCGCACGATTCATGGTTCGGCGTAACCTACCCGAACGACAAACCCACCGTGGTGGGCGAGTTGCAGGCCATGCACGACGCCGGGGAATATCCCGACCAACTCTGGGGCTAGTCCTCTTGGCAACGAACATGGACCAGGCACAGCACATCCCCTTGCGGAAGGTGCTGTGCCTTTTTCTTTTGCTGCTCGGACTTTCCGGATGCATGCGGCTATCCGATGGGAAGCCGCCCGGCCCATGGCACGAAGCCTACCAGCCCATCAACGATGCCGAATCCGAGGCCTTCATTTTCCTTGCGCTGGAAAGAGCCGTGTCACAGTTCGGGCAACCCGCCATCCCCGTCGAGCAAGTGATCCTCCGCCGCTCGAAAAAGCTTCCCGAAGCCCGTGGATACCGCATTGCCGAAAACTTTTCACTCACGGAATGCGTCGACCCCACCAACGGCGTATTTGCCATCTATTTGGCGGTCGACCCCGGCCACGCAAACTATTTCCCGCTGCTGGGCCACGAATGCGCCCACCTCATCAACCCGCGCATACTCGATTGGTACATGGAAGGACTGGCCACCCTCTTTTCCGAGCAGGTGTGCGCCGAAACCGGGCGGCCATGGGGGAACTGGGAGCGGCACTTCAGCCGCACCCGCCGCGATCCCTACGCCCTGTCGTACCGCATGATGCGCGAGCTTCAGGAGCAATTCCCGGCGGAATATCCCGCGATGATCCAATTTGTGGCGGAGAACGGGAAGGGGCCGGACAAGCTGCGCATCGACATCGACGGCTGGCTCCAAACCCTGCCCGCAGACCGCCGCGACGAAGCGCTTCAAATTATTTCCCCCTACACCAAGGTTCTGCAGCGCCGGGTCAGCGACCGATACTACTTCACGGTTCCGCAGGCTACAAGGTAGGCATCTCGGTGCGGGGTCAAAAAGGAGGCAGTCTGGAATGGCACTTCCTTAAGGGGTTTTGTCATGAAAAATTCCTCCGTATTTTAGG
>CBDVCB010000038.1:0-23378 GCA_965372395.1 uncultured bacterium
AAGTATCTTCCCGGATCCAAAAACGGCTATGTTTACTGGAATCGCGCGGTTGCCTGGGCCATATGTTCGTGGAAATCTATGGCCCGGACTAAGATGGCCTCCATCTTCGAACAAAACGCCTTGTGTTTTAAGGCAGGGCGTTTTTTTTGTCCGTCTCCGGTCTTGTGCCGGAACCGGCGATCCGGTTCCGTTGGTGCCGGGCATGTGCTGGAATCCCCTGATCGGAACTACAGGACTTTGGTTTGCATTTCGATGCCGGCCGCACGGGCCGCATCCGGAGAGCAGAGGATTGAGACGTCCGGGTTTTCGAATGCCTGCTCCATGACTTCGCCGAAGGCATGGAAATGCTCTGGCGTGGTGGCCAAGACTTCATCGCGAAGTTGTTGGCGCTCTTCGTCGGTGTAGCCGAGCAGATGGCGCATGCAGCTGGAGTATCCCTTGGCATCCGGAAGCTGGTAGGCATCGAGTTGGCCGATCGTACCGATCAGTGCGCGGGTCAGTTCGTCTTCGCAGAGCGTCAGGTTTTTGAGGAAGCCGCCCGTTGCCTTGTAGACGTCCAGCGAGGCTGCGAGGTTGGGGTCGCGGTACGACGCGAAAGTAAAAGCGCCGGAACGGTGGTCGAATGCGCACATGCCGCCATAGGCGCCGCCCTGCACCCGGATCTTTTCCCAAAGCCACGCGGTTTGGAGGTAGCGGGTAATGACCAGCGCCGAGCCGTGCATTTTATAGCCTGCGCCAAACAGGTTGGCCGAGCAACCCACATAGTTCACTTGCGACGGTGCGGTCAGCGCTTCCGATTTCGGTAGGGCGGTCGGATTCCAATCCTTTGAGGAAAAGTTTCCGGTGACAGGAAGTTTCTCGATGAAGCCTGCTACGGATTCGACAATGCCGGGTAGGGCGGTTTTGTCGACCGTGACGTTGAGCACGAGATGCTCGCGGTCGAGCAGGGTTTTAAGGATTTTCCCCATTCGTTGGGCGATCGCCGGCCAATCCTTTTCAATCTCGTCGGCGAGCTTGCGGATGAAGAAGAGTCCCTCGACGCCGCCCATCTGTTCGCTGGCCCAGTGCGCCTCGTTGTAGTGCGCCTTCAGTCGCGTCATCACGGCCGAGTGGCCGTGCGGCACGAGGGCCGTCTCCATTTCCGATTTATGCTCCAGCACAATCTGCTTGAAGCGTTCCTGGTTGTCGAAGTTGGGCTGCAGCAGCACATCGTGCAGGATGTCGAGCAGTTCGCCGGTCTGCCCAACCATGCACTTGCCGCGCAGGAAAAAGCGGGTAAGCCCGGTGTCGGAACCCTCCAGTGCCGAGAGGCATGGCGCGCCATGGATGCCGCCGGTTTTCTTGGCGATGCGTTGCGAGAGCGAAACATAGTCCTCGTTTTGGGTGCCCATCTCGAGCAAGGCGCTGCCGAGCAGCGCGGCATAGGGGATATCGCCCTGCTCCAGCCCATGCAGGTCGAAGCCAATGTCGAGGTAGAGGATGCCGTTGGTGAACAGGTCGTGCGTCAGCACGGTTGCGCCGTGCAGTTTGGCTTCGCCGCGCTCCACGATGCGAATCTTCTGGTCGAGGTCGTCGCGATGCAGGAGCGGGATGGTGGCGATGGCCTCCGCCGGGTCGGGGGTGGCCTGCATTTCCAGCAAATGTGCCGTGTTGGCGACTCTCTGCTCCAGTTCGATTTCATCCATTCCGGCCCTGGCGGTTGCGAGCCGAGCCTTTTCGCCGGCTTCGGTACGGGCGGCTTGTTCCGCATCGGGAACCAGCACCACGGTGGAGTGGTGGGTGTTTTCGAGGAACTGTTCCCGAATGATTTTTTCGAAGAAGCCGGTCTCTCCGGCACGTTTCTTCACAGCTTGAAGGGGTGCCTCGAACGCGATCAATCCGAGCGGATCGGCATCGTAGTTCCATGTGTTGAGCGATTTAAGCATGAGCGACAGTCCGCGCGGGAAACCACCGGTGTTGTTTTCGCGCAGGTCGAACTCGAAGGTGTTGACCGCCGCCTCGATATCGTTGCGGCCAACGCCGTTCGCAGCTAAATCCTCCAGGGTTTTGAAAATTAGCGCCTCGGCCTTTCCAAGGTTTTGGGCCTCAACGCCCTTGAGGCCGATCGAATACATCATTTGGATCATGTGTGTTTCCATGCCGTGGCCGGTAAGGTCTTCGCCAAGGCCTGATTCGATGAGCGCCTTGCGCAGCGGCGAGGCGGGGGTGCCGAGCAGGATGTGGTCGAGCAGCTCCAGGGCAAACACGCGTTCGGCATCGGTCGGGGACGGCAACAGCCAGTTGACCGTGAACATGGGCTTCGGGCTTTCGTCGTCGGCCGATACGGCATAGGGCTCTTCGATGCGGACCGGTTCCGGTAGCGGGCCCTGCAATTCGATCCCGGATTGCGGAGCGATATTTTCGTAGTCCTTCAGGTATTCCTCAATCAGTTTGAAGCGCTGCTCGGCAGGGTCGTCGCCATAGAAAAAGATACGGGCGTTGGAGGGGTGGTAGAGTGTTTCATGGAAGGCTTTGAACTGTTCGTAGGTCAGATCCGGGATCGCTTTGGGGTCGCCACCCGAATTCACTCCGTAGGTGGTGTCGGGGAAGAGCGATTGCTGGGAGAGCTCCATCAGCAGCGAATCGGGCGATGAATAGACGCCTTTCATTTCGTTGTAGACCACGCCTTTGTATTTTAGTTCGTCTTCGGTCGACTCCAGCTCAAAATGCCAGCCCTCCTGCATGAAGAAATCCTTGGTGATGCGCGGGTGGAATACGGCATCGAGGTAGACATCCACTAGGTTGTGGAAATCCTTCTGGTTTTGGCTGGCGACGGGGTAGCAGGTCTTGTCGGGATAGGTAAATGCATTTAGGAATGTTTGGAGCGAGCCTTTCAGGAGTTGGACGAACGGATCCTTTACCGGATATTTTCGGGATCCGCACAGCACCGTGTGCTCGAGAATGTGCGCGATACCCGTCGAGTCCGCCGGGGGAGTGCGGAACGAGATGCCGAAACATTTGTTCTCATCGTCGTTCTCCATCGAAAGAATTTCCGCGCCCGTCTGGATATGACGGTAGATCTTCGCATTCGTGTTCAGTTCCTTGATTTCCTCGGTGCGTAGCAGTTCGAAATTCTTCACTATGGACTCCTGTTAAATGGCCGGTATCTTTGTCGGAACTTTGTTCGAATAGCCATACAAATACACTGAAATCGGGCGTTTTTTGCAGTTCTTCGCGGTGCGGAAAGAGATCGTTTCTCCGGCGCTCTAGGCACCGGACGGAACCAGCCACGTTATTGCCTGGGAGGCCGCCGAAGGCCGCGAATATAGCGTCCGGGAGGAATCCACCCTGCTTATGGGCGGCTTTTCCAATGTGCCTCAGGTAGGGATCAACTATCCCGCCAACGCCTACACCACCGCGGTCGATCAGGCGCAGGCCTCCCGCTAAAGCTCGCCGAGTAGGGGCTATGGCCCGATATCCGTCCAAAGCTCAACGTTGGGATGGCCGGTCAGGGCGATTCCGACGGGGATGGTTTCCGGTTCGTTCAGCAGGGTGTTGACAATCCCGCGCTTGGCCTCGCCGGTGACGAGCAGGACGATCCGTTCCACTCGGTGGAGAAGGGCGGGCGTGATGCTGACGCTCTGCATGCCGTCGGGGCGGTTGGTATGCAGCGTGAGTTCTCTGGTTTTTTGACAGGCCTGTTCGGGCGTGAAGAATCCGGCGGTATGGCCGTCGGTCCCCATGCCAAGAAAGCCGAGATCCATGGTGCCTAGTGCTTCAAGTTCCAGAGCAAAACGGTCGGTGGCTTCGTCGATGGGCAGACCGGTATCGACCCGGATAAAGCGGTCTTTGCATTCAAGGGCCTTAAGCATGGGCATCAGGTTGCCTGCATTGTTGCTGGGCGAGTCGGCGGGAACCATCCGCTCGTCGCTGAGGAACAGCGTTCGGTTGGGATGCACGGGGCAGGGGGCCGCCGCCAGCCGATTGTAGACGGCATACGGCGTTGTTCCGCCGCTGAGCATCAAGTTGCCTGCGGTTGGAAGGGTTTCGCGCAAAAGTTCCACGGCCTGAAGAACCAGGGCCTCGGTGGTTTTAAATGTGCGTGTGCGGGTTTCGACCATGCCCGAACGATAGACGACGGCGGTGCGTAAAGCAAATGCCGTGCTTGCTTTCCCTGTAGCCGCCAACGGCCGGAAGTTTCTTTCATTTTAATGAGCAGCCTGTAGGATCTACCCCGATATGGATACGGTACTCGTAAAGGGATTGGTGTTTGCCTGCCTGTTTTTGATTGGGCTGTGTGCGATCGAACACCATTTCCGTTTCTCGCGGTTGCCGTACATTTCATGGGTGCTTCTTTTTGGGATGGGCTACGGGATTATTAACCAAACGGTGTTTCCCCTCCTTCCGGAGCTTGATTTGACGCCGGATGTGATTCTCTACGTTTTCCTGCCGGTTCTTATTTTCGATTCATCGCGAAAGCTTGATTTGGGTCTGGCTCGGGAAGAAGCGCTCCCTGCGTTCCTTTTGGCTTCGCTGGGTATTTTGGCCAGCATGTTTGCCATGGCGGTTCCTATTCGTTGGATGACGGGGCTTCCTTGGATGGATATCCTCTTTTTCACTGCGATCATGTCGGCCACGGATCCGGTCGCGGTTTCTGCCGTGTTTAGGCAGTTTCCAATTCCCGAAAGGCTAAAAACCCTGATCGAGGGGGAGTCGCTGCTGAACGACGGTACCACCGTGATCCTCTTCATGCTGATGAGCGGAAAGGTGATCGATGGAAAGGAACTGCTCTTTCAGAAAGGAATCTTGGTTTTTGTGCTCTCCATTGCGGGGGCCGTGCTGCTCGGTGGCCTGATGGGGTGGGGCGGGGCCGTGCTGATGCGCCACTGGAAGGCGTTGAAAGATCATTTTATCGGGCCGCTATTGCCGCTGTTGATTGTCTATCTAGCGTTTTGCCTTGCGCAGGCCGCCCTGGATGTTTCGGGGGTCATTGCGGTGATGGCCACTACCCTAACCATCCGGTTGGTTTTCCGCCGCGACAAGGTGATCGATGCCCTGACGCATTGTGAAATAGAGTTCTACAAAAGGTTCTGGGAGTTTTTGGGCAACTTGGCCAATGCCGTGCTGTTTTTCATGCTGGGCGCGGAGATTGGGGCGCATTACTACGATATCAACTGGCTGGTCATGCCGGGTGTGATTGCCGCATTGCTGGTTTCGCGCAGCGTGGTGGTCTATGGGTTCGGCGCTTTGTTCCGGTTGGTTGGTATTCGCCTGCCCGTATCGTGGCAGCACATCCTGAACCTCGGTGGTTTGAAGGGGGCGCTATCGGTGGCGCTGATCTTGATGATCCCGAAGGAATATGCCTACCGCCATCTGTTCCTGTGCGCGGCGTTGGCCATGTGCCTCTTCACCCTCGTTGCAAATACGTTGACCTTGCGGGTGTATCTGAAAAAAGCCGATCTCGGGGAATGCCCCGGCCCGTAGAAAACAGGTGCGCCTTCGTTTTGTTCGGGATGTTGCTGTTGGCGCTGGAAAAGGCGGCTGCGTTGGAGCGGATGGCCGACTCTTCAGAGGAAAGCGGCAAGGTTGTGGTGAGCATTTCGATGGAGGCGGCGGAACCGTTCTCGGAACCTTTGATGGCTCCGCTTTCTTCACCTCCCCCGCCGCCGGCACGGCACTCACCGCCTCCGCCTACGGCAACCGCTACACCTTCCAAGGCCGCGAGAAGGCTCTACCTATTCCCAACCACGAATGAACACGAATAGACTCGAATGCTTTTCTCTTGAAACAAAAACCCTCTTCGCCACATTCGTGAAAATTCGTGTCGATTCGTGGTTAAAAATGCTGTGCAAACATGATCGAATTTCGAAAGTAAGGTACTAAGAAAACCGCCCTAAAAACCACTTGCCATCCGTACGCATTTAAGTAGGGTGGCTTTTCTCCTGCGCAATGGGCTGCGGCCGGTTGCAAGGGATCTCTAATTCATTCTGAAGGTTTCGTGATAACGGAACGGAGGAGACCATGGAAACACGTCTAGGCTTTGTCGGCCTGATTATTGAAGACCGCGAGAAAAATGCGGAATTGGTCAATGCGTTGCTGTCTGAATTCGGCGACCTTGTTTTGGCTCGCATGGGGGTTCCGTGTCCCGATCGCGACTGCTTTGCCATCACGCTCGTCATCAGCGCAAGCACCGACCAGCTCGGCGCCCTAACCGGGCGGCTCGGTCGGTTGCAGGGTGTTTTTGTTAAGTCCATGTTGAGCAAAGCCAAATGAAGACGCGCACCGAAAAAGATTGTTTGGGCGAATTGGAAATTCCCTTTGACGCCCCTTATGGCATCCACACCATCCGGGCGCTGGAAAATTTTCCGATCCCGGGAAGCCCCGTACCATCCTCCCTGATCACCGCGCTGGCGCAGGTCAAGAAAGCCTGCGCCCTTGCCAATAAGGAGCTGGGTTTTCTCCCTCCTGAAAAGGCGAATGCGATCATCGAAGCGTGCGACCTCGTGCCTCGTGCCTCGTGCCCGTTGCCTGCTCTCCAAGGCGGAGCGGGAACTTCAACCAATATGTTCATCAACGAACTCGTTGCGGGCAAGGCGGGCAAAAACATTCACCCCATCGAAGACGTGAATCTGCACCAGTCGACGAACGATGTCTACCCCACCGCCGTGAAGGTGGCCGCCATCTATGGGCTACGCGATCTGGCCGGTAAAATCGAGGTTCTGCAGGGCGCTTTCCAGCAGGCGGAAAAGCGGTTTGCGCACATTCCAACCCTTGGAAAAACCGAGATGACGGATGCGGTTCCTTTGACGCTCGGCGCGGAGTTCGGTGCATTCGCCGAAGCCTTCGCCCGCGACCGCTGGCGCACCTTCAAGTGCGAAGAGCGCCTGCGCGTGGTCAACCTCGGCGGTACCGCCGTCGGTACCGGCTTGACCGCGCCGCGCAGCTACATCTTTCTCGTCACCGACAAGCTGCGCGAAATCACTGGCCTCGGCTTGAGCCGCGGCGAAAACCTGATCGACCAAACCGCCAATGCCGATGCGTTTGTCGAAGTCTCCGGCATCCTGAAAGCCGCTTCGGCCAACCTGCTGAAAATCTGCGGCGACCTGCGCCTGTTGCACATGAACGGAACGGTCAAGCTACCCGCCGTGCAGACGGGTTCGTCGATCATGCCCGGCAAGGTGAATCCGGTGATCCTTGAAAGCGTGATGCAGATCGGGATCAAGGTGCAGGCCAACGACTTTATCGTCACCGAATGCGCATCGCGCGGCAGTTTGCAGATCAACGAATTCATGCCGCTGCTCGCTTCCGCGTTGCTGGAATCGTTGGAGTTGCTCGGGGTCGCCGCGGGAATGCTCGCCAAGCACGCCGAAGGGATCCTTGCCGACGAAGCCGAATGCGAACGGCAGTTCTTCCAATCCTTGGAAATCGTCACCGCCTTTCTTCCATCCATCGGATACGAACGCGCCACCGAGCTGGTCGAAGCGTTCAAGCAAACTGGCCGTACCGATTTTAAGAATTATCTTGTCGAGGAACTAGGAGAAGAGAGGGTCGAGAAAACACTCTCCCCGCAAAATCTGATGGCACTAGGGCACCGCTGATGCAAAAGACACCTAAAAGCTTACGTTTGCATATCGCCCTGTTTGGCCGCACGAACGTGGGAAAATCGAGTTTCCTGAACCTTGTTGCCGGGCAGGATGTTTCGATTGTCTCGGAGCAACCGGGCACGACGACGGACGTAGTGGAAAAGACGATGGAGCTGTTGCCGATCGGTCCGGTGGTTTTCCTCGATACCGCCGGGCTAGACGACACGACCGCGCTCGGCGAGAAGCGCATCGGTAAAACCGAGAAGGTGTTCGACCGCGCCGATGTGATCGTGCTGCTGCACGAGGGCAACCAAGTGACCGAATTCGAACAGTCGGTTGAAGCCAAGGCGGAAGCAAAGAAGATTTCGGTTATCAAAATTGCCAACAAAGCGGATCTGACCGATTCGTCCGATCCGTCCTATCTGTCCTGCAACTCCACCGACCTTGCTTCCCGCGAGCAGGTGCTTGCGCAGCTCAAGGCCGAGTTGCTTCGCGTCTGCCCCGACGAATTCATCACCCCTCCGCCGCTGATGGGCGACTTGGTGAGGCCGGGCGGGCTGGCCATGCTCATTGTTCCGATCGACCTGCAAGCACCGAAGGGGCGGTTGATCCTGCCGCAGGTTTCGACGATCCGCGACGCGCTCGACAACGATGCGGCGTCGCTGGTTTGCAAGGAGCGCGAGTATGCCCACATGCTTTCCATCCTGAAGCAGAAGCCGGATGTGGCGATCTGCGATTCGCAGATGGTGCTGAAGATGGTGGCCGATACGCCGCCGGATATTCCCTGCACGACCTTTTCGATTTTGTTCGCCCGCTTGAAGGGGGACTTGCGGAAGTTTGCCAAGGGCGCGGCGGCGATCGACCGGCTGGAGCCGGGCGACAAAGTGCTGATTGCGGAGTCATGCAGCCACCACGCGCTGGAGGACGACATTGGCCGGGTGAAGATTCCGCGCTGGTTGCGGCAGTATGTCGGCGTCGATGTGCAGGTCGATGTTTATTCGGGCCGCGACTTTCCGGACAACCTGTCCGACTACAAGCTGGCGGTGCAGTGCGGCGGTTGCATGCAGAATCGCCGCGAGGTGCTTTCGAGAATTGAAAAATGCGAAGCGGCCGGCGTGCCGATCACGAACTATGGAATGTGCATTGCCCAGACGCAGGGGGTGCTGCGGAGAGTGTTGTCTCCATTCCCTGCCGCACTAATGGCTTATGAAGAGGAAGAAAAATGAAACGTGGATTGCCCAAGGTGGATGTTGAAGGCTTGAAAAGCTTCATTCCTGAAGATGATATTTTCCAATGGCTGGAAAAAACGAGGAATCCGACGACGGAGCGGGTGCGGGAGATTATCCAGCGGTCGCTGGACAAGAATCGCCTGGAGCCGGAAGAGATGGCGACGCTGATCAATGCCGACACGCCGGAAATGGCGGAGGAGATTTTCGAGGGCGCACGAGCGTTGAAGGAGAAGATCTACGGCAATCGCATCGTGTTGTTCGCGCCGCTCTATGTTGGAAACGAGTGCATCAACAATTGCCAATATTGCGGTTTCCGGTGCACGAACCGCGAGGTGGCGCGCAAGACGCTTTCGATGCCGGAGCTGGAGCAGGAAATCGAGGCGTTGGTGAACCGCGGGCACAAGCGGTTGATCATGGTTTATGGCGAGCACCCGCAGTACGACGCGCAGTTTATCCATGATTCGGTGCAGACGGTCTATGCCCAGAAGCATGGAAACGGCGAAATCCGCCGCGTAAACATCAATGCCGCGCCGCTGGATCACGAGGGCTTTAAATTGGTGAAGTCGGCGGGGATTGGCACCTATCAGATTTTTCAGGAAACCTATCATCAGGAAACCTACAAGAAGCAACATCCGTCGGGTCCGAAGAGCGAGTATCTTTGGCGGTTGCACGGGTTGGATCGCGCGCAGGAAGCGGGGATCGACGATATTGGTATCGGTGCGTTGATGGGGCTTTTCGACTGGCGCTTTGAAACGATGGCGTTGCTCTACCACACGATCCATCTGGAGGAGCGTTTCAACGTCGGTCCGCATACGATCTCATTCCCGCGCATCGAACCGGCCATCGGAACCGAAACCGCAAAATACCAGGGCGTGAGCGACTTTGACTTTAAGCGGCTGGTGGCCATTCTGCGCTTGGCGGTGCCATACACCGGATTGATTCTGACCTGCCGCGAGTCGATTGAGTTGAGGAATGAAATCATTAAGTTTGGTGTTTCGCAGATCGATGCGGGGTCGGATATCGGAGTGGGTGCCTATTCGGCAAAGGATGATGAATCTTACAGGAAAAGCCAGTTTGTGCTCAACGATGGCCGCTCGCTCGACCAGGTGATCCGCGAACTGTGCGAGGCCGATTTTATTCCGTCGTTCTGCACGGGGTGCTATCGCCTTGGACGCACGGGCGAGCACTTCATGGAGTTTGCGGTTCCCGGATTCGTGAAACGATTCTGTACGCCCAATGCAATACTGACCTTCCTCGAATATATGGAGGATTATTCCTCGCCGGAAACGAAGAAAGTCGGCATGAAGCAGGTCGAGCGCGAGCTGGGGCGCATGCCGGAGGGTGACCAGAAAGTGCAACTGGTTGAGCGCATCGAACAGATCAAGCAGGGTGCGCGGGATCTTTATTTTTAACCGGACGGATTGGACTGATTATGACTGATGTAATTTTAGCGAAAGCGAAGCAGGGCGGGGAATTGTCCCCTGGTGAACTTGTGGCGTTGCTTTCGATTACGGATGCCGCCGAGTTGCAGGCGCTGTACGACTGCGCCTATTTCCTTAAAGAGCAGTATGTTGGCAAGATCGCCTATTTCCGCGGGATCATCGAATGCAGCAACCTGTGCATCAAGGATTGCTACTACTGCGGCATCCGCAAGAGCAATAAGAACGTCGAGCGCTTCCAGATGGACGAAGACGAGATCTTCAAGGAGGCGGTTTGGGCGTATGAGGCGGAATATGGTTCTTGCGTGATCCAGTCGGGTGAAAGGCAGGACGAGGAATATATTTCGATGATCGAGCGGGTGGTTGGGCGCATTAAGGAAGCCACGAAAGGTGAGCTGGGCATTACGCTTTCGCTGGGTGAACAGACCGAGGAAACCTACCGTCGCTGGCGCGCGGTCGGCGCGCACCGCTACCTGCTGCGCATCGAAACCACCAACATGGAGCTTTATGCAAAGATCCATCCCAATGACCACAGCTTGGAGGAGCGCAAGGAATGTCTCGCCGCGTTGCGCCGCACGGGCTACCAGGTGGGTACCGGGGTTATGATGGGCTTGCCTGGGCAGACGATGGAAGATCTGGCAAACGATATTCTGTTCCTCAAGGAAATCGATATCGACATGGTCGGCATGGGGCCGTATATCCCGCATTCCGACACGCCGATGGGGAAGGAGATTCCTCCCTATACGGATGAACAGAAATCAGACGCGCTGCAACTGGGCCTCAAGATGATTGCCGTGACCCGTATTGTGCTGAAGGATATCAATATTGCCGCTGCGACGGCACTGCAGGCGCTGGAACATACTGGACGCGAGCAGGGACTGCGGTGCGGCGCAAACGTCATCATGCCCAATGTAACCGAAACGGAATATCGCCCTAACTACACGCTCTACGACAACAAACCCTGCACCGACGAAAACTCGTCCATGTGCCGCGGTTGCCTCAGCGGTCGGATCGAGGGGATTGGCGAAACCGTCGGCTTTAATGAATGGGGCGACTCCCCGCACTTCCATAAGCGGACTAAAACGGTTTCGGATTGATTTCGCGTAGTTGGCGGTAGAGTTTCTCGGTTTCGGGCATGGCGATGCCTCTGGATTTTGCGGAGCGTAGCGGGTTTCCGTAGATGCTCTCGATTTCCATGGGGCGGCCATGGTCGAAGTCCAGTTTCATGCTGGGAGTGTAGGGCTCCATGTTTTCGGTATGCAGCATCATTCTTTCGATGAAGGCGGGGCCGATCGGACGGATGGATGCTGCCACCACCTCGTTCATCAGGGTTTCGCACAAGGCACGTATTTCGGGTTCCCGTACCAGTACGTCGGTTCGCGAATTCCGGACAACAGACAATCCATTGAACGGAATATTCCAAACCAGCTTTTTCCAGCGGGCCAGCGGGAGGTCTTCGATCAACTGAAGGTCGATGCCTGCGGATTGCATCGTGTCGCCCAGTTGTTCAAGCCGGGGCGTGATACCGCCGGGGTGTCCGTCGGCGCGGTATTCGCCGAGAGTGATGAGACCATAGTCGACGTGCCGGATATGGCCGGGGGAAACCTTGTTTGCGCAAAGAAAACAGAGTCCGCCAAGCACCCGCCCAGCGCCGACAATCTGTGCTATCTCCTCCTCGCTGCCCAGCCCGTTCTGTAGCGTAAGCACAAGGCCGTCGTTTTTGAGCACATGCGGGAGGATGTCCTTCAGGATGGGATTGGCTGTGGTTTTGAGAGCAACGACAACCACATCGCAACGCGGCATTTTCCGGGGGTCGTCATAGGCATTCACTTCCGGTAACCGGAAGTTTCCGTTGGGGGAGTCGATTACGAGGCCATGCTGGCAAACGTGGGCATAGTCGCTATGCAAGAGGAAGTGGACGCTGGAGCCAGCCTGTTGCAGCAATCCTCCATAATAGCCGCCGACGGCACCGGTTCCGATAATGGCAATATGTTTGGCTTTGCGCATGGGGGGATAGTGGCAAATCCAGTGTGCCAAAAAAATAAAAACCGACCTCCGTGTCATAAACAGATGCCGGTTTTTATAATTTTCTGTCCTAAGGACAGGGATCAGGATTCTTTAAGCTGCAACTTCTTTCCCGACTTGATCCATTCGCCTAGGATAATCTTGCAGTATGCTCCTGTTGAGAGCTGCATGGACGACGCACGCCGTTCCAACTCTTTGGCCATCTCCATTTTCATGTTGATGCCAATGGTCTTTGTTCCTTTTCCTGCCGGATTGGTAGCCATGGCTTACCTCCCTTTGTTGTTTATTGGACTCTAGCGCCCATTTCATATTTTGCAAACGGAAAAACTACTAAAACAAACTCTTTTTTCAAGGGTTTCTTCAAATAACTCTTTCGTGCTTGCGACAGGAGTAGGGGGATTCCGTTGAATTTTTATGCGAATTTTTTACTATGCGAAGAAAAGAGGGGGTGTGACGGCGTTTATCTGCGCTGGCGCAGGGCTTCGTAGAGCAGAATTGCGGCGGCTGTGGAGACGTTCAGGGAGTCGTTCTTTCCAAGCATTGGAATGGCGACCTTCAGGTTTGCGCCTTCCAGCCACTGGCGTGCCAGACCTTCGTCTTCGGAGCCGACCACGATGGCGGTTCCGCCGCGCATATCGACATCGGTATATTGTTGCTCCGCACCCGGAATGGCCGCAAGCGATACGATGCCCCTTTCCTTTAGCCATAGGAGTGTTTCTTCTGTCGTTGCTTCCACAACGGGCATGAAAAACAGTGTGCCGATGCTGGCGCGGATCACGTTCGGGTTGTTGATGTCGGTTTTACAGCCGCAGACGATGACGGCATCCACGCCGGTGGCATCGGCCGTGCGCAGGATGGTTCCAAGGTTGCCCGGCTTTTCCAGGTCCTCGGCAATCAGCAGCAAAGGGTTGTCTGGAAGTTCCAGTTCGTCGAGCGTTTTCCCGACCAGCGGCGAGAGCGCCAGCAGTCCATCCGGTGTGTCGCGGTACGACATTTTCCGGAAGGCGGTTTCCGAGCATTGGAAAACCGGCGTTCCTCCATGATGAATGGTGGAAAGCAAACCGGGAGCCTCGCGGTCAAGATACAGTTCAGGGCAAAAGTAGAGTTCGTTGAACCTCCAGCCGCTTTCAGTGGCGCGCAGGATTTCCCGGTAGCCCTCCACTAGCGTCTGGCCAGTCTGTTGGCGGGTCTTGCTTCTACGCAGTTTTACCGCCGCCTTTACGCGCGGATTTTGCGGGCTTTCAATGGTTGGGGCTTCTTTCATTTGGCAACCAGTCGTTTGGCGAATATCGGCAACTCGGGATCGCGCGCGCCCATTCCAAGGATCGCGTCGCCGGATGCTGCGTGTTGTTCGAGTCGATGCTGCAATGCTTCGTAGTCTTCCACAAGCTTTGCTGGAACACCAGCCGAATTGAGATGTGCCACGAGATCTGCCGAGGTCGTTTTCTTCGCTACCGTTCCTCCCGCATAGTAGACGGGAAGAATGGAAATCGATCCGCCGTGTCTTTTCCAATGGGTGGAAAACACCCTCGCCAGATCCTTCAGGCCTTGGTGGAGCGGGGTGAATCCGTGGGGGCGCCAATAGGCATGGACGCGACCATGGTTTTCGGTAGCGGCCGAGAGTGCCGCGGCGATTTTGGCGGCGTTGTGCGCATAGTCATCGATGACCGTGACACCCTCCTTGGTGCCTGCAATCTCCAATCGCCGTTCAATGCCTCTGAACTGCGCAACGGCATCGCGAACCCGTTCAAGATCGAACCCCAGTTTGGCACATAGACGGACGGCGCAGAGCGCGTTTTCGAGATTGTGCTTTCCAAGCATTGGAACCCGGAATTCAACCCCTTGGAAAATGAAAGAGTTTGGGTGTTCTCCCTGATGGAGCAAGGATGCTCCATCTACGACGATGCCCGAGGTCTGGGTGCGGAACTGGTTGAACATGCGGTGGAGTTCGTCGAGCTCGTAGTGGTCCTTGAAAATATTGGTGATAATGGTGTGCGTTGGATGGAAGTTGAGAAATGACTTGTCCGATTCGTCGGCTTCGATGATCCAGAGGTTAGAGGTGCCTTTTCGAACGTTGCCGAGCGTGGCTTTGGTTTTCCAGTTAAGAACGGCGGCACCGTTGTAGACGGAGGGGTCTTTTCCCATGCAGTGGAAGATCCAACCGAGGAGGCCGGTCGTGGTGGTCTTTCCGGCGGTGCCGACTATGGCGATCAGCTCGTTGTCGCCGATTAGTTCCTTGAGGAATTCGGCGCGGTGGAGCAGGGGGATGCCGAGTCGATGGGATTGCTGGAGGTCTGGGTTGTTGGATTCTATGGCAGTGCTGTAGACCACTTGCGATGTTTCATGGGTGATGCCGGAGCCATCCTGCGGGAAGATGCGGATTCCGAGATTATCCAATGCATGGAAAAGCTCGGAATCGGGATTATAGGCGCGGTCGGAGCCAGTGACCGAATAATTGGAAAGGGCGGCAAGCTGGGCGAGGCCGTTCATGCCGACCCCGCCAATGCCGATAAAGTGGATGGTGCGCATGCGGCCTATTGATTTCCGGTTTCTTTCATCATTTTCAGGATTTCGGACGTCTGTTCGGAAGTATCCATTTGCTGATTTTTGGAATCGGGTTTGGGGCGGAGCTGAAGCGCACTGTCTGACCACCCCCGCTCCGGCCAATCCTCTGGCCGCATATCGGTCGAATCGTAGCGGCGAGCAGTTTCCTTAAGCACTTCCGCTTGGGTCGTCAGTACGTAGGGCGTCATAAGGACAATGAGTTCTGTTTGGCGGTTTTTCTTGCTGACGCTGCTGAAAAGGTAGCGACCGATCAGGGGGATGTCGCCAAGAATTGGAATCTTGCTTACGCTGTCGCGCGTTTCCGAATTGATGAGTCCGCCCAATGCGATGGTTCCCCGGTCGGGTACGGCGATGGTGGCTTCGAACTCGCGATTTAGAATAACCGGAACAAGGTTCCCGTCGATCGGGATCTCATCGCCGACCTGGTCGGCTTTCTGCAGGATTTCCATAATCACGACGCGTTGTGGGTTGATGCGCGGCGTGACGGTGAGCTGGATACCGATGTCCTTGTATTCATAGTTGGAGCGCTGCTGGGTGCTGTTGATCGTCGAATCCGTTGACGTCACAACCGGGCGTTGTTCCCCGACACTCAGCCTCGCCTCGGTATTGTCGGTCGTCATGATAACCGGGGTGGCCAACAGGCGGACATTGCTGTTCCCTGCGGCAATCTTGATGGCGAGCTGGGTATTGATATCGGGAAATATTTGACCGTAGGTTAGCGCACCCGCGGCGACTTGTTGTACCGTATTGGTTAGTAAGCCGACCCCGTCCCATGATCCGGCTTTATCCGATCCTTTTTTATACAGCCATTGGAGCCCGTGTTCTAGGTTGTCGCCCAGGGTTACTTCGAAGATGGCGGCTTCGATCATGACTTGTTCAAGCATGACGTCGAGGGTGGCAATCACGTTCTTGATGTCGGCGATGTCGGCTTTCTCGCCCATGAGCAGGATGGAGTTGGTGCGTTTGTTGGACAGGATTTTTGTGTTTTCGGAAAGCTTGCTCAGGCTTTGGAGGGTGCTTGCTGTCGAGCTGGCCTTGGGGGTGACTTGCCGCGTTCCCGTGCTTCGATTTCCCGTGGAGGATCGTGGCGTGGTTCGACTGCCCGAGCTGCTTTTTGTGCCTTGGACGGCTCCGACGAGCTCGTTCAACGTCCCCGAAAGTTCCTCGGCATCGGCATATTCAAGGTTTACGACCTCGAAGGAAATCGCGGGTTCGACTTCCACATCGAGCACTTTAATGATGGTGTCGAAGAACTCGAAGTTTTCCTCCTGTGAGAAAATAATAATGATGTTGGTGCGTTCGTCGGCCATCACTTTGACATTGCCTTGGATGATGAGCGTGGCGCTTTCCCCGGTCTTGGAAATCGATGCCTGCGTGGGGGCGGTCGGTCGGGTGGTGCGCGCCCTGATCACACCCGGCGGGGTGCGGGCGGCGGGGTTGCTATATCTTGCGGGCGTTGCGGTTTTCTTTTGGTCGCCCTGCGCCATGGTGATGATTTCGTTCAGTTTGGTGGAAATTTCGGTGGCGTCCGCAAATTCGATTTGGTAGATGCGCGGTTCAATGCGCGCAGTGGCCTGGTCGAGAAACTCGACCATCTCCCGGATGCGCAGGATGTTGGCCTCGGTATCGGTGATCATCATGCTATTGCTGCGTTCCAGCGTTAGAATCTTTCCATAGGCATGCATCAGTTGCTGCACGGCAGTCTGTACTTCCGCGATTTCCGCGTGCTGGAGCTGGATGATTTGCGAGACGAGCTTGTCCGTGCCGGCATATTGTTGCTCGTTATCATAAATGATGTCGCCCCCATGGCCAACCAGATCGGGGGCGTTGGCCAAGACGACTTTAACCGCTTTACCCCCCATGCTGGGAATCAGGGCAATATTGTTCATGCCCAGAATGGCTTCGATCACCTCGATGGATTCCTGTGTGGTCAGTTGATGATTGACCTTGAGGGTGATCGAGGCCTTGATGGCATCGTTTTTTAGGTAGATTTGCCCGGTCCACTCACAATACTGGGACATGACCAAATCCAGACTGGATTGCTCGAACTTGAAGGTTTGGAGATCTTCCGACTTCTTTGCGGGAGCAGGCACCATCACTCGCGACGAAACGGGATCAATCGGTGCCGCAGGACCTGCGGGCGAGGCCTTATTAGTTGATGTTTGAGCGGCTGCCTGAAGTAGAAGAACCGACGCAAGGAGAGTCGAGTGAACCGGCAATGGCATGTATCTGTATTTCATAGCAATTAATAACCCTGTAGTTGTCGATTTATTGCAGTCTAGTTTTCTTAACGAAGAAAGCAAGACGGGGGCACAAAAAAACCGCCCCGGAAACGGGACGGTTTTCTAGGCGATGGGCGCTCTGTTCTACTTCTGGTAGAGCGGGCGCTGCTTGTAGGTCGTGTGCAGCAGCTCGTGCGCCTTGTGGCTGAGCGGCTCGCCGAGGAATTCCTCGTACACCCGTTTGATTTCCGGGTTGTGGTGCGAGCAGCGCAGCTTGCTCTGCTCGTCGTCCGTGTAGATGCCGCGCGTACGGAGCGCGCGGATCTCGTCGGTTGCGCCGTGGGGCTGTCCACCGCCGCCGATGCAGCCGCCGCGGCAGGCCATCACTTCGATGAAGTGGTAGGGCAGCTCTTCGCCTTTTTCGCGCGCTTCGCGCACTTGGTCGATCACCGCTTGGACATTACCCATCTGGTGAGCCACCGCAATGCGCACCTTGGTGCCTTTGATGTCGATCTCCGCTGATTTGACGCCTTCCATTCCGCGGACGGCTTCGAATTCGACTTGTTCGAGGTCTTCCTTGGTAATGAGGTAGTAGGCGGAGCGCAATGCGGCTTCCATGACGCCGCCGGTGACGCCGAAGATGGTGCCGGCGCCGGTGTATTCGCCCAGCAGGCTGTCGACGTCGGAGTCGGGAAGGTTGGCGAAGTCGATTCCGGCCTGCTTGATCATGCGGGCAAGCTCGCGGGTTGTGATGGAATAGTCGATGTCCTGGTGGCCCGAGGCGTACATTTCGTCGGAACGGGTAATCTCGTATTTCTTCGAGGTACAGGGCATGATCGAAACCATGGTCATCTTCGCCGGATCGATTTCGGCCTTTTCCGCATAGTAGGTCTTGGCCATTGAGCCGAGCATCGACTGCGGCGACTTGGCGGTCGAGAAATTGTCCACGAAGTCGGGGGCGAATTTTTCCATGTAGTCCGTCCACGACGGGCAGCAGCTGGTGATGAGCGGCAGCTCGCCGCCTGTGGTAAAGCGCTTCACAAACTCGGAGCCTTCTTCGAGGATGGTGAGGTCGGCGGCCCAGTTGGTGTCGAATACGGCATCGAACCCGAGGCGGCGGAGCGCGGTATAGATCTTGCCGGTCACGATGGCGCCCGGCTCCATGCCGAAGGCTTCGCCGAGGGCCACGCGGACGGCCGGGGCGATCTGCACAACGACGTGCCGGTCTTCCGCCTTGATGGCATCCCACACCGATTTGGTGTCGTCCTTTTCGTAGATTGCGCCAACCGGACAGTGCGCCGAACACTGGCCGCACTTGATGCAGGGGCTTTCTTCGAGGGTGACGTCCGCCGCCGGGGCAAGGCGGGTGCCGTCGCCGCGACCGATGAATTCGAGGGCATAGACGTTTTGCATCTCTTGGCAAACGAGAACGCAACGTCCGCACTTCACGCATTTTTCCGGATTGAGGACAATCGATGGGGTTGACTCGTCGCGGGGAATCGATGGGGCGCGTTTTTCGAACGGAATGTCGCGTATGCCGAAGTCGGCGGAGAGGTCCTGCAGCTCGCAGTTCCCGCTTCGGCCGCATTGGAGGCAGTCGTTCGGGTGCGTGGAAAGAATCAGTTCGAGAACGGTGCGGCGGACCTCCACCACCTCGGGGTCGTGGGTGATCACTTTCATGCCCGGGCCAACGGCCGTGGCGCAGGCGCGCAGCATTTTGGGCGAGCCTTCCACTTTCACGACGCAGATGCCGCAGGCGGCCCAGGCGTCGAGGTCGTTGTGGTAGCAGAGCTTCGGAATGGTTACGCCCACTTCCTTGGCCGCGTCCAGGATGGTGGTCCCGACCGGGACGCTTACGGGAATTCCGTTGATTTCGCATTCAATCATAGACATTTTTTTTCTCCTTATCCCTTGAGGATGGCGTCAAATTTACATTTATCGAAGCACTGTCCGCACTTGATGCACTGGTCCTGGTCGATCCTGTGCACGGCCTTGACTTCGCCGCTGATGCAGTTGACCGGGCAGACGCGCGCGCAGGCGGTACAGCCGATGCATTGGTCTTCGATGATGGTGTACGAGAGCAGATCCTTGCATTTTCCCGCCGGACACGTCTTGTCGTTGATGTGTGCAAGGTATTCGTCTTCGAAATAGTTCATGGTCGACATGATTGGATTCGGCGCCGTTTGTCCGAGGCCGCACAGCGAAGCCTTGCGCATGGCTTGCGCAAGCACCTTCAGCTGGTCGAGGTCTTCCAGGGAGCCTTGGCCCTTGGAAATCTTGTCGAGAATGTTGTAGCAGGTGCGGCCGCCAATACGGCAGGGCGCGCACTTGCCGCAGGACTCGTCGACCGAGAACTCGAGATAGAACTTGGTGACGTCGATCATGCAGTCGTCCTCGTCCATCACGATCATTCCACCGGAACCCATCATGGAGCCGATGGACTGGAGGCTTTCGTAGTCGATCGGGATATCGAGGAACTCCTCGGTAATCACGCCGCCGGACGGTCCGCCGGTCTGGGCGGCCTTGAACTTCTTGCCGTCCTTGATGCCGCCGCCGATGTCGTAGATGATTTCGCGCAGCGTGGTGCCCATCGGAACTTCGATCAGTCCGGAGTTGTTGATTTTTCCGGTCAGTGCAAACACCTTGGTGCCCTTGGTGGTTTCGGTGCCGATGTTGTTGAACCAAGTGCTGCCCTTGAGGATGATCATCGGGATGTTCGCCCAGGTTTCGACGTTGTTGATCACGGTCGGCTTGCCCCACAGGCCTTTGACGGCCGGGAAGGGCGGGCGCGGGATCGGCATGCCGCGCTTGCCTTCGATCGAGGCGAGCAGGGCGGTTTCTTCGCCGCAGACAAACGCGCCGGCGCCGAGGCGCAGCTCGATGTCGAAGCTAAAGTCGGTTCCGAGAATGTTGTCGCCGAGCAGGCCATATTCACGTGCTTGGTCGATGGCGTTGTTGAGGCGCTCGATCGCGAGCGGATATTCCGCGCGGATGTAGATGAAGCCCTGGTTTGCCCCGACGGTTTTGCCGGCAATGGTCATGGCTTCGAGCACGGAGTGGGGGTCGCCCTCGCAGGTCGAGCGGTCCATGTAGGCGCCGGGATCGCCTTCGTCGGCGTTGCAGACAATATATTTCTGGTCGCTCTCGAAATTCTTGGTGAACTTCCATTTGAGTCCGGTCGGGAAGCCCGCACCGCCGCGTCCGCGCAGGCCAGCATTGGTGAGCTCGTCGATCACCTCGTCCTGGGTCATTTCGAAGAGGACCTTCTCGAGGGCCGCATAGCCGTCGCGGGCAATGTATTCGTCGATGGATTCCGGATTGATCACGCCGCAGTTGCGCAGCACGATGCGCTGCTGTTTCTGGTAGAAGTCGATCTCGTCGGCCTTTTGGTCTTTCTGTTCCTTGTCGTAAAGAAGCGCCTTCACCTTGCGGCCCTTGATGATGTGCTCGGCCACGATTTCCTTGGCGTGCTGGGGGCCGACTTTCACGTAGAAGCTTTCGTCGGGGAGGATCTTGACGATCGGGCCCTGTTCGCAGAAGCCGAAGCAACCGGTCTTTACGAGCTGGGCTTCGGTTTCAACGCCCTGCGCCTTGAGTTCCTTTTCAAGCTCTTTGTAGAGCGCGATGCCTTTGCTGGATTCGCATGCGGTTCCGGCACAGACGAGAATATAGTTTTTGTATGCCATGGTTTTGCCTGCCTATTTAATGATATCTGCTGCGGGTTTATCGAAAATGTGGTCGCTCACGAGCGCTTTGCCAATAATGTGCTCCTTCACGATGCGCCGGGCGATCTTGCCGTCGACGTTGCCGTAGATCACGCGCGGCATGCCGGGCACATCGACTTCCACCGTCGGCTCGGAGAAGCAAAGACCCATGCAACCGGTCTGGGTGATTTTGGTATCCTTGATCTCGTGGCTGTTCAGTTCGTCCAGGAACGCATCGAATGCTTCCTTGGCACCGGCGGCGATTCCGCAGGTCCCCATTCCGATGATGATCTGCGCCGACTTGTCGTTGCTGTCGCGCTGGGTCATCTCTTTCTTTTTCGCGTCGCGCAGGTTGCGCAGCTCTTCCAGTGTCATTTTAGCCATGTGGTCCACCTTTCGTTTAAATTGGACGGATCAGTCAGATCGGTCAAATCCGTTAATCTCTTCTTCGTTCGTTTGAATAAACTGTTTCAGCAACATCAAACTTTCTATGTCGTTCAGTTCTCCCAGTGCGTCGGTCAGTTCGGTTTTGCTCACGCTGTAGCTTTTCCCGTTCATGCTCCGTTCGACAATCAAGTTTCCGTCAAATCCATAGGCCATCAACGTGACCGCCGCCGTGGCGAAGTTCCCGAACGTGGGAAGATCCACATTCGCCCGGTCGAAACTAAACGCCACCGTCGTCCCGACACCTTCCTCCGACTCGATGGTTGCAGTGCCTCCGGTCATCTCCGCGGTTTGGAAGAGGAAGGGGAGTCCGAGACCCACCCTGCGGTGCTTGTGCTTTTGGCCGTCCGAATAAAACGGGTCTTTGGCCTTTTCAAGTATTTCAGCACTCATCCCTTTTCCGTTGTCCGCAATCACGACATTCAGATTTGTTTTTGTCTCCTCGACTTTAAGATGTATTTCCGTTGCGCCCGCCTCGATTGAGTTTTGGGTTAGATCCGTAATCAAATCGCAAATCGTGGCGTGCATCTTTTTAACGCGTAATCCGCAATGCGTAATTCTCTTTGTTACGTATTACTCGTTACGTCCCTATTTCCCTTCAAACTGGTCGATGATCTTGCCCATCTGTTTCATTTCCACATTGCCAAACACTTCGCCGTTGACGGTCAGTATCGGCGCGAGGCCGCAACAGCCGATGCAGCGAACCGCTTCGATGGAAAATTCGCCGTCTTCGGTGACGGTGTTGAGGCCGACGCCCAGTTTGCGTTCGCATTCATCGATCAAATCCTGTCCACCCTTGAGGTAGCAGGCGGTGCCCATGCAAACCGCAATCTGGTTCCTGCCCGGCTTGGTCAATTTAAAGAGGTGGTAGAAGGTGATGACCCCGTAGATCTTGGCCACCGGAATATCCAGCGCGGCAGCCACTTCAAACGCGGCTTGGCGCGGAACATATCCGAACTCTTCCTGCACACGGTGCAGGACCATAATCAGGTTGCCGGGCTTGTCTTGCCATTTTTCGATAAAGGCTTCGATGTCCGGTGTGAGTAGTTTTGCTTTTTCAGCGGTTTCAATCATATGTTTAATCCTCCAAATCGATGATAGTGCTTCTCAAAAACGGGGGCAATATAGGGACGTGGTTATTTGGGTAAATAAAAAAAACCCAAATTTTGTTGTTTATACGCCATACCGGTAATATTAATGACAACGTAATGTCGCTTTTGTGTAAAACAAGTTACTGGTGTAACAATAAAACAGGGTGTTGTGTCATGAATACGAACCAGGAAGTTATTCGGCGGCTTTCGCGCTATCGCAACGTCATGCGTAAAATGAAGGGGCTTGGGCTGGTCAAGGTCTTTTCTGACAATCTGGCCGACGCGGTCGGGGTCTCCCCGTCGTTGGTGCGCAAGGACTTCTCCATGTTCAACCTCACCGGCAACAAGCGAGGCGGCTATCGCATCGACGACCTCGTCGCCAAGCTCAACGTCCTGCTTGGAAAGGACAAAAAGCAGAAGATCATCATCATTGGATGCGGCAAGCTCGGACAGGCATTAATGAACCACAACGGTTTTCCAAGGGTGGGTATCCGTGTGGTGGCGGGCTTTGATTCCGATCCCGAGGTGCTTGATTCCGAGGCGCCCATTCCGATTTTCCATGTAAAAAAGATCAAGGAATTCATCGAGGGAAACAAGATCCGCGTCGCCGCGCTCACGATTCCCGAACCCGCCGCGCACGGCATGGTCGAAACGCTCAAGAAAACCTGCGTCAAGGGCGTCATCAACTTTGCGCCGCTGCCGCTGAAAAGCTCCGACGACTTCCTCATCCACAACATGAATATCGAGCAGGAGATAGAAAACCTCTTCTACAATATCCACTTCTCAGAGAGCACGACGGGCGGGTAGGTCGCAACGCGGGTTTGATTCGGCACCGTCCTATTTTCCCGCCCCTGCGCCCGGATCTCCTGCACATGTAGCGGTGCTTCTCAGAAGCACTCCCCGCCCGCCGAGCCATTCCGAAAAGTCTGTCCTCGTAGAGCCGGAGCTGAGCGGAGGCAGCCAGCTTGAAAAGCTGGAGCGACCTTGGGAGCGGCAACCGACGTCCCCGTCGCTTTCTCTGCCGAGAGGGTTCACGCTTCACGCCTCATCCCTCTTGCAGCAAATCCAGCGGACTCTTCACCGCATCCAGATCCTTG
>CBDVCB010000039.1:0-23362 GCA_965372395.1 uncultured bacterium
TTTTCAGGGTGAATGTGCCGTTCAATGGGGCTTAACTAAGTGCCATTCGGGTCAGAACGCTTTTCTCGTCATTTTTAGTTTTTTGTAAGTGAGATCCGCGATCTCGCCAGCCGAAAAAGGGGTCGTTATTCATATGACCCGCCTGTGAATTTTCTGTTTGGAAATCAAACGGAAACGAGAGGCCGGGTCTTGGTTTCGAGCCAATTGGCCTCTTCATCATTGAGGTGCGGGGTGAGGCGCTCGCGGACGGTTTGGTGGTAGGCGTTGAGCCAGTCGAGCTCGGCGGCGGTCATTAGATCGGTCTGGAGGGGAGCGGTGTCGATGGGGCAGAGCGTCATGGTGTCGAAGCGGTAGAAGGTGCCGGCTTCGGTTTCAATATCGTTTTCGACGACGACCATGTTTTCGATCCGGATGCCGTGGCGACCTTCCTTGTAGACGCCGGGCTCGATGGTGACGACCATGCCGGGTTCAAGCGGCGTGGTACGCTCCTTGCTTTGGCTAAAGTTTTGCGGGCCTTCGTGGACGTTGAGGTAGTAGCCGACGCCGTGGCCGGTGCCGCATTTATAATCCATGCCACGATCCCACTGCGGCTGGCGGGCGAGGATGTCGAGACCGGAGCCGGTTGCCCCTTTGAGGAACCGCGCGCGGGAGAGGCCGATCACGCCTTTGAGGACGAGGGTATAGTCGAGGCGCTGCTCTTCGGTGAGCTCCCCGAGGGCGATGGTGCGGGTGATGTCGGTGGTGCCGCCGGGATATTGCCCGCCGGAGTCGATGAGGTAGAGTCCCTTCGGCTGGAGGGTGGCGCAGGTTTCGGGTTCCGGGCCGTAGTGCATCATCGCGGCGTTTGGACCATAGGCGGAGATGGAGTCGAAGCTGAGGTCCACACACTCGGGGTTGCCGCGGCGAAAGCTTTCGAGCTGGTCGGCCGCCGCGCATTCGGTCAAACCGCCTTGGGGAAGTTGCTCTTCGATCCATTTCAGGAAACGAACCATTGCAACGCCGTCGAGCTCGTGGACCTTGGCCCAGTTTTCGAGCTGCACGCTGTTTTTCCGCGCCTTCGGAAGATCGGTAAGCTCCTTGCCTTCAACGGTCTTGTAGCCTTCGGGAAGGCTCTGCCGAAGAAATTCATTCACCCGGCTCCCGTTGAGATAGATGCCCTGTTCCGCCGGTAGCGCCTTGAGCGCATCGGAAATCCCGGCATAGGGCGAAATGGAAACCCCGTCCGCAACCAGCGCGTCGCGCACGGCATCGGTAAGCTTTGCATCGTCGATGAAAAGGCGGGCGCTTTCGGTGGAGACCAGCGCATAGGCCATCACGACGGGGCAATGGGGAATGTCGCCGCCGCGAATATTAAAGAGCCAGGCAATGTCGTAGAGCGAATTGAGCAAATAGTGCTCGGCACCCTTCTCGGTCATGGCCTTGCGGATCTCCTCCAGCTTTTCCGCAGTGGAGCATCCCGTGTATTCAAGGCCATGCAGGCAAACCGGAGCCGTGGGGACGGGCGGGCGGTCCGTCCAGAGCTCGGCAATCAAATCGCAATCGATGACCAATCGGATCTTTTTCTTCTCCAGCTTCTTTTTCCACTCCTTCGCCTGCCGTGCCGTCAGCAGGCGGCCATCAATCGCCACCACGCCGCGCTCATCCACATTTTCGCAGACCCAGTCGATCAGCGTCGGCACATCGGGCATCCGGAAAAGATCGATTCCCGTTCCTTCCAGCTGCTGCTCGGCCTGGATAAAATAGCGTCCATCCGTCCACAACCCGGCCGCCTCGCGGAGAATCGCCGCGGTGCCGGCCGACCCCGTAAACCCGCTGATCCACTCGCGGCATTTCCAGTGGGCATCCACATACTCGCTTTGGTGCGGATCGGCGGTGGGCACAATGTATGCGTCAAACTGGTTGTCGGCCATAAGGCCGCGAAGGTGCTGCAGGTTTTTCTGGATGTTGCTTTTCAGTGGGAGGCGCTCCGTGCTCGAAGGAGGTGGAAACAAAAAAACCGCCCGGCGGAAATCCACGGGGCAGTTTTGTTTTTGGCTGGCGGATCTACTCTTCGACGACGGAAAAGTCTTCCTTGCCAACGCCGCACTCGGGGCATTCCCAATCATCGGGAATATCTTCAAACTTTGTGCCGGGGGCGAGGCCGCTATCCGGATCGCCGATTTCCGGATCGTAGATCCAGCCACATACGTCGCAGATGTATTTCTTCATAGTCTTTACTCCTTGGTTGGAAAAGTGGGTCGATGATCCCCGTCTTTGGCGTTTGCCGCAAGGCGATTTTACCTCGAATTTCTAGTCGGCAAACTGCTCGGCATACTTGCCCATGGCGCGTCCGGCCTCGCGGCACTCCTCCAGCAGCTCCGGCGTGGGGACATACTGCGCGCGGATGGGTTCGTGCATGGCTTCGATCTTCATCTCCTCCATGGCCTGTCCGATTTCCGTGGGGCCCCCGCGCTTGCTCCAGCCATAGGAGCCGAAGGCAAAGCCTTGCTTGCTGGTCGGGCGCAGCCCCTTCATATAGCAGAGTACGCTGGCCATGCTGGGCATAATCCCGTTGTTGAGCGTGGGCGAGCCAATGGCAATGGTCGCGCAGTCAAGAACCTCCGTCACGATGCGGGTCATGTGGGTGGAGTCGACATTGAAGAGTTGCGCCTCGACCTTGCATTCCTGCGCGCCTTCGAGGATGGCCTCGGCCATCCGCTCGGTGGCCTTCCACATGGTGGCATAGAGGACGATCACCTTGGGAACCGGCTTGCAGACCACGTATTTCTGGTAGGCCTCGAACACCTCCTTGATGTGGCTGCGCCAGATGACCCCGTGGCTCGGGGCGATCATTTCGATCTCCATCTGCGCGGCGCGCTCCATGGTCTGGGCGATCGGGCGGCCGTAGAGCATCACGATGTTGGCGTAGTAGGCCTTGGCTTCCTGCAGGATAACGTCGAGAGGCTCCTCATCGTCGAACCGGAAGGCGGAGGCATGGTGCTGGCCGAAGGCATCCATCGAGAAAAGCAGCTTTTCTTCCGGGACATAGGTGAACATGGATTCCGGCCAGTGCACCATCGGCGTGTTGATGAACGAAAGCGTGCGCCGACCGAGCGAAATCGTATCGCCGTCCTCGACGACATGCCACGTCCAGGCGGCCGTGTCGTAGTGTTTTTCGAGGGCGACCTTGCACTTGGCGTTACAGACGAGCTCGGCCTGCGGGCAGGCTTTCATGACGGAGGGCAGGCCGCCGGAATGGTCGGGTTCGGCATGGTTGCAGACGATGTAGTCGATCTGGGAAAGATCGGTCAGCGCGCGAATGTGGTCGAGGTATTTTTCGACGTAGGGTGCCTTCACGGCGTCGATCACGGCGGTTTTTTCATCGCGGACCAGATACGCGTTGTAGGTGGAACCGCTCTCGGTTTTGTAGCCGTGGAAATCGCGCACGGTCCAGTCGATGTAGCCGACCCAGTCGATTCCGTCCTTCAATGTGATATTCATTTTTTGATTGCTCTCCCGTTGGATTCCTCCGCCAGCTGCGCCAGCGTGGTTTTTTCAAAATAGTCCCGTACCTGCCGGGCCAATCCCGGCAGCAATGTCCCCAAAACACAATCGGCCCGCGGGCACTTCTTTTTCCCGAAAAGGCATGGATGGCACGTCATTGGCCCCTCCATAACCTCGTAGATTTTAAGCAGGGTAATCTTCGCCGGTTTCTTGGCCAGCCTGACGCCGCCCGTCGGGCCGCGGAGCGAACGAAGCAGCCCCGCCTTCGTCAACCGGTGGTGCACCTTGGCCAAGTGGTGCTTCGATGCATCGAAGAGCTCCGCGATCTCGGCCGTCGTCGCCCGACCCTCCGGCACGATGGCCAAATGCACCATCGTGTGCAGCGCCAGCGCCGTCGCATCTGAAATTTTAAGGATGTCCGCCACGTCTCGTCTCTCGCCAAATTAGGTATTGGCGTACCGATTTACGGAAATCGACGCAAAAACGCAACCCAAAGCAGCGATTAAATCCCAGCGGCTTGATTCCCCGGCGTTGTGCGAAGAACGGTATTGAGTTGGGCTACCCTGTAGCCTTTAATGGCCCGGATGAAAGTTTTACTGATCACGCCTCCGCTACTTCAGCCCAATACGCCGTATGCCGCTACGCCGTTGCTCACGGCCTGGCTACGGGAAAACGGACACGAGGCCGTCCAAGCCGACCTTTCGCTGGAACTGCTGCTTAAATTGTTTTCAAAAGAGGGGGTGGCGGCGCTCTGCCGGGCGGTGGAAGCGTGCACCGAGGCGGATGGGTTTCTGGCGGCGGAGCAGGATTATCTCGAAACCATCGATGAGGTGATCGCTTTTCTACAGGATCGTAATCCAGCGGCATCCAAACAGATTGCGCGGCGCGGCTGGCTTCCCGAAGGCCCGCACCTATTCCATGCCTATGAACAGGACGAACAGTTCGGCTGGAACTTTCGCGGCCTCGACGAAGCAGACCGCGCGCGGCATCTGGCCAGCCTGTATCTCGACGACCTCGCCGAAGCCGCCAAATTGGCCGATCCCGCCTTTGGGTTTTCCCGCTATGCCGAAAAGCTCGCCGCCAGTCTTCCCCGATTCAACAAGTTGCGGGAGGCACTGGAGGCACCGCCGACCCTGTTTTCCGCATGGCTGGAAGAATTAACCGATGGCCAGATGCAAAAACATGCGCCGGAAATGGTGGCCCTGACGGTTCCGTTTCCGGGCTGTCTTTTTGGGGCGCTGGCCATTGCCCGCCGTATCAAGCAAACCCGGCCCGGCGTCGGCATCGCCCTTGGCGGCGGCTATGTGAATACGGAGCTGCGCGAACTGCGCGATACCGGCATCTTCGACTATGTCGACCATATCACCCTCGACAGCGGGATGCTTCCGCTGCTGCAGCTGGCCAACCGGGCCACGCCCATCCGAACGTTTGTGCGCGAAGGCGGCGTTGTCCGGTTTTATGAAGACGCCGCCCAGCCCATTGCGCACAATACGCTGCCCGCCCCGGTGTACGATGGGCTGGAACTGAACCGCTATTTCGGCCTGTTCGAAATGCTCAATCCCGTCACGCGGCTCTGGTCGGACGGTCGCTGGAACAAACTCATGCTCGCCCACGGCTGCTGCTGGCGGCGCTGCGAATTCTGCGATACCTCGATCGACTACATCCGCCGCTACGACCCCGCCGACCCCTCTTCGATCTGCGACTGGATCGAGACGATGGTTGCGCAGAGCGGATTCAACGGGTTTCATTTCGTCGACGAATCCTTGCCGCATGACCTGCTCGACGGATTATGCGACGAAATCCTGCGCCGCAGACTCGACATCGAGTGGTGGGGCAATATTCGTTTTGAACCCCGCTTCTCCACCGCGTTGATCCAGAAAATGGCGGCGTCCGGCTGCATCGCCGTGACCGGCGGGCTGGAAACCTGCCACGACCGGACGTTAAAGCTGATGCGCAAGGGGATCACGGTAGACGGCGCAACCCGGGTGCTTGAAAACCTTGCCGATGCGGGCATCCTGACGCACGCCTACCTGATGTACGGTTTCCCGACCCAAACCAAAGAGGAAACCCTCCAGGCGCTGGAAACCATTCGCCGTTTGTTCGACGAAGGCGCCCTGCACTCCGCCTTTTGGCACCGTTTCGCCCTCACCGCGCACAGCGCGATTGCCCGCAACCCCGCAAAATATGCCATCACGCTCAAAGAGCCGCCGCCCGCCGACTTTGCCCGCAACGAAATCCCGTTCGACGGGCATCTCGATCACGATCCCGAAACCCTCGGCGAAGCCCTGCGCGCCGCCACCTACAACTACATGCACGGCAGCGGCTTCGATTGCCCCGTCGACCAATGGATGGAAACGCGGTAGGGGCACCGCGTCCCAAGACTTCGGGAAAATGCAACGCTGAGAATGCTACAATGTACGAGCGGGCTTATGTTTGCTTTCCATTGTAGCGAATCCGCCATCCGCAGAGCCGCAAAATACGGCAGAGCGGCAGAATGCGTTTAAAAAAGGGAGGGGGAGTTCATTTGATAGGATGACGGGATGCTCGGGATTGGATCTTGATTATCCTGATCAGGAACTGGTATGACGCGGGAGTAATTCAAGTGGTAGAATGCCAGCTTCCCAACACTGGACGTGGCGGGTTCGAGTCCCGTCTCCCGCTCCGTTTTCAAACCAGATCAAGAATCGACGACAGGGCATCTATGATATCTAAAAAGAAAAATTCCATGCATTCATGGAGGGTGAAGAATTCCCGAAAACCCACGTGCTGCATTCCGCGTAATCGTGCGGTTGCCCTTCTATCGCTTTGGCTTGCCGTTCCAGCCATGGCCGACGACTGGTTTGTGGCGCCTAGCGGAAACGACAGAGCTCCGGGAACCTCCTCCCATCCGTTCGAAACACTGGAACGCGCCCGAACCGCTGTGCGGAAAAATCGTGCCGAACAAAGGAAAAGGAAACAGCCCGCTGTCAAGACAACCGTTTGGATAGCGGGGGGTACCTATTCGTTCGAAAAGACCTTCGAGCTAGGCAAGGAGGATTCCGGGGAAGAAGGAGCCGAGGTCGTCTACCGTGCCGCCCAGGGTGCGAAGGTATATATCACCGGCGGGAAAGCCCCCGTGAAATGGGGGCCCGTTCGATCCAGCAAGGTGCTTGCCCGAATGGATCCGACGGCCCGGAAAAAGGTGTTCAAAACCAATCTAAAGAAAATGGGAGTTGCCAATTTTGGTGCTGTGGACCAATTCCCCGTCGAATTTTTTTTCGCCGATAAACCCATGACGCTGGCTAGGTGGCCAAACGACAGCTGGGCAAAAACCGGGGCACTTCCGGACGGAAAGGAGGGGCTGCGCTTCAAGGTGGACGATGATCGGATTGCCCGTTGGGTAACCGCCGAAGATCCATGGGTCTTTGGCTTTTGGTTCCACTTGTGGTCCGACCAGCATATCCCGATCGAAAAAATCGATGGAGGGAAAAAAGAGATCCTGCTCGGGAAAAAACATCAATATGGACTCCGTACAGGTAGCCCGTTTATCGTCGAAAACCTGCTCGAAGAACTTGACTCTCCTTGCGAATGGTTTTTGGATCGCAACACTGGCATCCTCTTCTTCTGGCCACCAGAAAACCGCCGGGGCCAACGCGCTATTGTCTCGGTCCTCAAGACCCCGCTCGTCCGAATTCGTGACGCGTCCCACATCCTACTAGGTGACATCACCTTCAGCGAATGCCGGGGCAACGCCATCGAAATCCAAAACAGCGAACAGTGCCAAATCCTCAAATGCACCATCCGCAACACCGGCAAATCAGGCATCGTGGTCAAGGGAGGGAAAAAGAATAGCATCCTCGCTTGCGAAATTAGCGAGACGGGGACGGCAGCCATCGACATTTCGGGAGGAAACCGCAAGACCCTCGAGCCCGGCGGACATGAAGTGAAAAACTGCAACCTGCACCACTACGCCCGGATCAACCGCACGTACCAACCCGGTGTCCGCCTGAAAGGGGTTGGCCACCGTGTGGCGCATAACGAAATCCACCACGCCCCCCATGTCGCAGTCCTCTTCACCGGAAACGACCATCTTTTGGAATACAACCACGTCCACCACGTCTGTCAGGAAACCGACGATGCCGGCGCATTCTATATTGGACGCGACTGGACAACCCGAGGCCACCTCATCCGCTACAACCACTTCCACGACATCGGCAACACCAAGCTCGGTTCCTACGGATCGCACCACGTCTACCTCGACGATATCGCCAGCGGCGTAACCATCCAAGGCAACTTTTTTGAAGGTGGCAACCGCGTGGTCCTCATCGGGGGAGGGCGCGACAACACGGTTGAAAACAACCTTTTCATTGGCTCCGAAAAAGCCATCCATGTCGATGATCGCGGCCTGCGCTGGACAACGAAGCTCTCGGAAGGCGGAAGCTGGGGCATCTACAAGAAACTGCGCTCGGTTCCCTTCGACCAGCCTCCCTATTCCACCCGCTACCCCGGGCTCGCCACCATCCTTGAAAACAACCCGCCCGCCCCGATAGGCAACCGGATCGAGCGCAACATCCTTGTTGGGGGATCCCCCTATAATTTCAAGGTAGAGGATAAATCGGTTCTTCAAATCAATGACAACTGGATCGGCGACAACCCCGGATTCATCAGTGAAAGCAAACGGGACTTCCGTCTGAAAGCCAATTCCCCCGCAAAAAACATTGGATTCAAACCCATTCCCTTCAATCAAATCGGGCCAGTGGTTCGAAAATAGATCGCGCATGTTCAGGCAAAAAAAGGTATGGCTCTCCGGTCCGTTCCTCGTTGCATTTGAATTTCTGCAAGGTATAAGTCCGCAATGAAAGTTCCGAAACAACTCAAAGAATTGATCGCCGACGGCCTGGTGGACGAGGTTCTCCGGCAGCTGATGAGCGGCAAGGAAGCGACGATCTTCATCGTCCGCTGCGGCGCTGAAATCCGCTGCGCCAAGGTGTATAAAGACGCCTCCAAACGCAGCTTCAAAAAAGCGGTGCACTACCGGGAAGGCCGCCACGTGCGCAACAGCCGCCGGGGACGCGCCATGGCAAAGGGTTCCAAATTCGGAAAAAAGGAACAGGAAGAAATCTGGCAACATGCCGAAGCCGATGCGCTTTTTCTTCTCGCTCAAGCTGGCGTCCGTGTCCCCAAACCCTACGGATGCTTCGATGGCGTTTTGCTGATGGAACTGATTACCGATGCCGAGGGCGGCATTGCGCCCCGATTAAACAACGTCACCATGACGCCTGATCAGGCCCGGAACGACCATTCGACCGTGATGAAGGATGTGGTTCGTATGCTCTGCGCGGGAATCGTGCACGGTGATTTATCGGAATTTAATGTGCTGAACATTGAATCCGGCCCCGTCATTATTGATCTCCCCCAGGCGGTCAATGCCGCAGGCAATAACAACGCCCGGGCCATGCTCGCCCGCGATGTGACGAATATGACCAACTACTACGGCCGCTTTGCGCCCGACCTGCTCAAAAGTAAATATGCCAAGGAAATCTGGGCGCATTATGAAGCCGGCACGCTTTCCCCCGATACCAAACTCACCGGGCGCTTTAAGGAATCCACCAAAAAAGCCGATGTGAAGGGCGTGCTGAACGAGGTGGAATTTGCCGCCAAAGAAAATACAGAACGCCAGCGGCGGCTCCGTGAACGCGAACAACTGGAAAAAGAACAGCACCCCGAGCGCCCACGCAAAAAGAGAAACGGGAAAAACCACCGCCAACGCAAGCGCCGATGAAAGCACTCATGCTATTTACAGATGGAAGCGCGCATCCGACGTCCCGGATCGGCTACGGCGCCTATCTTGCAATATCCGATTTAAACGCCGACTTACCCGAAAGCGAAGCGATAGATAATTTGCGAATGCAAATAGCGAGCAACGCGAGTGGTTCAACATTGGAACCCTGCGTTCAACTTAAACGGTTTGAGGACACCAGCTCTTCGCAGCTGGAAATCGAAACCCTCCTCTGGGCACTTCGCGCAACCCAGCCCCAAACCGTTACCCTTTATACCGACTCCCAAAATATCATCGGCCTGCCTGACCGGCGGGAACGGATGGAAAAACAAGAGTATCGCTCTAAATCCGGGGCGCTGCTCAACCATGCGGAACTCTATCAAGAATTTTTCGCCCTGACCGACCCGCTGGAAACCACCTTGGTCAAAGTGAAGGGGCATCGTCGATCTCATCAGAAAACCCCAATCGACCGACTCTTCACGCTCGTCGACCGCGCATCCCGACAGGCTCTTCGGGCGGAGCTGGCAAATCCATGAGGCCGTTAACAAGGGCTCGCCTCCAAGGATTGGAAAGACCGGCTCGCAGAGCCGACGACACGCCGGAGTAGAAATTGTAGTGGCTCTTTTATCGCGACCCCTGCCCCACAGATCTGGCAAATGGCTCTTTCTACAGCTCGAATTCGTTTTTCAGTTGTTTCATGTCTGATAAGAATTCGGATGCCATCACCCGGGTATAGATACGATTGATACTGCCGGTATTTTGCAAATCAACCAGCTTTTGTAGATCGCTAAGCCGCTCCCGCCAAGTGATTCCATCGGTGAACAACAGCATCACGGTATCACTACGTTTCTGTTCCACGATCCGAGCAATATCACCAAGAATATCCGTTTGCTTACTGCCAGTTGCTCCGTAGGCTTTGGCCTCGATCAGAATATGAGGATCGTTTCGCGATGGAATAGCAAAATCGGTCTTTTCCGTGCTTTGGCCGTTTGCGCCCACAAACCTGCAACGCGTATCAATCTGTGTTTTATCAAAAACCTGAAGCAACAACTCCTCTGTAAAATCTTCCAGTCCGCGCCCACGTTGCTGCCCTTTGATTGCGCTTCCTCTCCCGCCTTTCAACCTTTCAATGAGCACGTCCGACCAATGCAATGGCGTATTAACCGCAGCTTTCATTTTTTGGAGAAGCCCAAGGGAACACAACGCTTCCAAATAAGCATCCGGTTCTCTCTTGAAACGCTTAATGCCAATTCCTCCGATGCCAAGCTGATCCTTCATGCGAATCGTCATTTCATCTTTTGACAGATCAAGGAACAAACGAATTATAGTGGATGCAGGCAAAAAATCTTCTGACAGGAGTTTGGCAATATCCTTCTTGGTATAGACCTTCTTTTCTGGCACTTGTCGCAATAGCTGTATGCAAACTTCCGCATGTTCATCCAGCCAATTGGCATCAACAGGTGTTAAAGAGGAAATGATATCTTGAAGCTTCTGTCTTTGTCTCTTCATCAAATTCCTATGATTAGATATTCTTCAACTAGGTTGCGTTTCACAGATCCATGGGTTCCGAAATGATACCTATGCGGTTTTTTCATAACCTCGACCGAGCGTTTGTATTTTCCCATCAATTGCGTAAGACAATCCAAGGTCGGATAGGCATTTGAGCTGTAGGACAAAACGAGGATAGAATCGGCGAACTTGCGGAACATTTGGTCAAAGGTATTAACAGCTTCTCTGCGATACCCAAAAGGAGTGTATGGTTTCTTGATTTTTTTAACCTTGGAAGACTCCATGATTTCAAGCCCCTTCCAATAGCACGACAACCCTTCCAGAAAATGGTAGCGCTTCATGTAGCAGTTATCGTCCGAACGCGGAACGTATGGAGGATCCATGTAGACAAGATCCACCAACGCGTTCGTGGTATCAAATACATCTCCATGCCGGGCGGAATTCTGCATTCCATTCGAAAAAACCGCCGAATTATAGATTTCAACCTGTTCAACGAAATGTTCTCGAAGCGTCAATTGTAGATCGCGGCGGCCATCGTTGTATTTTTCACCAAAGCCAGAAACCGTGAACACACCCCTTGGCTGCCGTTTAATGCTGGAACGGAGAAGCGCTGCCAAAGCCAAATAACGTTTTGTCGGAGAATTAAACTCGCGTAGGCCAGCCCATACATTGTCCAGAAAAACCAGATCCGCATCCGTATAGAAAATCCCCGAAAAAGTCTGCTGAATGAAATGCGACTCCCCTATCGATGCACGAGACGAAAGCAGAAAGTCAACATCCTCGCCATTTAGCTTCGTTGCATTGTTCTGTATGAGAGCCTGGCCGAGTACATGGGGAAAATGCAACGAGTCATTGGCAAACACCTGTTTATCCATTGATTTGAGTAAATAGGAGACAACCCCCGATCCGGAAAATGCATCCAACGCACTATCAAAGGGTAGCTCGCACATAATGGAATGAATCCACTCCAACAAACGGAACTTGCTGCCCATATACCGAAAGCGGGGAAACAAATTCATTTGTTCCGGAAGCCCCCCATACAGCCTTAGATCGGGGCTTCTTTCGGAAAAAGGAGCTGGAGCAATATTTGCCATGAGTGAAATATACGTACGTTAAAATTTTGGTCAACAAGCGAATCATTCCATCTCTCGAAGTTGCCTTGATCCGCCGACGGAAATTAGCTTGGACACTATATTTAATAGGACATCCTACCTGTCCCAAACCCGTCGTAACCGCCCTCGGTCTTGCCCCAAATAGTCAGCCATATCGACAAAATCAGAGGATAGAAGAGAGTATGAAATATCTGATAAATCGATCTCGGCAATGGAATGATGAAAACTGGCTTTTGTATGAATAGCACCCTCTCTGCAAAAACGATCTAGATATTGTTTGCTCGCAACTTCATCACCAAACCGGAGTCTCACTTCCATGTCCTGACCATCGTTTTTGACAAGAGGTGGCCCCAAAAGTACACCAATATTGGCTTTGAATAATTCAACATAGGTTTCGCCAATTAGTGTTTTAGCATTATTCCACCAACTTTCGCTTTTTGCTTCCTTGCCGGATACGTAATGAAGCAGTTCTCCGAGTTGCCCTCCATATGCCTGAAGCAGTTTTGACACAGGCGTGTACAGAAGAACAGCTGAGCTATTTGTAGATTCCGCCTTAACATAGAACCGTAAGATGTGCTCACTATCAGGAATGTATTTCTTAACTCCCCTGCCCAGATGGGCTATCCGCCATCCATTCTTAAGTTTTTTAGGAATCTCCTTCTGAACGTCCAAATACTCTTTCAGTCTCGCTTCAATGCCACATCGCAATTCATAAGCGGCATAAAACAGATGCTCCGGTGGCCCCGCCACATTGAAGAATGATTTTGCACGAAAAAGATAATCCCGTGAAGATGTCCGATAGTCTATGGGATTCCCTTCAGACATATTTAGCTCTTCAATTTACGAAACGGCAATGTTCACTAGCCGTCCCGGCACCACAATCACCTTGCGGATGGTTTTGCCTTCGAGCCAGTGGGGGATTTTGCCGGCGGCGAGGGCGGCGGTTTCGATCTCTTCTTTGGATGCAGATGACGGAACCTTGATTTTGTCGCGGACCTTGCCGTTGACTTGAACGACGAGTTCGAGTTCATCGCGCTTGAGGGCTTCTTCGTTTACGACGGGCCAGTCGGCGTTCATGACGCCGGCTTCGTGGCCAAGCTCAACCCACAGCTCTTCGGCAATGTGCGGCGCGAAGGGCGAGAGCAGGAGGACGACGTTGACCATCGCATCGCGGAAGACGGCTTTGGCGGACTCGGAGCTTTCGTCCGAAATCTTGAGGTGGTCGATGGCGTTCATCAGCTCCATGATGGCGGCGATGGCGGTGTTGAAGGTGAATGCGCCGTCGAGCCCGCGGGTGATGTGCTGGATGGTTTCGTTGGTCTTGCGGTAGAGATCGCGCTCGGGGTCGGCCATTGCGGAAAGATCGAGCGACGAGGACGTCGCTTCTACGAGGAGCGTGTGATTCTCAGAGACGCGGCGCCAAATGCGCTTGAGGAAGCGGGAGGCCCCTTCGACGCCGGTGTCTTGCCATTCGGCTTCTTTTTCGGGCGGCCCGATGAAGAGCGTGTAGAGGCGGACGGTGTCGGCTCCATATTTTTCGAGCAGCTCTTCGGGGCTGACGACGTTGCCTTTGGATTTGGACATTTTGTGCAGCTGGCCATCCGGACTCTTTTTGCAGATCATGCCCTGCGTGAAGAGGTGCTTGAACGGCTCGTCGAAGTCGATGAGGCCGAGGTCGTTGATGGCTTTGGTGAAGAATCGCGCGTAGAGCAGGTGCAGGATGGCGTGCTCGATGCCGCCGATATATTGGTCGACCGGCATCCATTTGTTCGTGATGGCGGAGTCGACAGCCTGCGTGGAATCCTGGGCACTGAGGTAGCGCAGGAAATACCAGGAGGAGTCGACGAAGGTGTCCATGGTGTCGGATTCGCGGGTGGCGGGTTTTCCACACTTTGGACATTCGCAGTTCATGAAGGCATCGCTGGATTTGAGCGGCGATTCGCCTTCGGCTTTGAACTCGATATCGGTCGGCAACAGGATCGGGAGGTTTTCTTCCTTTTCGGGAACGACGCCGCAGGTTTCGCAGTAGACCATGGGAATGGGTGCGCCCCAGTAGCGTTGGCGGGAGATGAGCCAGTCGCGCAGACGAAAGTTGATCTTTCCTTTGCCGAAGTTCTGTTCTTCAGCATGGGCGGTCATCTGCTTGATGGCTTCGCGGTTTCCGCCGCCAGAGAATTCACCGGAATCGACGCAGGTGCCGTCTTCAACGTATGCGTCTTCCATGGTGGCGAGATCGAGCGTGCCTTCCGGATTCTGGATGGAAAGCTTGATGGGCAGGTCGTATTTTTTGGCAAAGGCGAAGTCGCGGTGGTCATGGGCGGGGACGGCCATGACGGCGCCGGTGCCATACATGAGGACATAGTTGCCGACCCACAGCTCAATTTTTTCGCCGTTATAGGGGTTGATGAGGTAGCGCCCGGTGAAGCGGCCTTCCTTTTCGACCTCGTCGGCCTCGCGGTCGAGGTTGGTGAGCTTGGAGCTGGCCTTGATAAAGTCGAGCACTTCGGCTTCTTGCGGCATTCCGGCAACGAGGTTTTTGAGTTCGGGGTGTTCGGGAGCGAGCGCCATGTAGGTGCAGCCATAGATGGTATCGACGCGGGTGGTGTAGCAGGCGATATTTTCAATGTTGTCCCCTGCCCCGTCTTCGCGCGACACAATCGGGAAATTGATTTCGGCGCCTTCGGAGCGGCCGATCCAGTTTTTCTGCATGGTCTTTACGCGGGTCGGCCAACCGTCGAGCGTGTCTAGATCGTCGAGCAGACGCTGGGCATAGTCGGTGATCTTGAAGAACCACTGATCCATCGATTTTTGGTCGACTTCCGAGTCGCAGCGCTCGCATGCGCCGTCGACGACCTGCTCGTTGGCAAGGACGGTGGCGCAGGAGGGGCACCAGTTGACGTTGGAGTTTTTCTTGTAGGCGAGGCCCTGCTTGTAGAACTGGAGGAAGAGCCACTGGGTCCATTTGTAGTAGTCGGGCATGCAGGAGGTGACTTCCTTGTCCCAGTCGTACATGCAACCCCAGGCGCGGAGCTGCTCTTTCATGGTGACAATGTTGGCGGCGGTGTATTCGGCGGGCGGGGTGCCGGTTTTGATGGCGGCGTTTTCGGCGGGAAGACCAAAGGAGTCCCAGCCCATGGGCGTGAGGACGTCGAAGCCCTGCATCTTTTTGTAGCGGGCGACGGCGTCGCCAATAATATAGTTGCGCCCGTGGCCGACGTGCAGCTTGCCGGAGGGGTATGGGAACATCATGAGGCAATAGTATGGATTCTCCGCCGTTGCCAGATCGGTATTGAAAACGCCGTTGTCGTCCCAGAAGTTTTGCCACTTGGTTTCGATTTCGTTGAAAGGATAATCTTGTTTCATCGCGCCCCGCTCCATGGATTGAAAATGCAAGCACGCAAGATACATGGAAACCCACCGGCGTTTCCACTTCCAATCCGCGAAAAATCATTGCGGATGGGACGGCTGTCGTTAGCCGCGCACTGCGGGAGAATGATCGCGCAACCGCCGAAACCGCGCTGGAACTCTTGCAACTTAAACTCCAGGATGTCGTGCGGCAGGTGCCGGGCGCATCTCCGGACGGTTCCGATCTGGGAGGAAGACCCTTCCTGCGGAGTTGACCAATGCGCCTCCTACCATCCCTCGGCGCAATGCTTTTTCTATATCATATACTATATATTTTGGCCCAAATATGGCCATTTCTGCCATGTTTTATATAGTATATGATATAGAGATTTGAGCGGGCTTATGTTTTCGCGAGGGGCTAATTTAGCGAGCAGGCGATCGGTATGGAGGGGCGGAAAGGCTGCTCGAAGGCCGTGGAGAAATCATAGCCGTTGGTGAAATCGTCAATGGAATCCTCGTCGGTTTTGCCGAGCAGGCCTTCGTTGACGAGGTTGAAGACAATGTTCCCGAAGTCGATGCATTCGCTGATGCCCCACTCGGAAAGCACGCGCTTGGTGACGGGTCCATATTCATCGAGCGCGTATTCGCGGATGCCATCGAGCAATTCCTGGCCGCTGACGTGGCGCGGTGTTTCGAGCTGGCGCACGGTGTGGTCGAGCGCATCGCGGACGAAAAAGTAGGCTTCGGCCGTGTAGCGGGGATCGCGCGTCAGGATCGGTTCGAGTAGTTCATCTGTATTCGGGGGCTTCATTATAGGTGCTTCCGCATTTTATCGGCCAACTCGGCCATTTCGTTAAAATCATCGTATTTTTTTGCGTTCCAGTTCCAGTGATGGCCATCGCCCTCAAAACGGGGGATCACGTGGACATGGATGTGGGGAACCTCCTGCCCCGCTGCCGTCCCGTTGTTTTGCATGATATTGACCCCGTCGGCACCCAGTCCGTTCATTTGCGCTTGCGCGATGCGTTTGGCGGCGAGGTGCAGTTTGGCGAGCAGCTCGTCGGGGGTTTCGGTGACGGGATCATAGTGCTTTTTAGGGATGACGAGCGCGTGGCCTTTGATAATCGGACCAATATCCATGAACACGAGGAGGTCGTCGTCCTCGAAGAGAATCGTTGCCGGGATTTCCTTGTTCGCGATTTTGCAAAAAATGCAGTCACTCATGGGTTTCTATTTTTGATTGATGATTTTTTAATTTTGATTTGTGGATGGGCTCTGCCCATATCCGTTAAACAAAAGCGTCGCAGACCCACAAATCAAAACTCGTCATTCAAAAATCAAAATTTCTCCTTTTCCGGTTCTTCAATGCCGGCGGGTGTGTATGCCTCGGCTTTTTCGTTTTTCAAGTAAAAAAAGCGTGCGGCGAGACCGATTAGAAAAATGGCGCAGATCACCAGAATGTACCCCTGTTCCTGATTCGTCAGCCAAAAGCTAGCCTGCAACGGTGTTGGCTCTTTTTCTTTCATGGGGGAACCCTTGCAAACCCGGCGGGAATTGGCAAATGCAATGTGGCCACGAACGAATCATGACCCCTTCCGACCCAGAGGGTCGAGATTCCAAGAAAGCCCGGGCCTACGGCGGAAGGACATCTATTCGCACGGATGGCTTCCGAGATGTTTGATTTGCCTTATTCGGGCGGGGGTGGAGGCAAGGGTGCGGACGAGGCGTTCGGCAGCGGCGGCAGGTTAGGCTTCTTTCCCTCGCCGGGTATCGGGGGGAGCCCTGGGCGCGGCGGCATGCCGGAGCCGCCGCGGCGGCCATGTTTGTGGAATTGTTTGCGGGCATTTTCCATGAGCCGTGCGTATTTTTCCTTGCCGAGTATCTTTTCCATCTCCATGCGGTTGCGCACGAGAATTTTGAGTTGTTCGGCGAAGGCATCGACCACGTCTTGGATGGCGACATCGATTTCCTCCTCGGTGGCGCCTTTGTCCTGAAGTCTGGAGAGTTTTTCGCGCGCTTCGATGCCGCGAGCCATATTTTCTTTCATTTTTTGGCGATGGCCTTCCTGCAGCTCGTGGAGCTTGATCCTGTCTTCTTCGCTTACGCCAATGCTGGAGAGGGCTTTATCCATGAACTGGTATTTGCGTTCCATGCGCTCTTTGCGCTGTTGCTCCGTCCATTCGGGACGCTTGGGACGCTCGCGTTTTTTTTCAATGGATTCGCTGCCATCATCGCCGCGGCGCTGGCGAAATTCGTTGGTCTCCTGCGCCAGTACCGGAAAGACCATGGCTACAGCCAATAGGCCGATCAACTGTTTTTTCATTTGCATACCCTCCCGTCTCGTAGACTGGAATGTTAAACGTTTTTCGCGCGCGATTATTGCATGGGCGCAACCCCGTCTCTTTTTCCGGCGGCCATGATACCATCTGTACATTTTGGAGACAACACCTATGTCTTTGACGCGGGCGAAGCACAAGACGGAATGGCAAAGGCCCTGTCCGGTGGCGATGGTCTTTTTGTTGTTAAGAACAAAAAGAGGCCGGTGGCGGCTAAACAACTTAACCCGAGGGCGCTCGGAACGTTTTGCGACGATCCGGATGAAAAACACAGCCTGTTAATTTATTTTTTTGGGCACAACTCCCTCGGTCTTTTGAATTTACGTCGAGCAGGGGGTTTCCGCACGCGTTTCCATGCCTTTATTTTTCCATCCTGCGATCCCCTATCTTGTATATGCGATCCTCATCGTATCCATATTTAGCGGTAGTCCTTTTTTTTCCCATTTTATCTTCATAATCCCTTGAGCGCATAATCACATTTTCATACCTTTCAAATCCGGGTTATGAAAATAGGAACTTACTGCCTGTTAATAACTTGTTGATAACCCGGGGACTCCTGTTAAGGGGGATGGATTTTAGGAAAATGGACAGCGACAACAATACGATTTGGGATGAGGCCTGCAAACAGCTAAAGGGGATCCTTTCCGGCGATATCTACGATCGCTGGATCGCGGTAATCCAATGTTTGGAGGTTTCCGGAAACAATCTGCAGCTCGCGGTGGCCAACGACTTCTATAAGGATTGGCTGGAGGAAAACTATTTCCCGATGATCCGCAAAGCCGTGATGATTGTAAGCGGAAAGGAAATGGACATCACGCTCACGGTCGACTCCAGCTGCTTTGGCCCCATCAAGGAAGATCCGGAACCGGAGCCGCATGCCCCGATTTCGCTTCCAAGCCTTGGATTTGGCCAGAAAAAACCCTCCCACAACCTGAATCAAAACTATATGTTCAGCTCCTACGTGGTCGGTGCCTCGAACCAGTTTGCCCACGCAGCGGCCATGGCCGTGGCCAACTCGCCTTCGCGAACCTACAACCCCCTATTCCTTTACGGCGGCGTCGGTCTCGGAAAGACCCACCTGATGCAGGCGATTGGAAACCATATGGCCGCCAAAAAACCGCGCGCAAAGATCTGCTATATCACCTGCGAATCCTTTACCAACGAATATATCGAAGCCCTTCAGAACAACAGCGTTTCGGCGTTCCGCAAGAAATACCGCAAAATCGATATGCTGATGATCGACGACATCCAGTTTCTGGATGGAAAGCAACGCCTTCAGGAGGAGTTTTTCCACACGTTCAACGCCCTTTTCGAGAGCCATAAGCAGATTGTGCTGACGTCCGACCGCACCCCGAGCGAAATGGCCGGCCTTACGCCGCGCCTGATCTCCCGCTTCGAATGGGGGCTTATCACCGAACTTGGAAAACCGGATGTGGAAACCCGCACGGCGATTTTGCGAAAGAAGGCCGAGTTGCTGAACTTGCACATCGACCACGTACTCCTAGACTATCTCGCGGAACGCATCTCCTCGAATATCCGGAGCCTGGAAGGCGCGCTCATTCGCGTGGCCTCCTATATTTCGCTGACGAACCAGCATGTGGATATTGCAAAGATCGACGAGCTGCTCCGCGACCTGCTCGACAAGGAGTCGCAGGCAACTATCAACGTTGATATCATCCAGCGTACGGTGGCCGAGCACTTCGACCTGCGCCAATCCGACATCCTCGGCAAGAGGCGTTCAAGGGATGTTGCCTGGCCGCGCCAGATTGCCATGCACCTTTCGCGCACCATGACGACACAGTCGTTCCCGGTGATTGGCAGAGCCTTCAGCCGCAACCATGCGACGATCCTCTACGCCCACGACCAGGTTTCCGAAAAAGCCAAGGACGACCGGACACTGCAGCAGACCATCTCCATCCTTAGGGATAAGGTGAAAAAAAACTGCGCAAAAGCCGTGCAATAGATAGTTTCTGCGTTCCTTGATAGATGGGCTTTATGTTTTTCCAGGGTGGAAAATCCCTTCTCTTCACTTTTTTTATTCCTTCAATCCCTCTCCACCAATCCATTTATTTTGACCTTTTAAATAGCCCGACATAATCTCCCAGCCTGTTGATGAAAGCGTGATAACCTGTGCAGTTTCTGATGATGGATTCAATAACTCCGGGCTGTCCACAGGATCGCGCTTTTATGCCCAGTTTATCAACAGGTTTATTAGTTTTTTCAAGCTTTTACAGGTGACGGGGTTACGGAGAATATGTAGGGTTCTGCGCGGTTGTCCACAGACTACTAATAATAGTGATTTTATAAATAAACTATACTAATACTACAGGAGGCTTGTTAATGAAGTTCAGCATCGAGAAGGATCAGATTCTGGAAGCACTGCAAAAGGTGCAGTCGATCGTCGGTCAACGCCCTGTGTTGCCAATTCTTTCAAATGTGTTGCTTGAAGCAGCCGATGGAAAGCTGACACTCAGCACCACCGATCAGGAGGTCAGCGTGCGCACCAGCCTGGATGCCGATATTTCCGAAGACGGGGCCACCACCCTGCCCGCCCGCCGCTTCTTCAGTATTTGCCGCGAGCTTCCGAGTCACCAGGTCGATATCACGGTAAGTTCAAATGATGTCGCCGAAATTTCCTCCGGTGCCGCCAACTTCAAGCTCGAAGGGCTTTCAAAAGACGATTTTCCACCCATGCCCTCATTCGAAGAGAGTTTCTCCTATAAGCTCCCGCAAGGCACACTTAAGGATATCCTCCAGAAAACCTCCTACGCGGCCTCTACGGACGAATCCCGGGCGATTTTGAATGGTTCCCTGATGGCCTTCCGCGACAACAAGCTCACCGTCGTCTGCACCGACGGCCGCCGCCTTGCCCTCGTGGAGCAGGAAATCGACATCCCCGAAGAAGCCGAGCTGGATATTGTTGTGCCGACCAAAACCATCAACGAGCTGATCAAGACCCTTGAAGATGAAGGTGAAGCCACCATCAAAACCTCCGCCACGCAGGTGGCCTTCGAGTTCGACAGCATCTTCATCATCTCCACGCTCATCGATGGAACCTATCCCAACTATCGCCAAGTCATCCCCTCCCAGTGCGAGGAACGCATTGCGATCGATCGCGATATCCTGCTCGGCGCAGTACGGCGAGTCTCGTTGATGCTTGACGACCAGTCCGCGTCCGTGAAGGTTTCAATCACTGAAAACCGCATCGAGCTGCTCACCTCCTCCCCGGAAGTCGGCGAAGCGCGCGAAAGCATCCCCGTAAAGTATTCCGGCAAGGACATCACCATTGCCTTCAATCCCGCCTTCATGATGGCACCGCTCAAGCACCTCGACAGCGACGAGATCTTCCTCGAACTCTCCGACGAGCTAAGCCCCGGCGTCATTAAATCCAACGTCCCCTTTCTTTACGTCATCATGCCGATACGCGTGAACTAGGGAGAATAAAAGTTTTGGAGTGCGGTGGGAAACGAAGTGCCGCACCGCTTTTGCACCCCCCACCCTCCAGAAGTTTTCTTTCAATCGGAAATAGGGAGAGTGGTTGCCGAACTAGGATTCGAACCTAGACTAAGTGAGTCAGAGTCACTAGTGCTACCGTTACACCATTCGGCAGGAATGAGGCCGCATAATTACTCATAATTAACGGGCTGGATCAAGCAGGTTTAATCAAAAAGTGGCTACTGGAAAAAGAAAAAAAATCGTGAGGCTGCTGGGCGTTGGTTTCGATTCCGAAGACGGCCACATCCGCGTAACCCAAGGCGAAAACTACGATGTTCTCATGGGCTCCGACCAGAGCCACGAATATATCCAGCAGCTCCTCCAGAAAATAGAGGCTCAGCTCGAAAACCGTGGCCTCTCCCTCGACGACTTGACCCCTGAACAACTCGGGGAATTCATTCAGGCCATCATGTAGATCCTGCGCTACGCGCTGGAGCAGCCGTTGACCGGAAAATTTTAATCCAGCAACCAAGAACTACGCACTAGGCACTAAGGACGAGCCGAGCAACCTCTGCTAGTGCTCAAACATCATCGTTTGGCAATCAACCCCGTCAATGGCCTTGATCTCTTCGATCATCCGGCAGGTTTCCGGGGTGTCGGACATTTCCAGCAGGATTAGACCATTCGATGAGTTGATACGGTCATGCAACCCTAGCCGCGTTGTGATTTGCGTTCCATTTTTAGTGAAGACCTCCTGCACCTTCGGTGCATGCGTTTCCCTGTCCACTATATGAACCCCGATAATTATATGCTTATCCATAACATGCTCCGCTGTTGAGTTGAACCCGGATTATGATAAGCAGCCCCTAAAATTACAACCCTCCAATTTTGCCAAAGGGGCCAGTCTGGAATGGCACTAAGTTAAGCCTCGTTAAACGCCGGTTGAAAAGTGCGGCGGGCGAACGGGTGTTTTCCAGTGTTCGGAAGTTCTTGGAGCGCGAACTCAAGCTGGAGGTCAACGAGGCCAAAAGCAAGGTTGCGCGACTCGACGAATGCACCTTTCTCGGGTTCAGTATCATACGCGGAAAGATCCGCTGGAGCCAAAAGTCTGAAATGCAGTTCAAGCGCCGCATCAAAGAACTAACCGGCAGAAGCTGGGGTGTTTCAATGGCATGGCGACTTAAGAAACTGCGCGAGTACATGCGCGGCTGGATCGGATACTTCGGCATCAGCGAATACTACAAAGTCATCCCACCGCTCGACCAATGGATACGCCGCCGCGTGCGGATGTGTTATTGGAAGATGTGGTGCCGGAGCGAAGCGAAGACCAGCTTCACGAGTGTGAAGCAAGGAGCCGGAGGCGAGTGGTCAACCCCCCGGAAACGGCACCGCGAACTGCGCAAGCTCGGTATAACAACCAAGCAAACCAAGATGGTCGTCAGTAGCCGGAAAGGGTATTGGAAACTATCGCGCACGCTGGCGACCAACATGGGGATGGGCAACGCGTGGCTGGAAGAACAGGGGCTGATCAGTCTCAAGGAACAATGGGTCAAAATACACTATCCGGTCTGATCGGATGGAGTCTTGCGAACCGCCAAGTGCGGACCCGCATGCTTGGTGGTGTGGGGAGAGGGAGCTAAACACTCCCTCTTACCCGATTTGGAATTCTTTTATATTATGAATGCAGTTATGATTTCAACGATGACTAAAATATGAAATGCCAAAAAAACTTTTACTGATAATGGGACTTTACCTTCTTCTCTTCCAATTTCCCACGCAACCGTCCAATCCGCCCACATCGATAATCCCCAGTTCGCTGCTGTGATGGTTGTCTTTCCTTTTTTGGAAATATATCGACGTAAGCCAAAGAACCAAATGCCAAACAAAAGTGGTGCAGCAAACATTGCGGTTATCAAATATAGGCTGAATAAGATTTCGTTCATTTAATTATCTGATTCCAACGTTCCGGGTGACCCGCCCCGGGAATTAAACTTTGCCCTCATCAACGGGCGTTGTGCCGGGTAGGGTCCACCCGTTGGGTACGCCCGGCATGATCGTAGGCTTATGGGGTTTAAGTCCCCTATACGAGAGCCGTAAAACGTACGTTCTATTTGAACGTCACGTTAATGAAAGTATTAGCGAAAGGCAACTGCGGTTCCGTGAGGAATCGTGGGGAGGAAGCTGATAGCAAAGTAGCGAGTCGACGAACAGAAACATCATATAAGGCCGAACCCTGGGGCAAGCTAGCCCAGCATAGCGAAGCCCATCGGTTCAGGGGAATGGTAAATGGTGCGATTGTGCTACGGAAGTCTACGATCTTATCCGGGGAGAGCTGGCCGAGTGCCTGCGTACCAACCGCATCCCGCCAGCATATGTCTGCCCTC
>CBDVCB010000040.1:0-23298 GCA_965372395.1 uncultured bacterium
AAGCCTTTTTTCTTTTCACCGGTACGGATCAGCAGCCAAGCGGCCATGGCGCGCACCTCGTGCGAGTCGTCTTCCATGCATTGGAGACCGGCGGGTTGGTCGTCGAGCAGGAAGCACCCGACAAGGCCCCAGTAGCGCAGTCCGCCGTCGAGCAGGGCGGGCAAATTGTAGAGCCTGGGGTTGCGCACCATCTCGTAGATGGTTGTGTGGTTGTCGGCGGCGCGCTTGACCATCTCGGATTCGGGCAGCAGGCCGGAGTCGTGGATCTGCTCCTGCCACGAACGCAGGCCGGCGCGCATTCTTCCAATGATCTGCGCGTATTCGGGATTATCGATCAGGTTGTCGACGTTGTCCGGATCCTGGTGCATGTCGTAAAACTCTTCCGTCCAGCCCTTGGGCTTGAAAAACCGCGCCTCGATTTCGCTGGCCTTGCCGGAGTCCACCTGCTTCACCCAGGCTTGGGTGGCCGCCATGTTCCAGAGATAGTTGAGATGCTGCATCCATGGGGTGTAGGGCATGTAGTTGCGGATATAGAGGAACTGCTTGTCGCAGACGGTGCGTGCGTTTTCGATGCGTTCGTCCATGCGCCCGCGGAAGGCGAAATGGAATTCCTGTTCCGGTTCGGTGCGCGGGCCGAGGAAAACAGTTCCCTGCATATAGCCCGGCACCTTGGAGCCAGTGATGTCCAGCCACGTCTTGGGCATGTCGACAAAGCTGACGAGCCGGTCGATCTTCATCCCTGGTTTTTTTGCTGGCCAGAGGTGTTTATACATTTTCGGAATGCGGATGATGAGCGGGCAGTGGATGCCACTGCCGAAAATGAAACGCTTGCTACGGGGCATGACACCGCCGAGGCCAGCTGGCGGCGGAAATGGGTATCGGCGTTTGCATGGGTGCCAACAGGTAGAATGATTGTGTTTGTAACGATTAAAGGGGTTCGTTAGAGCTGTGGTGGAATTCCGATGAAAGGGGGATTGCTCCGGTTTAAGTGCGTGCTACCATGCGGCGCTTATCAATCAAAGGAGCGCGGCCATGAAAGCAAAAGAATGGATTTCAGACCTGCGGGTGTACGAACCGGGGAAACCGATCGAAGAAGTGGCGCGCGAACTGGGCTTCGACGACATCGAATCCATCGTAAAGGTGGCATCGAACGAAAACGAGCTCGGCCCCTCGCCGCTGGCCCTTGAAGCGATGCAGTCGGCGATTCCCGAAATGCACCGCTATCCCGATGGAGGCGCGTTCTACCTCAAGCGCAAGCTGGCGGAAAAGATCGATGTCGACCCCGGGCAACTGCTGTTCGGTTGCGGCAGCAACGAACTGATTGTATTTCTCTGCCATGTGTTTCTGGGGCAGGGGACTAATCTGATTATGGGGGCTGAAGCCTTTGCGGTCTACTTTCTCGCCGCGGCGTTGTACAAAGGGGAAACCATCCGGGTTCCGATGCCCGGACACACGCACGACCTCGATGCCATGCTCGCGGCCATCACGCCGGAAACGCGGCTTGTGGCCATCTGCAATCCCAACAACCCGACGGGTACCGTGGTGTCGCAGGAGGCCATCGGCCGCTTTATCGAAAAGCTGCCGGATCACGTCGTCGCCATTTTCGACGAAGCCTACTTCGAGGTCATGCCGGAAGAGATGAAACCCGACGTGCTCAAGCATATCCGCGCCGGGAAAGAGAATGTCATCGTGCTGCGCACCTTCTCCAAGGCCTATGGCCTCGCCGGACTGCGCATCGGCTACGCCATCGGCCACCCCGGTTTGATTGCCCTGCTCAACAAGGTGCGCCAGCCCTTCAACGTCAACGCCATGGCGCAGGCCGCCGCCATGGCCGCACTCGACGATACGACGCACCTCGTCGAGACCCGCGAAATGGTTTCCCAAGGGCTGGCGTTTTTCGAACGCGAACTTCCAAAGCTTGGGATCGAAACCGTGCCGTCCGGCGCCAACTTTATCCTCGTCAAGACCGGTCGCGGCCGCGAGGTTTTCGAGCAATTGCAAAAACGGAAAGTGATCGTGCGACCGATGGATCCGTACGGCCTTCCCGACCATATCCGCATCACCATCGGAACCCCGGGTCAGAATAAAACCGTCCTCGACGCACTCAAGGAAATACGGGGATGACGGTTCCTTTCAAGAAGAACGATTTGGTTCTTTTCCATTTTCACCACTTGACTCGTTTCGGGATATGGTTACTATGTGCGCTCCTTTTCAGCAAAAGGGCGGTTAGCTCAGTTGGTTAGAGCACCTGGTTTACACCCAGGGGGTCGGAGGTTCGAGTCCTCTACCGCCCACCATTTTACGGGGCAATCCATGCGGATTGCTCCTTTTTTGTTTGTTTGCGGCCCGAATGGTGCTTTATCCTCCCCGAAGATAAAAAGAGGAGGTGCGCCTGGGGTGAAAGCCTTGACCCGCACGCTGAATCAGTCTACAAACTCCCGCGTTGTTCGGAGGTTGCGGAAGGTTCCATGGCTTCGGGGCTAGGTGTATGTTTTGAAGGAGAATGTCGAAGTGAAAAAAAAACGTTTTTTTGCGAACCATTCAAAATCCAGCGCCTTGGTCGTCAGTGTCGCGATCCATGCCGTTCTTATCGTTGTGGCCATTTCGTTTGTAGCGGTAAAGGCGATCCCCGATAATCAGAAACTGATCGGACAAATGAAAATCAACCCCAATCAAGTAACCCTCGAAGGCCCGGTTTTCGGGGCCGTTAAATAACGTATTCTTCCAGGAATCCCGAACGGAGAGTTCAACTGATGCACCATAGTCAAAATGTGTGGTTGGAAAGAGGCGTTGCCGTGGCAGGCGATGTGGATCTCTCGCGCATTGCCGTCGACGCGCTTATTCACCGGGGTTGCCGCATTTCCGGCTCGGAAACCTCCATCGGCCCGGGCAGCACGATCGGGGCCGAGGCCCCCGTCGTCCTCGAAAACTGCCAGCTTGGCCGCAACGTCGAACTGAAGGGCGGCTGTTTTTCCGGCGGCGCTTTTTTCGATGGAGCCTCCATGGGCAGCGGCGCGCACGTCCGTGCCGGAACCATTCTCGAAGAGGCGGCCAGCGGCGCGCATACCGTCGGGCTCAAGCAAACCATCCTAATGCCGTTCACCACGCTCGGCAGCCTGGTCAATTTTTGCGATATCCTCATGGCGGGCGGAACCAGCCGCAAGAACCACAGCGAAGTTGGCTCGTCCTACGTTCATTTCAACTATACCCCGCATCAGGACAAGGCGACCGCTTCGTTGGTCGGCGACGTGCCGCAAGGTGTGTTCCTTAACAAGAAAGCGATCTTCCTCGGAGGGCAAGGGGGTTTGGTCGGTCCCGCGCGCATCGCCTACGGCACCGTGGTCGCGGCAGGCGGCGTTTGCCGGCGGGATATCGACGAAGAAAACCAGCTGCATATCCCTGTATCGCCAGACCCGGTCACGCGTCCGTACGAAACCGGCGTCTACCGCAAGATCGACCGGATTGTCGGAAACAGCCTGCGCTACATCGGAAACGTGGTTGCGCTGAAGGAGTGGTATCGCAATGTGCGGCAGACCTTCATGTGCCGCGACGAGTTCGACAAGGCGTGCTGCGAAGGTGGGCTGAGAAACCTCGACCTCGTGCTGGCCGAGCGCATCAAGCGGCTTGGCGACCTCGCGCAAAACATGAAGGCCTCCATTCAAGAACTTGAAAAACAGTCCAATGTACCCGAAAGGATCATTGCCTCGCAGCGGATGTTCCACAATTCGTGGGCCAGCATGGAGTTCGAGTTGAAGCAATTCGACGGGTCCGAAAACACCAGGGCCAAGGAGGACTTCCTCGCCGCGCTCGAAAGCATTCCGGTCGGTGGCGCATACACGGAAACTATCCGGGATTTGGATCCCGAAAGCCGGCAGGCCGGACAAACCTGGTTGCAATCCATGGTCGATGAGATCGCCAAGCTCTGGCCTCTGCAATCAAACTAGGCACTATAACTATGGAAAAACTATTTGGAACCGACGGCGTTCGCGGGATGGCGAACGAAGGGGATATGACGGCGGAAATGGTGCTGCAGATTGGGCGCGCCACGGCCTATACCTGCAAGGAGCACCATGCGGAGAAGGGGACGCGTCCGCGCATTATCATCGGAAAGGACACCCGGTTGAGTGGCTACATGCTGGAAAACGCACTGACGGCCGGCATTACTTCGATGGGGGTGGATGTGCTGCTGCTTGGCCCGATCCCAACCCCGGCCGTGGCCTTCATCACCCAGAGCATGCGAGCCGACGCAGGCATCGTGATTTCCGCCTCGCACAACCCCTATTTCGACAACGGCATCAAGATCTTCGCACGCACCGGCTACAAGCTGGCCGACGAGCTGGAGGAGGAGATCGAGGATCTCGTGCTGACCGGGCGCATCAACAACATACGCCCGGTGGCGCAGGAGGTTGGCAAAGCCAGGCGCATTGACGACGCAATGGGGCGCTACATTGAATTTTGCAAGAACACCTTCCCTGGCGGCAAGACGCTCGATGGCATGAAAGTGGTGCTCGATTGCTCCAACGGGGCAACCTACAAATGCGCGCCGCTCATCTTTTCCGAACTGGGCGCGGACGTGGCCACCATCCACGCCGAGCCAAACGGCACGAACATCAACGACGACTGCGGCTCGCAGCATACGCAGGATCTGCGCACCAAGGTAAAGGGGATGAATGCCGATGTGGGACTTGCCTTTGACGGGGATGGCGATCGCTTGATTGCCGTCGATGAAAAGGGGAACGAGCTGACGGGCGACCAGATCATTGCCATCTGCACGAAGCACTACAAGGATAACGGACAGCTGAAAAACAACTTGGTGGTCGGCACGGTGATGAGCAACATCGGCTTCCACGTGGCGCTCAAGGAACTGGGGATCAAAACCGAAGTTTCCGATGTCGGCGACCGCTGTGTGCTTGAGTTGATGCAGGAAAAAGACGCCGTGCTCGGAGGTGAGGATTCCGGCCATATTATTTTCCATAACTACCACACCACCGGCGACGGCATCGTCTCTGCGCTCCAATTGCTGAGCATCATGCGGGAAACCGGGAAACCACTCTCCAGCCTGGCCACGGTGATGAATGTGTTTCCGCAGGTGTTGATCAATGTGGATGTATCCGAAAAGCCGCCGATTGCGGAGATTGAAAAACTCCAGGAGGCCATCGCCGAAGCCGAAGCCGAGCTGGCCGACCAGGGCCGGGTGCTCATCCGGTATTCCGGCACCCAGCCCATGTGCCGCGTGATGGTCGAAGGCCCAACCCAGAAGCAAACCAACGAAATCGCCGAACGCCTCGCGACTGTTGTCAAAGACACCATTGGCTGAGAAATCCTGAATCCGAATATTTAAATCCCAAGCAAAAACCAAGTTGAATTTTGTTTTGTTGAGCTTGATTTAGAGTTTGGCGCATTAGATATTGGAACCATTATGAACACTATTCTGCAGGCAGGGAATATCGAACGCAGCTACACCATTGGCAAGACAACGCTGGATGTCTTGAAAGGCGTGTCGCTCGGGGTCGGGGAAGGCGAGACGCTTTCGATCATGGGGGAGAGTGGTTCTGGAAAAAGCACGCTGTTGCATGTGCTCGGCGGACTGGATAATCCAAAGGGAGGAAAGGTCCATTTCAAAGGGCAGAGCGTCTACGGAATGTCGTCCGCGCGGCGTTCCCGCTTCCGCGCGGAAAACGTTGGCTTTGTCTTCCAGTCGTTCCACCTTCTTCCCGAGCTGGACATCCTTGAAAACGTCGCCCTGCCAGCCATGGCGGTGCGTGCACCGGGCGATGCAAAGGCGCGGGCCACCGAGCTTTTGACGGAAGTGGGGCTGGGCGAACGCATTGGACATCGCCCGCAGGAGCTGTCCGGCGGCGAACAGCAACGGGTGGCTTTGGCGCGCGCGCTGATGAATGAGCCGGACATTATTTTTTGCGACGAACCGACGGGGAACCTGGACTCGAAGACGGGTGATAAAGTTCTGCATTATTTGTTTCAACTGGTCGAAAGCAGAGGGCATACTCTCGTGCTCGTTACCCATAGTCGGGATGTGGCCGCGCGGTGTTCGCGCCAACTTGTCCTGAAAGACGGATTGCTAGTTTAAGAACCACAGATGGACGCAGATAGACACAGATTTGAATACAAGGATGAGACACACTCGATCATTGACTGTTCGAAAGCTAAGCTTGAATGGAAGCGAGTAGCCCTGTAGCTATCCGTGTCCATCGGTGTTTATCTGTGGTTCTAATTTTAGGAGAATGTAGAAAATGAAGATATTTTTGAGTGGCAAGCTTGTGGATGAAAAAGATGCGGTGGTATCGGTTTTCGATCACGGGCTTCTTTACGGCGACGGGGTGTTCGAGGGCATCCGCGCATATAACGGACGGGTGTTCCTGCTCGATGGACATATCGACCGGCTCTACGACTCGGCCAAGGCCATTGCGCTTGAAATCCCAATGACCCGGCAGGAGATGTCGCAGGCGGTGGTCGATACCTGCAAAGCCAATGATATTGCCGATGGCTACATCCGCCTCGTGGTCACCCGCGGCAAGGGAACATTGGGACTCAACCCCTATCTTTGCGAAAAGGCCGAAGTGATCATCATTGCCGCCAAGATCCAGCTCTACTCGCAGGAGCTCTACGACAACGGCCTGAAGATCATCACCGCCGGGACGGTGCGCAACCACACCGAGGCGCTCAACCCGCGCGTCAAGAGCCTGAACTATCTCAACAATGTCATGGCCAAGATCGAGGCGATCAATGCGGGGTGCATGGAGTGCCTGATGCTCAACCCCCAAGGGCAGGTGGCGGAAGCCTCCGGCGACAATGTGTTTGCCATCAAGAACGGGGTGCTCACCACTCCGCCAAGCTGGTGCGGTGCACTCGAAGGTTTGACCCGCAACAGGGTGATGGAGCTCGCCCGCACGGCGGGCTACGAAGTCCACGAAAGCGTCATGGCGCGCTACGACCTGTATGTAGCCGACGAGGTGTTCCTTACGGGAACCGCCGCCGAAGTCATTTCGGTGGTTGATATCGACAAGCGGCAGATTGGCGACGGGAAACCCGGCAAGATCACCACCGAGCTGAGCGCGCTCTACGCCGAATGTACCCACGCCGAAGGCACGCCCATTGCCTAGAAACCTTGCGGGATACGTGGCTTTTGCTCCCAAAAAAGTTTTTACAGCAATACGCCAACGCTCTACTATCCCCCTTGTCAGACCAACCAACACGGGATTTGGCCATGAAATGTGAATGCTGCCATAAAAAAGAGGCAACCATCCATCTCACGCAGGTGATCGATGGAAACGTCAAGAAACTGAATCTGTGCCAGGAGTGTGCGCAGGATAGCGGGATTGACCTGAACTCCCCGATTTCCATCACCGACATCCTCCTCGGATTGGGTGCGCAATCCGCAGGGGTCGCGGCAGCCATGTCGGAGTTCGACCTTTCATGCAGCCGGTGCCAGATGACCCGTACCGAGTTCAAGAAAGGCGCGCGACTGGGCTGCCCCGAATGCTACAATGCCTTCATGGGGGAACTCAACGCACTGACCAAAGCCATGCACCACAGCGCCCAGCATGTCGGTAAAATACCCGCCCGGCAGGGCAACAAAGCCCGGATTACCGCGCAGATTGCGGCACTGAAAAAGGATATCGAAGTCGCCATTGCCAAGGAACAGTACGAAGTGGCCGCCAACTTGCGCGACAAGATCAAAGCCTTGAAGGAGTCGGCCCAGGCATCCGACCCGGGAGATTCCAATGACGCTTGACGATATGATGCGACGACACGGGAGTTGGCTCTCGGCGGGGCTCGGCGAGGGTCCTGTGATTAGCAGCCGGATCCGGCTGGCCCGAAACATCGAGGAATACTCCTTCCCGGGATGGGCCAGCGAAGAGGAAAGACGCGAGGTTTGGGATCAAGCGTCGCAGATTTTCGAATCCATGGACATTCCGTTTGTTCGGTTGGGGATGGGGGAAGCAAGCGACCTCGACAAGGAGATTCTTTTCGAACGGCACCTTATCAGCCAGGAGCTGGCAGTGAAGGAGGCGGGGTGCGGCGTGTTTGTTTCCCCCGATGAATACCTGTCGGTCATGGTGAACGAAGAGGACCACATCCGCATCCAATCGCTACAGCCGGGGCTCAACCTTATTGCGGCATGGAATAATGCCGACCGGATCGACGATCAACTGGAAGCCAAGCTCACCTATGCCTTTTCCCCGAAACTGGGCTATCTGACGTCGTGTCCGTCCAACGTGGGCACGGGCATGCGTGCCTCGGTTATGCTGCACCTTCCAGGGTTGGTTCTCATGGAGGAGATGGAGCCCGTCATCAACGGCATTTCAAAAATCGGCCTCGCGGTGCGCGGTATGTGGGGCGAGGGCACCGAGGCGGCCGGCAACATGTTCCAGATCTCCAACCAGATCACCCTGGGGCGGCGCGAAGACGAGATTATTGCGCACCTTGAGCAGATTGTATGCGAACTGATCGAGCACGAAAACAATGCCCGCCTCCGCCTGATGAACGAACGGGCCCCGACCGTGGAAGACCACGTGGCGCGCGCATTCGGAATCCTCTCGAATGCGCGGCTGATGACCAGTGCGGAGGCGTTGAACCTGCTTTCAACGCTGCGGCTGGGGCTGGATCTCGGCCTGGTGGATCAATTTTCGCAACGCGAGATCGACATGCTTTTCATCGCCATACAACCCGCGCATCTCCAAAAGGTGCAGAACAAGGATCTTGACCCGGACGACCGGGATGTTGTGCGTGCCGAAATGCTGCGCGACTTCATGGAAAACACTACGGACAACGATTTGGAATAGGCAGGAAACATTATGGATAATTTTACACCCCGGGCACAGCAGGTGCTCCAATTGGCACGCAAAGAGGCGGATCGCTTCAATCATGGATACGTGGGAACCGAGCATGTTCTCCTCGGTTTAATCGCCTTGGGCCACGGCGTGGCGGTCAACGCGCTCCAGGCCTTGGGAATCGACTTGGCCTCCGTGCGAATAGAGGTTGAGAAGGCGGTAGGCACCGGCCCCGAAACCAAGACCATCGGCAACGTGCCCTTCACCCCGCGCGCAAAAAAGGTCTTGGCGCTCTCCGCCAGCGAAGCCCGCGGACTCGGCCATAGCTACGTGGGGACCGAACACATCCTCCTCGGCCTGCTGCGCGAAGGGGAGGGGATTGCCGCCCGCGTCCTTGAAAATCTCGGCGTCGATCTCGATGAAACCCGCTACGAAATCATGAAGACCCTCGACCCCGACTACGACCCGTCCGCCGAGGGCGAATACAGGGAAGACGACGAGCGCGAACCCCCTCCGATGGGCGGGATGCAGCAGCGCGGCAAGGGCAAGTCGAAAACACCGGCGCTCAATACCTTTGGGCGCGACCTCACCAAGCTGGCCAAGGACGGCCAACTCGACCCTGTCATTGGAAGAAAGGACGAAATCGAGCGCGTCATCCAGATTCTTTGCCGCCGCACCAAAAACAACCCGGTGTTGCTCGGCGAAGCCGGGGTGGGCAAAACCGCCATCGCCGAAGGGCTGGCGCAAAACATCACCGACGGCACCGTGCCCGACCTGCTGGTCGACAAGAAGGTCGTCACGCTCGATCTGGCGCTCATGGTGGCCGGCACCAAATACCGCGGCCAGTTCGAAGAGCGCATCAAGGCCGTCATGGATGAGATCCGTAAGGAAAAGAATATTATCCTCTTCCTCGACGAACTGCATACCATCGTTGGCGCAGGTTCCGCCGAAGGCACCATGGATGCGGCGAATATCATCAAGCCTGCCTTGTCGCGCGGAGAGCTGCAGTGCATCGGCGCAACAACCCTTAAGGAATACCGCAAGTCGATCGAAAAGGACGCCGCACTCGAACGCCGCTTCCAGATCGTAAAGGTCAAGGAACCCTCCGTCGAGGATGCCGTCGAAATCCTGCGCGGCCTGCGCGGAAAATACGAAGAGCACCACCACGCCCGCTTTACCGACGAAGCACTAACGGCCGCCGTCGAATACTCCGCGCGCTATCTCCCCGACCGCTTCCTGCCCGACAAGGCCATCGACCTCATCGACGAAGCCGGCGCCCGCGCGCGCATCGGCAGCATGAGCCGCCCTCCCGAACTCAAGCAACTCGAAGAAAATATCCACGCCTTCGAAAAGAAAAAGAACGAGGCCATTCACGATCAAAAGTTCGAGGATGCCGCCAGCTACCGCGACCAAGAACGCCAGACAAAGGAAAAGCTAGAAACCTTGCTCGATGGATGGCGCAAGCAGCGCGATGAAAACCGAACCGTCGTCGCCGACGAAGACATCATGGTTATCGTCTCCAAATGGACAGGGATCCCGCTCATGAAAATGGGCGAAAAGGAAATGGAACGCCTGCTCCGCATCGAGGACGTTGTCGGCGAACAAGTCATCGGCCAGCAGGAAGCCGTCGGTGCCCTTGCCCGCGCCCTGCGCCGCTCCCGCGCCGACCTCAAGGATCCCAAGCGCCCCATCGGCTCCTTCATCTTTTTGGGTCCCACCGGCGTCGGGAAAACCCTGCTCGCCAAGATGCTGGCCGAATTCATGTTCGACGACCCCGAATCGTTCATCCAGATCGACATGTCCGAATATATGGAAAAGTTCAACGCCTCCCGCCTCGTCGGGTCGCCACCCGGCTATGTCGGCCACGAGGAAGGCGGGCAGCTCACCGAGCGCGTACGCCGCCATCCCTATTCCGTCGTCCTCTTCGACGAAGTCGAAAAAGCCCATCCCGACGTCATGCACATGTTGTTGCAAATCATGGAGGAAGGGCGTCTGACCGATAGTCTTGGCCGCAGTGTCGACTTCCGCAACACCGTCGTCATCATGACCTCCAACCTCGGTGCCCATGAAGTCAAGAAGGCCGGCGCATTGGGATTCGCCCCATCCAACGAAGAGATGGACTATAAAAAGCTCAAGGAACTGATGGAGGGGATCGCCAAGAAAACCTTCAGGCCGGAGCTGCTCAACCGCCTCGACGACATGATCGTCTTCCGCGAACTCACCAAGGTCGATCTCGAAACCATCATCGACCTCGAACTCGCCAACATCAAAAACCGCGTGCTAAGCCGCAACATCGAGCTAAAGATCACCAAGCCCGCGCGCAATTTCCTGCTCGAAAAGGGATACGACAAAGCCTACGGCGCACGGCAGCTGCGCCGCACCGTCGAGCGCTACCTCGAAGACCCGCTCGCCGAAGCCATCCTGCGCGGCGAAATCAAGAACGACTCGCTCGTCACGGTGCGGGCCAACAAGGACGGCCTTGTCCTCAAAGGCGAACCGGTTGCCGCACCGGAAGAAAGCACTGGCGAATAGCATTTTCAAAGTGCCTCGGTAGCTCAGCTGGATAGAGCATCGGATTTCGAATCCGACGGTCACAGGTTCGAATCCTGTTCGAGGCACCATTTTGAAAAAATGTGGCACGACCAAGCAAGCAGGCAAAATGATTATTGCCATGCATTTGGAAAGAGAAATCATTCTGCCTATTTGATCCTGTTTTGGTTGCGGCTCGTCTGTTTTTTGGGGATTGATTTTTCCGGGGGTTGGAAATACTCTTCGCCCCCTTTACGGAGAGAATAAATATGCGCGAATTTGCCCCTTTTGAAGAACGCCTGTCCAGTTGGACCACCGAAACCATGCAGTCCGTTTTCGGACTCGAAAAATCCAGCGTCAAGCTAGGCGTATCGCCGACCCAAAACGAAACGTTCGGCGACTACCAATGCAACGCCGCCATGGAGTTGGCCAAGGTGCTCAAGAAAGCCCCTCGCCAGATTGCGCAGGAATTCGCCGATGCCGCCAAGCTACCGGATTTCGTCGAAAAGATTGAAATCGCCGGGCCGGGCTTCATTAACTTTTTCCTCACCAACGCCGCGCTGGCCGCACACATCCAATCCTTGGAAAACGATTCGCATCTAGGGGTGGAGCAGGCGGGGCAGGGAAAGACCGTCGTTATCGACTATTCCAGCCCCAACGTCGCCAAGCCCATGCACATCGGCCATATCCGCTCCACCGTCATCGGCAACGCCATCGACCGCCTCTACCGCTTTCTCGGCTACAACGTCATTGCCGACAACCACCTCGGCGATTGGGGCACCCAGTTTGGACTCATGATGGTCGGCTTCCGCAGCTTCGTTGACGAAGAGGCCCTGAAGGTTGCGCCGGTCGAAGAGCTTGAGCGCGTCTACATCGCAAGCTACAACAAGTCGAAAGAAGATCCCTCCTGGCGCGACGAAGCCAAAGCCGAGCTCGTCAAACTCCAGCAGGGCGACAAAGAAAACCTCGCGCTCTGGAAGCAGTTTATCGAACTCTCCATCAAGGAGTTCGACACCATCTACGACCGCCTCGGTGTCAAATTCGACCTTTACCGTGGCGAAAGCTTCTACAACGACCAACTCCCGAAAATGATCGAAACCCTGGAGGGCAGGGGATTGGCCGTGGAAAGCGACGGCGCATTGATCGTCGATCTCGAAGAAGACGGCATGCCCGTCTGCATCGTGCGCAAAAGCGACGGCGGATACAACTATGCCACCACCGACCTCGCCACCGTCGAATCGCGCATCGAAGAGTTCGATCCCGACCGCATCATCTACGTCACCGACGAACGCCAGCAACTGCACTTTCGCCAATTCTTCACCATCGCCAAAAAGCTCGGCATGGACGCCAACCTCGTCCACGTCTGGTTTGGACTCATGCGCCTGCCCGAAGCCACCTTCTCCACCCGCGAAGGCAACGTCATCAAGCTCGCCGCGCTGCTCGACGAAGCCGAAGCACGCGCACTTGAAATGGTCAAATCCAGCAGCCCCGACATGCCCGAAGACCAGCAAAAGGAACTCGCGCGCGCCATCGGGATCGGTGCCATCAAATATACAGACCTCAGCCAAAACCCGCAAAGCCTCGTCACCTTCACATGGGAAAAAGCGCTGAACATGGAAGGCAACTCCGCACCCTATCTCCAATATGCCTATGCGCGAATCTCCTCCGTCTACGACAAGTTCCACGCAAAGTATCCCGACGCCGAACTTAGCCGATATCCAATAATCATTGAGCACGAGCTGGAGCGACGCATCGCCATCAAGCTTTCCCGCTTCCCGGCCGCCATCCGGGCCGCCGCGGAAAACCATCGGCCCAATATTCTGGCGGACTATCTCTACGACCTCGCGCAGATCTACAGCAGCTTCTATCAAAACGTACCCTTCCTCAAAGCCGACGAAGGCATCCGCGAGAGCCGCATCCGGCTCTGTCGCGCCACCGCCGCCACCCTCCGCCAAGGCCTCGACCTCCTCGGCATCGAAACCCCCGAGCGGATCTAAAGAAATGTAGAATGAGCGTCCCGCTCGTTTAAGCAAGCGAGACGCTTGCCCAAGATAACGGTTCCGTTGCTCTTGTTTGATCGTGTTCCATAGGTAAAAAACGGTTCCCGAGGGTTGACGCAAATGACGGGGTTGGGTAACATTCGCGCTCATTTTTAACAGGAACAACGGTTCCAAACCCTAAAAGGAAGGTGCTAAACATGGCTACTAAAATTGGTATTAACGGTTTCGGTCGTATCGGACGCATGGTATTTCGCGCAGCGGTTGCCCGCGAAGACATCGAAGTTGTGGGGATTAACGACCTGCTCGACGTCGACTATCTCGCATACATGCTCAAGTACGACTCTGTACACGGTCGTTTCAACGGTTCCGTTGAAGTAAAAGAAGGTTCCCTCGTCGTGAACGGCAAGGCAATCCGCATCACCGCCGAGCGCGATCCGGCCAACCTCAAATGGGGTGAAATCGAAGCCGAGGTGGTCGTTGAGTCCACTGGATTCTTCCTGACCGACGAAACCGCGCGCAAGCACATCGAAGCCGGTGCGAAGAAAGTGGTTCTTTCCGCTCCTTCCAAGGATGCCACCCCGATGTTTGTATGCGGCGTGAACACCGACTCCTATGCGGGTCAGGACATCGTTTCCAACGCTTCCTGCACCACCAACTGCTTGGCTCCGATCGCCAAGGTACTGAACGACAAGTTCGGCATCGACAAGGGTCTGATGACCACCATCCACGCGGCAACCGCAACCCAGAAAACCGTTGACGGGCCTTCCATGAAGGACTGGCGCGGCGGGCGCGGCATCCTGGAAAACATCATTCCGTCTTCCACTGGTGCCGCCAAAGCGGTTGGCAAGGTGATTCCCGAACTCAACGGCAAGTTGACCGGCATGGCTTTCCGCGTTCCGACCTCCGACGTTTCCGTGGTTGACCTGACGGTTACCCTGAAAAATGAAACCTCCTATGAAGATATCTGCGTGGCCATGAAGGAAGCTTCCGAAGGCTCCATGAAGGGTGTCCTCGGCTACACCGAAGACATGGTTGTTGCAACCGACTTCCGCGACGAAGAATGCACTTCCGTGTTCGATGCCAAAGCTGGCATCCAGCTTGACGGTACGTTCGTCAAAGTGGTTTCCTGGTACGACAACGAGTGGGGCTATTCCTGCAAGGTTCTCGACCTGATCAACGTTATTGTCGGCTAATCCCTGTCTAGCCGCGATTGATGAAAGCGTCCCGTTCCGGGGCGCTTTTTTTATTCTACAATGTTGCTACAACGCAGGTTGAAGGATTCGCATGGCTTGGCCATTCAGCGGTAGGGCGTGCCTCTCTGGAACAAAGGGCGCGTGTGTTCGTGTGCGCGATACACACCCAGCGGCCATTCCACCGATAAGAAAAGCCCGGTCATGAAACCGGGCTCCTAAAGTACAGGGTCCAAAGCCTAAAGCCTTTTCTAAATCCCAAAGTCGTCGGCCATGACCATTTCGGGCTCGACGCCGAGGCTGTCGACCATGTCGTTGACGCACTTGAGCATGATGGGCGGGCCGCAGAGGTAGTATTCGATCTCGGTGGGGTCGGGATGCTTGTCGAGGTATTTGTCGAGCACGACCTGGTGGATGAAGCCGGTGAGGCCGGTCCAGTTGTCTTCCGGCAGCGGATCGCTGAGGGCAATGTGCATGGTGAAGTTGGGGAATTCTTTTTCCAGGGCTTGGAATTCTTCCATGTAGAAGAGTTCGGTGACGGAGCGCCCGCCGTACCAGAAGGTGATCTTGCGGTCGGAGTTGATGCGCTTGAGCTGGTCGTAGATGTGCGAGCGCATGGGGGCCATGCCGGCACCGCCGCCAATGAAGCACATTTCGCGTTCGGTTTCCTGGGCGAAGAATTCGCCGTAGGGCCCGGAGATGACGATCTTGTCGCCGGGTTTCAGGTCGAAGACATAGCTGGAGCAAATACCCGGCGGATAGCTGGTTCCCGGCGGCGGAGAGGCGATGCGGATGTTGAGCATGATGATATCGTCTTCGAGCGGGAAATTGGCCATGGAGTAGGCGCGGAAGCAGGGTTCGTCGTTGTCGGCCACATAATCCCAAAGGTTGAACTTGTCCCAGTCGCTACGGTATTCCTCGGCGACGTCGAAGGTTTTATAGGAGAGGCCCTTGTAGGCGGGAACGTCGATCTGAATGTAGCCGCCGGCTTTGAAGTCGAGTTTTTCGCCATCGGGAAGCTCAACCACCAGCTCTTTGATGAAGGTGGCGACGTTGTCGTTGGAGCGAACGGTGCATTCGTACTTTTTGATGTCGAGGATTTCCGGCTCGATTTCGAGCGTCATGTCTTCCTTGACCTTGAGCTGGCAGGTGAGTCGCACGCCTTCCTTGGCTTCGGCTTTGCTGACGTGTCCGGCCTCGGTGGGCAGCAGCTCGCCGCCCCCGTCGGTGACTTTGCATTTGCACATGCCGCAGGTTCCACCCCCGCCGCAGGCGGAGGGCAGGAAAATCTTTTCGGTGGAAAGGGCGGTGAGAAGGGACGTCCCCGGCTTGACTTCAATTTCGCGATCGCCGTTGATATCCAGTTTGGCCAGTCCCTGAGGAACTAGTTTCCTGGCGGCGACCAGCAACAGGATCACCAGCAACATGATGACAACGCTGAAAACAACGACGCTTGATGTAATGTAAATGATTGGGCTATCCATAAAATCTATCTCAGTTAGTCTGTTCAGGGGTTTCCTGGGAGGATTCAGCTTTTGCCGGTACTGGAGGGTTCTCTTCTTTTGCGTCTAGAGGAATCCCCGAGAAACACATAAAGGCCATGGCCATCAGGCCGGTCATGATCATCGTGATCCCCAATCCCTTGAGGCCGGCAGGAAGGTGCGAATAGCGCAGCTTTTTGCGGATGGCCGCCATGGAGGCGATGGCGAGCAACCAGCCGACGCCGGAGCTGATTCCAAAGACGGTGGATTCCACGAAACCGTATTCGCGTTCCACCATGAAGAGCGATCCCCCTAGGATGGCGCAGTTTACGGTGATGAGCGGCAGGAAAATGCCGAGTGCGTGGTAGAGCTTGGGGAAGAACTTATCGAGGATCATCTCCACGAGCTGCACCATGGAGGCAATGGTCGCGATGAAACAGATGAAGTTCAGGAAGCTGAGATCCAATCCGCCGAGATCGACCCCGGGAACCCACGACAGCGCACCGGGGGCGAGCAGGAAATGGTGGATGGCCCAGTTGGCGGGCAGCGTGATGGCCAATACGAAGATGACCGCGAAGCCCAGGCCAATGGCGGTGTCGACCTTCTTTGAGCAGGCCAGGAACGAACACATGCCCAGAAAGTAGGCCAGCAGGATGTTTTCAACGAAGATCGCCTTTACGGCTATGCTTAAGAGTTCCATTTTTTAATTCCTGTGTTTTTGACCGCTGATTCCGCGGATGGGTACGGATGGTTCAAAGTTCCCTTACGATTCTTTTCCAGTTAAGTTTTGCGTGTTTAAAGTTTAGAAGCAGCGCCAGTTGAAGGTCGGTTTTGGCGAGGTAGCCAATCATTTGGGCAATGTGATTGTCATTGAATCCCGTTACGACCTTGGGGTCTGCAATGACTTTTCGATCCACAATCAGATCGGGGATCAGCTTGCCGATGAAATGTCCTTTGTAGTGAACCGGGAACTCCTTCTGTTGTTCAATTTCATGACCACGTTCACGCAACTCAATAACCAAAGCATTCTCATATAGTTTTTCATGCAAGCCGGGTTTAAGCTCATTTAAAACCGTCATGGCAGCACCAATAATAGATCTGCTTAGCTCTTCATGTATTAAGTTGTTGTTCATTAAATATCCGTACCCATCCGCGTAATCCGCGGGTTACTCTTCGACGTATTTGGTGATGGTTCTTTGCGCCCAGATGAGCAGGCCTAGAATGATGAAAGCGCCTGGGGCGAGCAGGGCAAGACCGTTGCCCATGAAATTTTCACCGAACGGGAGGGACATGCCGAACCATTTGCCGAAGCCGAGAATCTCGCGGATCGATGCAACGGCAATCAGGACGATGCCATAGCCCAGACCGTTGCCCAGACCGTCGAGGAGCGATTCCTTCGGCGGGTTCTGCAGGGCGAAGGCTTCGGCGCGTCCCATGACGATGCAGTTGGTAATGATCAAGCCAACGAATACGCTCAACTGTTTGCTGATATCGAACAGGAAGGCCTGAAGCAGCTGGTCGGCAATGATCACGAGCGTGGCGATCACGGCCATTTCCACAATCATGCGGATCCCGCTTGGGATCACGTTCCGGAGCAGTGAAATCACAAAGTTCGACAAGGTGACCACGGCCGTTAGCGCAAGCGTCATAACGATGGCCGTATCGACCTTGACCGTAACCGCCAGAGCGGAGCAGATCCCGAGCACCTGGATGGTAACCGGGTTGTTGTCCGAAAACGGATCCATCAATAGTTTCTTAGCAGCGGAGGCCATTAGTTTCTCTCCATTGTGGATTTTTGATTTCCGATTTCCGATTTGTGGAACTCAGTTGGCGTTGGCCTTTTCAGGGGCTGTCGCAGACCCGAAAACCGGCAATCTAAAATCGGCAATCTGAAATTCATTTGTTCCCCTTGATTGAGTTGAAGTAGTTGGCGTAGGCGGCGGAGTCCTTGCGGATCAGGGCTTCGACGCCGTTTCCGGTGAGGGTTGCGCCGGAGATGCCGTCGACCGCGCTATCGCCTTGGGCGAAGCCCGGCTTGGCGACCTCGAATGCCGTGGCGGCGCCATTGGCGTAGAGTTTCTTCCCCTTGAACTGCGACAGGAACCAGTCTTTTTCGATTTCAGCCCCCAGACCCGGGGTTTCCCCATGCTTGTAGAAACTGATGCCGGCGATGGTTTCGAGGTCGGCGTTCAGCGAGAGGTAGCCGTAAAGGGTGCTCCAGAGGCCTTTGCCGGAGATGGGGAAGGCATATTTGGAAGGCTTGTCCGCACCGTCATCCGTCCAGGTGTAGAGCGGTAGCTCGCCGGCGCTTTCTCCGGCTACATGCTTTTCGAAGGTGGCTTCGATTTCCGGACGCTTCATATCGCCGATATCGATGCCGAAGGCCTTGACGATATTGCGCTTTACGTCAAACGCCTTGTTGGCTTCCTGCCGGCTCTTGAGTCCGGCAGCGGTGCCGGAGAGCAACAGGCTGCAGGTCACGCAGACGATGGCCGCAAAGGTTAGGGTTCTAGTGTCTTCACGCATTGTTCAAAGCCCTCGCATAAGCAGTTCTCTTCTTGATGTGCGACTGGACGACGAAGTGGTCGATCAGCGGCGCCATGACATTCATGAACAGGATGGCCAGCATCGCGCCCTCGGGGTAGGCCGGATTGGCGACACGGATCAGCACGGTCAGCGCGCCGATCAGGAATCCGTAGATCCACTTGCCGGCATTCGTGGCCGAGCAGGAGACCGGGTCGGTTGCCATGAAGACGATGCCGAAGAGGAAGCCGCCCATCACCAGATGATAGACAAAGGGCAATGAGGCAAACGCGTTGTCGAGCGGCAGCGCGTTGAACAAGGCGGCCATCGCGATACAGCCGATAATGCCGCTGGCCATGACGCGCCAAGAGGCGATGCCCGTAATGATTAGGAAGACCATGCCGAGCACAATGGCAATCACCGAGGTGGATCCGATGCATCCCGGTATGTTTCCGACCGTCATGTTCCAAAGGCTGAATCCAGCGTCGCCGAGTGCCTGAACGGTATCGGTTCCTTTTTCGGCGGCGGCCGCAACGGCCAGCGGGGTGGCCATCGTTACGCCATCGACGTTTTCGGCCACGGTGCCGAGGATGCTGTTGTCGAGCGCGGTCTTGGCGGTGCCGACCCAAACCTTGTCGCCCGAAATCTGCGCCGGATAGGCGAAAAAGAGAAATGCGCGGCCGGTCAGCGCCGGGTTGAGAATGTTGTAGCCCACGCCCCCAAAGATTTCCTTTCCGATGATCACCCCGAAGGAGATTCCAACCGCCACCTGCCAAAGGGGAAGGGTGGGGGGCAGCACCAGCGGGAAGAGCATTCCGGTTACGAGGAAGCCTTCGTTGATTTCGTGGCGCCGAACCACCGCAAAAAGAACTTCCCAAATGCCGCCGACAATGTAGGAGACCATCACGATCGGCAGCACCATGGCCGCGCCGCGCAACAGGTCGGTCATCAAGGTGGCATCTGCAACGCCGTTGTTGATGTTGAACTGGTTGCCCGCGTTCCAGATGCCTAGGAACAAACACGGCAGCAGGGCGTAGATCACAAACATCATCAACCGCTTCTGGTCGATGGAGTCGCGAACGTGCGGCGCGCTCGGGGTTACATCGCCCGGTGTGCGAACAAAGGTGTCGCCGGCCTCGTACAGCGGATAGAGGCGCTCGAACTTGCCGCCCTTTTCAAAGAGCGGGGCGATGTTCTTCTCCATAAAGTCGAATAGAAATTTCATTAGATTCCTTCCTCTTCGATTTCCTGCAGACCTTGCTTGATGATCTTGCAGACATCGGTTTTGTGCGGGTCGATAAACGCGGCCAGCGCGAAGTCTTCCGGATCCGTTTCAAGGATGCCGAGCTGGACCATCTCGTCGGTATCGTGCGCGAGTGCCGCCCGGACAAGGTAGTCGGTCATGATGTTGAGCGGTTGGTGCTTGTCCATCCAGCCGGTAACCACCATGGCGCGGTGGCTGCCGTGCAGGTTGGTGCCGAGGTTCCATTCGTGGTTCAAGCCCATGACCGACGAAAGGTTGACGCGGTGCGAGCTGTATTGGAAAAGCCCTGGCATCGTCCAGCCCATCAGGTGTCGGGAGCGATCCTCTTCGAGCGCAAAGAATTCCGACCCATAGTAGCGGACGCAGGTGTCGGGTTCCACTTGATCGCCCCAAAGCACGTTGCCCGAAATGACGCGGATGTCTTCGCCTATGAGCGATTTTTCAAACAGCGTTGCGAGGCTGGCGCCAACAGGAACGCGGTAGTGCTTGCGGCTCTCTTCCTTTACGGCAGGGCCGCCCAGCGCAACCACCTTGGTGCGGGGCAGTTCGCCGGTTGTCAGAAGCTTTCCGATCAGGATCACGTCCTGCGCCGCAATGGTGTATACCGTATCGTGCGGCTGGATCGGGCTGATGCGGTTGATATGCACGCTCGTGGTGCCTGATGGATGCTTGCCGGCAAAGGTGTGGCTTTCGGCATTTCCAAACGCTGGAATGTCCGACCCTGCCGATGTGCAAAGATGGACCTTGCCTTCGGTCAGCTTGGCCAACGCATTGATGCCTGTCTGGAACGCTTCTTCGTCGCCTTTGAGCACAACGCTGAAGTCGGCCTGGAAGGGCGCGGAGCTTGCCGCATTGATGAATACCGCCTTGGGCGCGGCCTCAGGATCGGCGATATGGTTGAACGGGCGCTGCTTGATCAGCGGCCAGAGGCCGGCGTTCAGCAGGTGGTCGACCACTTGTTCGCGGGAGAGCTGCCCGATGGTATCGCGGGTGTAGGTCTTGAAGGTCACGCTCTCTTCCTCCGAGGCGCGTTCGATCAGGATTTCAACCGGGAAGCGGCGTGCCCCGAGGTTGACCGCCCGAACGGTTCCGCCGCAGGGGGAGCGGAAGAGCATCTTCTCGTTTTTCTTGTTTTTAAACAGAACGTCACCGCGTTTGATGCGATCGCCCGCCGCGACTTTCAGGCGCGGTTTCACCCCTTCGAATTCGGAGGGATAGACCGCAAACAATTGGGGGGATGCGTACTCTTCGATGCTTGGATCAGGCTTCCCTATCACCTTTATATCAAAGCCTTTTCTAATTTTGAATTCAGCCAAAACAGGTTCCTCGCTGGGTTTCGGGTTCAAATGGTGCGTGCTTATTTAACAATTCAGTCAAACGGTGGGAAGCAGAATGTTCATAGGTTGTTATAAACATACTCATGTTTACGTGTTCGCCCGCCTTCTTGGCTCAAAAGAGCCGAACCGGCGGAAAGGTGTTTTTTAAGCACGGGGTTCATTATTTCATTTAAAAAACGGCCCCAGGCTGTTTGTAGGCCAGGCCATTCCGCGAGCTGCTCGAAAGAGGCGTCGAGCAGCGAATCGAGATGCCTAACCGGATCCGCCGGGATGTTTTTGGTGGCGGTGATGGCCGTGGTCTTTTCGCGCTCGTTGTCGGTGCCGAGCGTCTTGCCGGAAACCGCCTCGTTGCCGGAGCAGTCGAGTATGTCGTCGACAAGTTGGTAGACCGTTCCAAGGATGAATCCGGCCTCGCGCAACGCATCGACCTGGCCGGGCGCATCCGATGCCGCAGCAACGGCGGCATAGGCGAAGAGCGATCCCGTCTTGGCGCGGGCAATTTGTTCGCAATCCTCCCATGTTCCCGGGGTTCCGCGCAAAAGCAGCTCCTGTTCAACCTCGGATTGGCAAACAAGGACCGCCATGTCGATCAACTCCTTAAGCAAATCGGTGCGTCCGACTTGCATCATTAGATCCAGCCCCTTGAAGACGAGCAGGTCGCCCAGCAGGATGGCTCCGTTCGTGCCGTGTTTTTTCCAAAAAGTGGGTGCGCCGCGCCGGAGGATGCCGCCGTCGATCACATCGTCGTGCAGAAGGCTGGCCCCGTGGATGATCTCCACCGCCGCCGCTGCATGAAGGCCTGTTTTTGCATCGATTCCATTGGCCACGGCAAGACTTAAGGTGAGTTGCGCGCGCAGCATTTTACCGCTGCCCATGATGTTGTTGTTTGGCGGGAGGAGCTTGGAAATATTGGTGTTGCGCAGGCTGTCCGCCATGATCGTCTGCACGGCTTTGAGTTGTTTCGCAATTTGGTTCTTATTGGTTTGCATCCGCGTATAATGCCGACCTGTTTCGAGTTGTCAATAATAGGTATCCAAATGCATGAATCCGAGACTTCCAAGGACTGGAAATGGCAGATAGCCAACCGCATCTCAACCCGTGAAGAGCTCGAAAGGTACATCGAGCCAACTGCGGGCGAGCGTGCCGCATTCGATGGCCCCATCCCGCTTTCATTTGCCGTCACGCCGCATTATGCCAGCCTGCTGAAACATGACGCCCTGCGCCGCACCGTCATACCCACCGTCCATGAAAACGCGCTGGGCACCGGCGAACTGGCCGACCCGCTTGGCGAGGAGGCTCACCGCGCCACGCCGCATCTAATCCACACCTATCCCGACAAAGTGCTGTTTCTCGCCACCACCTTCTGCTCCACCTACTGCCGCTATTGCACCCGGTCGCGCCTCGTCGGAAAGCCCGCCGCGTCTACATTCGGGCAATCCTTCCAATACATTGAAGAGCACACCGAAATCCGCGATGTGCTCCTCTCCGGCGGCGACCCGCTCACCATGGCCGACCCCGTGCTCGATGAGCTGCTTTCCCGGCTTCGGGAAATTCCGCACATCCGCACGATCCGCATCGGCTCCAAGGTGCCCGCCGTCCTGCCCATGCGCATCACCGACGACCTCTGTTCCGTTCTCCGGAAGCATCGCGTCTGGCTCAGTCTGCACTTCATCCATTCCGCCGAGCTATCGCCCGAAACCCAGGCCGCCTGCCGCAAGCTCTCCGACCACGGCATCGGCATGGTCAGCCAAACCGTCCTGCTCAAAGGCATCAACGACGACACCCAAACGCTCATCGACCTCTTCTATGGCCTTCTCGAAATCAACGTAAAACCCTACTACCTGCTGCAGTGCGATCCCGTCCGCGGCTCCGCCCACTTCCGCACCTCGGTCGAAAAGGGGATCGAACTCATACGCTCGCTGCACGGTCGCATCTCCGGCCTCGCCGTCCCGCAATACGTCATCGACGCTCCCGGCGGCGGTGGAAAAGTTCCATTGCTTGGAAAAGAGCAAACCCGCAGGGAAGGGGACGACATCCTCTTCCTGAACCACCAAGGCAAAGAATACCGCTACCCCGATCCGATGGATTACCCCTCCTCGGAGGCTTAATAGTGGTTCTTTTCTGCCTCTTTATTTATATAGTATACGATATATTTTAGGGTGATTTGGCCTTATATTGGGTG
>CBDVCB010000041.1:0-22527 GCA_965372395.1 uncultured bacterium
CGGTGCAATTGACCAAGGAAACCCGAAATCCGATCCCCGCCACCAAGGCGCATCCCCGGCGGGTCGATTATGAATACGAACGGGCCGGCACGGCCTGCATCTTCATGTTCACGCAACCGGCGCGGGGTTGGCGGGGAGTGAGCGCTCGGCCTCGCCGCACCAAAGTGGACTGGGCTTTTGAAATGGAGGCTCTTCTTCGGACGCGCTATGCGGATGCCAAGAAGGTCATTCTTGTTTCAGACAACTTGAACACCCACACGAAAGGGGCGTTCTACGAGGCGTTTGAGCCGGAGCAGGCTCGTGCAATTGTGCAGCGTTTGGAATTTCGCCATACGCCGAAGCATGGCAGTTGGTTGAACATCGCCGAAAACGAATTAAGTTCGATGACCCGCCAATGCTTGTCGGGTCGCCGCATTCCGGACATCGAGACACTTCGCAGGGAAACCGCCGCCTGGGCCATATCAAGCAACGAGAGGCAAAGAGGTGTCGACTGGCAATTCACCATTGAAGACGCGCGACACAAACTGAAATCCCTATACCCTAATATTATAGTTTGACGAAGCACTAGACTAATGCTCAAGACAACTCATTGCCTTTTGAATTCAGAAGTTGTTTCAGAGAGGGAATAGAACCGAATAAAGGTTAATTCGGGATTGTTTCAGGACTTATTCCATCAGCAGTTTCAACCCTTCATGCGGATCTACACCGAGTGCCTTGCAGTAGCGGACGTACTCAATAACATCCAAGCGCCGCTCTCCCTGCTCCACTTTACCGATCCACGAATGGATGACATCAATTTTTTTGGCCACCTCCCGCATGGTGAACCCTTTTTCCGTCCGCTGTTCCCGCAGCCACTGTCTTAAGCGGTCGTAGTCCCTACTGTGAATTGTTTTTTCCATGTACCGATAATAGGGAAAAGAAGGGGCGTACCCAAAATCGGTAAATATATTCTTGTTCCCAATACAGGTACAGTGTATATGTACGCTCAAGTGAAGTTAATCCACATGGAAACAAGGGAGTAAATCGTGAGCAAAGTTATGCCGGGGAACATAATGAATTTTTTAGGGGGCATGAGCGTTGGGAACTAATTATATAACGGTTTGTTGTGTTTTGTTTTCCGTATTTCTGCTCTGTGGTTGCGGGACGTTGGAGCGAATGCAGGAGGACGGGGTTGTAAACGAGGGCAAAGTGAATCTGTTGGCTCTGAGGAAATCGAAGAAGTCGGACTGCGGATCGGCCTGTCTTTCGGCGGTCATGAAATACTGGGGTTCGGCGATAACGCAGAAGGAACTTGATAGGGTTTTGGGGCCGGTGCCGAAAAACGGGTACACCCTTGAACAGCTTAAGTTTGGTGCGGAATATTTCGGGTATTGCGCCTTTCTTGTTTCGGGAACGCTCGACGATCTCAAGAAGCATTGTTCCCTTGGCCGCCCCTGCATCATTGCCTATCGGGTCAACAGCAAACAGAACCACACGGTTGTTGTCTATAAGGTTTCAAAAGACATGTCTGGAAATGATTCCATCGATTTTATGGATCCAGACACAGGACGGATGCTCAACCGCCGTTTCCATTATTTTTCCGAAAAGTGGGCTCCATTGGGTTCACCGCTTTTATTGGTCGGGAAGAAGCAAGAAAACCATAACAAGGGAGGGAAGTATGCTGGGCAAGAGGATTAAACGAAACACTGCATGGCTGTGCATCACATTAACGGCTCTTATGGGAGCAGGGCGAGCCATGGCGGGTCAACCGGTTCCGTTCAGTGCAGCGGAAACGTCGGAGTTGCGGGACATGGAAAAGGAAAGGGCTCCTGAAGTTCTGGAACTACAGGTTGGTGACGGCGGTTCCGATCCCTTGGCGATTGTCGGCGGAGTTTTTCTGGTTCTGATAATTATTGCGGCGATTGCCGGTTCCAATTCAGACAGCGAGGAATAGGACTTTCTCCGTGCGGATACCGGTCCGGGGGTTAACTTTCGCTTTTCGGGTAATCTGGCAATGGTTGCCTATCGAGGAGGAATTGCCCTAAAAGGGGTAAGCCTCCCCGGGAAGGTCTAGTCAACCACCCGGTAGTGAATTGACTGTAATCCAAATGGAGAAAGACAAAACAGCGAGTCCGGCTAGGTGAAGGGTGTAGCTCTGAATCCGACACGTAGCCCCGAGAAGAAAGATATTTTGGGTGGTTGAGCCGATCCTTTCGAAAAGGGCGCAGGCCATGGGATGCGGACGATATTGATGAGTGCGCATCTCCGCCCCGGGGTAATCGCTGGAATCAAACTTGGGGCAACGTTCTAAGTGGTTTGGGGAGGAGATGAGTTGCATGGAAGCCGAAACAAACAGCCGTCGCATTGCATTCGCCTTTCTGGTGGCAGGTGCGTTGGCACTTCTTGTGGCACTTTCTCTGTTGCTGCAAGCGGAAAGAGGGCGATCCAATTTGATCGAGAAAGCCGTTTGCAGGAAAAATCCAAGACGAGAAAACCTTCCCTCCCGAGCCGAACCCGTAGTCCGCAAGCCGGAAGCCGTTGCCGATATTCAACCACCAGCAACCGAAACCGAGGCCGAACCTCCTTTCTCCGGAACACAGATCGAAACCGCCCGTCACATCATGAACTTTATCCGAACGGGTGAAATGGATGAAATTCGGGATTTGCCACGGGAGGATGTTGAGGAATTGGTAGAGGTATCGCCGCCCAAATCGACAGAAAACCGTAAGAAAATCCCAGCAGCGTTGCTCATATTCTAATTCAAAAGAGGTTGAACGCCCGTTAGCGGCATACGAGCCACCAAAAACGACCTCCGGTATCCGGGGGAGGATGACCGGAGATCTGGGCTGAACCGGATGGGATTGTTGGGGTGATCCGAATCAGCTTGCCGAGAAAATACTTGTTCGAACGGCCATGTCAATTCTGCTAATAAGAACCAGAGTCTAGTATTTTGTACTATGCCCAAATTCTCCACCAAAGAAGCGTTGACACCGATTTGGGTAAATACGTACTCTCTGCTGAAGATTCTGATGTTTTATACTCGATAAGGTTGCTTCTATTAATAACTGCCATTTTTTATAAGCATCGGGCGATCTTCCGATCAGATAGGCGAGTATCAGTTGTTGTTTTGCATGTTTAAGTAAGGGGAATCATGAGGAAATATATTCTACTTACGTCAGCCCTGTTGCTGGCACTTTCGGGGTTTGCACAACAGTTTCGAATTTCGGAATATTTGGATGGGAATATCACGATTGAGTATCCGCCTAGTTTCGACGGTGCTTATCTGTTTATTGACCAGAGTACGAATCTTGCGGCGAATGTGTGGGATACAGTCGATTATTCTACCGTGTCACTCGTTCAGGGCGAAACGGTACTGTATTCGCCGCTGGAAGAGTCTTCCTCAGGGGAATCAAATAATCCTCCGACCGAAGTACCTTACGAAATTACGCCGGAATACATCACTGCTGTCGCCAACGGGGAGATCGAGAATTCGGAATGGGCCGCCAGCACGGTTTGGAATTCGGTAAGGGAGGGTGCCAGCGGATTCTATCGTATCTTTGCACTTTCGTTCGTGGACTCCGATGGCGATGGCATTGACAACGTGACCGAGTACGAAGCCGGAACTGACCCCTACACAAACGATGCCCCAGTGATTGCTCTTCCTGCTGATGATGGCGATCCGCAGTCTGTTCCGGGTTCAGTGGACAGCGCGCCCGGCGATTGGAATACATCACCCCAGAATCTTTATCAGGCAACAGGTAGCCCTTATGAAGCAATAAACATGCGGATTTTGGCAATGGACGGAACCAACGGAACATTTACTACAGAAACACCCGTTGCAACATTAGGTACGTGGATTGCGACGCAGTGCGGAACGTGGACGGCAACAGCTTCTGGGGATCTCTACCCAACGGTAAGTGGAGGTCGCTTCTACAGAACCCCTAAAGATGGTTTTTGGTGGGCAGGAAAAGAACATGTTTTTGCTCTGGCTTTGAATGCGTATGACGGTTCCGAAGCATTCGTTAACCATCTGGTGCAGGCGAGTCCGTCCGATCCTGCAGGATTGGCTTTGCTTTCAGATGGCACTCCCGTATTGGTGGATGCTTCCAATCTCTGGACGGAGGAAAAGCTTTCCGCCTGTCTTAAGTATTTGATTACCGTCGAGTGCCGTTTACAACAATTGAGTGGAGGAGCCTTCGATCCTTCCGATACCACCGCCATGGCTCAGGTGCAGATGGAGAAAACGAGCGGGGGCACCTTCTATCCGCTCGCCCCAACCGACCGTCTCTGGTCTCCGGTCAATTATTACAAGGCCGTGTGGGAATACGATTTCGGTCTTTATCAGTGGTTTGAGGTGGGTGGATCATATTGGTTTGCCCGAAATGAACAGTTCACTTTTCTCGACAACCTGCAAGCGCATGGCTTCGGTCCTACGGAACATCGCGGTTATGTAATCATTCCTCCGGAAGAAGGATGGCACCAAACCGGCACATGGGATTATGAAACCTATACCTATCTAACCAATATGCCACCGCGAATCTTTCCCGGAGCCGTCAGCGAAACCTTCATTCGATCCGATGGCGAATCGGCTTGGTTCATGGCCGATGGCACAAACTATACGGACATCACCTATCGCCAGCGCGGCGAACCCAGTAACAGCTGGAACTATACGCTAACCCACAAGCGGGGTTTCCTTCCCTCGTTCTATACCGTTCTTTCCACTCTCGATCCTCCCACATCCTCCGGCCAGACCCTCGTTATGGACATGGATCGCGATGGCACCATTGGAACCAACGATTGGAACCGGGTTGATGAATCCCATCCCTACAGGTTCTGGGTGAATTGCGATGCCGATGATCGCAACGGAACCAAATATGACCTGCCTGCAAGTGTCACGCCGCTTCCCGTCAGTTTCTACCGGAAGGATAACTATTTTTCCGATGTCCCGGGGCAAGATTTTGATATTACCGAAAGCCCGAATTCCATCGAAACATTGAATGATTTGGAGGATTTTTTCCCAGCAATAATCCAGTGGCCAGAGGGCGTCGCCTCCAATGCTACCGTTAAACTGTTTTCCAATGTAAAGGTCGGGGTTGTGGACGCACAGCTTGACGCGGCAGATTCTGATCAGTATTTGACTGATTTGACTTCGGCCAATGCAATACTTGCAAAAACGGTACATGTGGTTGACCCGTTGAATTCCGGCTCGGAATACACGGTTCCGTCTACTTCTTTGGACAAAGCCATGCTGATTGAGGTGCACGAGGAAAATACCAATGCCATGATTTGGCTGACCTTTGATGAAGGTGGCGGACAAACCACCTCGTTTACGAATTACTTTTCGTTCACCTCGGTTGAAAAGATGTTTCGCTATAAAAACCTGCGACAAGGAGACAGAGCCGCCGCGCCCGACCGATTGGACGAACCGGAAAACCGACCGGACGAACTTTGCAACGATGCCAACTTTTATTATGTACATGGCTTCAATGTATCCGAGCCGCGTGGACGAGCATCGCAGGCCAACATGTTTAAGCGGCTCTTCTGGAGCGGCTCCAATGCCCGCTTCTACGGCGTGAGTTGGGATGGGAATCCGCTTGGAACAGATCTTCCGATCTTTGACACGCCGTGCCATTACCACAATGCCGTTGTAAATTCCTTTGCTTCGGCTCCGCAATTGGCCACCTTCCTCAACTCACAAACCGCTGGCGGTCGAAAGAATATTTTGATGGCGCACAGTTTAGGGAATATCATTTCCAGTACGGCTATCTGCAACCATGGAGCCGATGTGGATCAATATTACCTGATCGATGCAGCAGTAGCCAAAGAGGCCTATGGCGATGTCACCCCGAACGAAAACATGATCCCTGACGGAAGCCTTATTCATAACTCGAACGAAGGGTTCATGTCGTATGTTGGCTACAACTGGCATAAGTACCCCTTCGAAACCTATGCCTCTGAATACTACCAGCTCTTCGACGATGTCCGCACCAATCTTACGTGGCGGCACCGCTTTGCGGATGTTCAAACCCATACTGATGCCTTCAACTTCTATTCATCGACAGAGGATGTCTTGCGGGTAGATGAGGGATATACGACCTTGTTCAGCGGGCCACTCGACTGGGATATCTGGAATGCCACCGAACGGTTTGGCCTGTATGCCTTCCAGCTACAGGAGATCTTTAAGGGGAAAAGCGATTTTGGAGCAGATGCCGGTGGCGGGTCCGATCCGTATACTGGATGGGGTTTCACCACCGAAAGCGATACGCATATCGTATCGACGCCGTTGTTGGATATCGACCTTTGGCCGAAAAACCCGAGCTTCCAGCATGGGCAACTCAGCACCAACAATCCAACACAGCGAGCTGCCTTTCTGGAAACGCTAAAAACCGATCCGCTCTTCCGACCGGAACCAGCGGAACTTTTCGGTTTAGGCGGAGCCGCATTTGCGGGAGCAACAATCGGTACCAGTGGGTTTACGTTCAATTATGACATCAACAATGCGACGATGAATATCTCCAACCTCCCCGTTCGCGACTACCTCCTCGCCAAGGCCTTTCCCGCAAGAACCGGCGCATTGGGATCGAGAAGCAACAATCACACGACGTGGGAGGATGCAAACTTTGATATGCACAGTCTATTTATGACCGATCCCGATGAGTGGCCCACTAAAGATGGCGGTAATCCGGAATGGCGACATAGTGCCATCAGAGATCTCCCTTACGTTCACAATTACAAATTGTTCGATAAGCTAAACGGCAAAGAAAGGAACTGACCATGAAATGTAAAAATATTTTATTAAAGCCTATTTATCTTCTATTGCTTGGTTTGATGGGTGCTTCTTCAAGTGTGTGCGCTTTACCAAAAATGAAAACGACCTTCCACGTTGTGGATGCCGAGACAGGATTTCCCGTCACGAATGCAGTTGTTCGAAAATCTTTCAGGGTTAATGAGCAAAGGGACGAGCAGGTAAAGACTACGGTTGATGAAAATGGATACTGCACAATTTCCGGAGAGAGCTTCAGTTTTTCTGGTGGCGGTGCCGGAGCTCTTGCGGAAGGCTATTATTATAGTGGAGTTAGTTATGCATTTAAAAAAAGAAATATTGTCCTCAACCGCTGGGAGCCTTGGAACCCAGCGCTCGAGATAAAAATGCGAAAAAAGAAAAATCCTGTACCTATGGTTGCGCGAGGTGTGGATCGTGAAATGATTCCCGAATGGGATAAGTCCGTTGGTTTTGACCTGGAAAGAGGCGATTGGGTCGCACCATATGGGAAAGGACGTGTTTCTGATATGATCTTTTTTGTGCAGAAGACCTCTGGAATAAGTGGGGCGACATGCGAGATCTCATTTAGTAACAAGGGGGATGGAATTCAGGAGTTTGTGCCTGACCAATCCACTGGTTCGGAGTTTATCTTTCCATACCTCGCACCAACGAATAACTATTCAGAATCTATGTGTCGAGAAAAGGTATATACCGACGAATATGGATTGAAGTTTCGAACAAATGCCAAGCCTGACGCTGAAATTAACCATTTATTCCGAGTCCGGACTATTTTGGATGCTAAAGGCAATGTGCAGCAGGCATGTTATGGCCGGATAAAAGGTGAACTACGCGTGTCATCTAATGGGAAGTTGTATTTCAAGTACTGGTTCAACCCGGTTCCGAACGAGCGTTCGCTGGAATACAGCGGTGAAAATTTGCTCAAGAAAAAGAAGTGATCTTTGTACAAGGTGCGGAAATGAATGCACGGATGAAAATAGTGTAAATGATATGGGGTTTTCGGAGGGCTTAAGTTCGCAACGAATTTCAGGACTACCTGATTGGATAACGAACTTTTTGCGAAAAAGTTCACATTGCCATCCAGCTTGGTACCTACTAGGGGTGCGAAACAAACTTTCGCTTTTCACATTGCCATCCAGCAAGGACACCTGATTTATGAAACGTGCGGAGAAACGGTTCACATTGCCATCCAACCGGGTCGACCAGGCCAGCAGGCAGATGATCGCCGCATCGCGCATACCCTCCGCTGTGCTCCGGTCGATGCTGTTGCGCAACCGTTCAATGCACTCGTCGGGCAAACTGCGGGGAACCGTCCCGAGCCGCCGGTGTTTTCGTATCGGAACCAGTTCCGCCAAATCGCTCTCAATTCGTGAGGCCCGATACGCAAAACGTAAAAAGGAACGGAGCAGGCTTTGCATTCCTGCCAGGGAGCCAGAGCTGTATGCCCGGGCATAATCCTGAAGAAAATCGCTGATTGATCCCGGCGAGATCTTTTGGAACAACTTGTCGGAAGATGCGGGCGGGCCGAAATGGCGGAAAAAGCGGCAGAGATAACACACCTCAAGCCTGAGCGTATGCAGGGTTACACCGCGAATCCGAAATGCGTCCGAGCAAAACTGTTCGGCCAGCATGCGCAATGAAGGCGGAAGGTCGTCGGAAATGCAGAAGGTTTCCGAATGCATAATAATCTCCTTGTATGGTTGGTTGCACATACAAGGGACACTACGCCTCGGTTCAGGAATTATGTTGCGAACTCCACTCGAAATATTCGGCTTTGCTCAACAAAAAGACGCTTCGCAACATAACAAACCACGCAACATAACCATCCAGCCGGGCCGACCAATCCGAAACCGTGTCTATGAATAATTCAGGCTAGTCCGGCGAAGTGAATACCCCTAAAAAGTTGCTTTAAGAACTGTTAATGGCCATTCATTTAATATATGAATAGTTCTTGTGCATATTGGTGTGCGCGTATTCATCAGAAATCTCTAAGGAGTTTAGAGATTGAAGCAAACAAACAAATAAATCAAAACAAGGAAGCGTTAAATGAATAAAGTTATAATCACCCTTGCTACTGTTGCTCTTGTTGCTGGCGTATCTTCATGTTCAATGATCGGCGGGTTTGCTGGGGGCGAACAAACTAAAGCGATTGAAAGTCAAACCCATTCATTTGTTGAAAGCTATTCAAGTCTCCAGACTGAGCTTGGACTTTCTTATGAAAAAATGAGTAGTGCTCTTGGTGTTAATTTTGAGGCTACGGCTGTCGATGCGTCAGATGAAGTTGCCGCTTTGAAAGTACAGTGCGATGCAAATGATAAGCATATGGAGCTGATTAAAGCTGAGATTCTAAAGAACAAGTCCCTGAGCAAAGAAGATAAGCAGTTGTTCCAGGAAGGTATCGTAGCTCTTTCCAAAGTGATTCCAGCGCAGACTGCATTGGTTGCAGAAATCACAACATTGGGAACAACAGTGAAAGCGGCTTTGGATACAGCAGGCGCTATGGACAAAGTTGGAGTAGGTATTGCTGCGAAGACTGTTACTGAACTCGGAGTTATGTTACCTGCTGATGCAGCAGAATTGGCTGAAGTACTTCCAGTGCTCATGGAATACGCAAAAAAACAGGGTGTTGTTTTGCCAGCGGATATGATGGATCTAATCTAAATTTTTAAATTCACGAGCCACAAGAGAGCGCGCCTTTCTTGTGGCTTTTTTATATTTAACAACCGCTCAGACCCTTCGCACTCTAAAAACTTGGTATCGTTCAAATGTTGAGGCCTGAGGCTAAAAGGCATGAGCCATGAACAGCGATTGGTATGTGAGGAAGTCCATACGCTTTGCTTGGCACTTCGTCGCATATTTCGGAGCCAGTCTTGACCAACTCCGCTTGACAAATCTGTTTAGTCATTTGAAATAAGGATGTTATGACGAATAGCATCGATTAGGTGTGTCCGTTCAAGAGTGGGATTAGCTATGGAGATGAAGTATAAAGCGCACTCGGCGGATGCAACTGTAATTGTGTGCCGCTATCAGCCATTTCCTGTCAGGCCTCAACATTTGAACGTTATCAAAAACTTAATAGAATCGTCATAACAGGAACCCCCCTCTTATATGAAAAAGAACACGGTTTGTTATAAATTTATTCGTGCATATAGAAACTTATCCAAGACGACACAATTCAAATATATAGCAAGCGTTCTCCTGCTGGCAAAGAAAACGCTCTCATTGCTCTTATCAGAGCTAATAGTAAAACTTTCTCCTCTTTGCTCTAAAGCATATCAATGGTTCTGCAAACCCTACCTATTTAAAAAGTTTCCTTTTCTAGAACCTAAACTCAAGCGCCTTGGTGCCTTTGGCCTAAAACACAAAAAGCCTCTTAAGTGGGCAGGGTGCTTGCTGCTTCTACTCATCTTTCTCCAGTCTTTCAGCAAAAATGAATCTGCCGGCTTTAAACTTCCTGACCACTGGAATGAAGCGACTGTCGTTGCAGAATCTCATAATCCAAAGGCGGCGGTCGGACAGCCTATTCGCAAAGTCCTCATTAAGAGCCCTGACTTTGAGGATCTGATTATTGTATCTGAGACCGAAATCATTGATAGCGAAGGAAGCCGTCAACTCATCCACGAAGAGTACATTGCAAATGATTTGCTGATCTCTATTGAAACAGCAGAAATGCCTGACGATTTGCTCCAAATCATTAAAAAATCCGGTGCAACAATTACCGATGATTTAGGGGACGGAATGTATGTGCTCGAAACATCAACTTCCACTCTTGAGTCCATTGAGAAACTTAAAGCTGAACTGAATAAATCCGGACTATGCAAAACAGCTAGCGTCAACAATGTCCTGCACGCTCAGGCAACACCTAATGATCCCGAATTTTCACAATTATGGGGAATGAAAAAGATCTCTGCTCCCAAGGCATGGAAGAATAAGCACTCTGCCTCACAAGTTGTCGTGGCTGTTATTGATACCGGTGTTCGGTTTTCACATGTTGACCTTGCTTCTAACATGTGGAAAAACCCGAATGAAACTCCCGGGAATGGAGTTGATGATGACAGGAATGGTTATATTGATGATGTTTACGGGATTGATGCGATTAAGAAATCAGCCCCGATGGACATCCATGGGCATGGAACTCATTGTGCTGGAACCATTGGTGCGGTTGGGAATAACGGGAAAGGAATTACCGGAGTTGCGTGGGATGTAAACATCATGGCCCTGAAATATGCTTCAGGCAGGAAGGGTGAAATTATAAATGCAATTAAATGCATCAACTATGCAATTAAACAAAAGGCTCATATCATCAATGCCAGTTGGGGTTTTACTGGACACGAAAATATAGCGCTGAAGAGAAAGATCATTTCGGCCCGGAATGCTGGAATTATTTTTGTGGCTGCTGCGGGAAATGATAAATCCAACAACGACAAAAGACCTCATTATCCATCGAACTACAATTTAGATAATATTGTTGCCGTTGCCGCATCGACTCCGGCAGATACACTTGCCAGTTTCTCTAATTATGGCGAAAGGTCCGTTGATATCGCCGCGCCGGGGCAAGCTATTTATTCTACGGGACACAAGAAGGATAATTCATACACCGTTAAGAGCGGAACATCGATGGCCGCGCCGCACGTTGCAGGTAGTCTGGCCATTCTTAAGGCCGCGTATCCAGCCGATAATTACAGAGAACTCCTGTTTAGATTATATAATGGGGCCACGCTTTGCCCTTCTCTAATCAAATCATCCACAGGGAAATTTCAAACGGCCATGGGGCGCCGGCTGAATCTTGATGGAGCGCTAGCCGCCCCGAAAGATGCGGTCGCCGATAAACGAACAAATTCAAAGAGCACCGAAAACACTGCCGTTAAACAGGCCTCCTTTGAGTTTCTCCAGCGCTATAGCGGAGGTCGGGGGACGAAAGATGATCCCTATTTAATCGGTACAAAAGAAGATGTTTTAGAGTTTTCAAAATGCACGACAAAAGAGGGCTTAGCCATTTTGTCCAAGGAGATTACGGCCCAGCTTGAAAAAATGGCTGCTGAATTTCAGAAACGACTGGCCACAATTACAGATCCGGAAATCTCTACGCAAATGATGCTGGAAAATAGTGACTTCACGCAAAAACGAAGCAAGCAGTTGTTTGAACAGTTAAAGGACAACGAGAAATGCTTCCGGGTGATTGCAGACATTAATATGGCAGGCTCCAAATTTACCCGGTGCGTTTCGGAAGGATTTTCCGGCAGTTTTGACGGGAGAGGACACACGATTTCCAATGTAGAAATTAAAACCACCGACTCGGTTTATAACGTTGGATTTTTTGCATATCTGGGTCAGGGGGCAAAAGTCCATGATCTGGCGTTGGAGAAGATTAAAATAACCAACTCCGGTGATGCCAAGAATGTCGGAGGTTTGGTCGGGGAAAAATACAGCGGGTTTATTGAAAACTGTTATGTGTCTGGTTCTATTTCTGTGAAGGGAAAGTCAGAGGCAGTAGGCGGTCTGTTAGGCGAGAATAACAGAGGGCATGTTATCAATAGCGCCGCAGATGTTACCATTCGCGTAGGAGATAATGCATTAAAGGTCGGCGGATTATGCGGATTTAGTCCTGATGACATCCAAAACTCTCATGCAAAAGGAACTGTCTTTGCGGGTGATAATGCTGAATTCATTGGCGGTTTCTGCGGCAAGAGTCATGGTTCAAAAGAATGTTACGCAACAGGTGACGTCTCTTGTGGAAACAACGCGAGTAGTGTCGGCGGATTGAGCGGGTCTGATTCTTCGCCGTTCCAATGCTATGCAAGCGGCTCCGTTACTGTGGGAGAGCAATCCAAAAATATTGGCGGCCTTTGCGGTGCAGCACACGAGACCGTGAAGGAATGCTCCGCAACCGGTTTAATATCAGCAGGGGTTCAGTCTAAATTTATTGGCGGCCTTTGCGGGAACTCTTATGGGAAAATAGAAAACAGTTTTTCGACAGGCGCTATCGCTGGCAAACAACTTTCAAATGTGGGCGGGATTTGTGGAAATAGCTCCTCGCTCTCAAAGTGCTATAGCCTCAGCAAAATAGATATTGAGGCCAACCGGAATTGCGAAGCACTGCGGTACTATGGAAGGAACAACCTGCAACTTATTGCCGATGGAAAGATAGATAATAACTGTACCGTCCGGGACATTGATTCTTTCTGGAATTATGAGTTATACGACTTTAATTCGAATCAGGTTGAGAAGGTGTGGACCAATAATGAAGGTGCTGTGGTTCGGAGAGCAAAGAGTGCTTCCGCCAAAACAACGGAAGAGTTAAAAGACAAGGCCGTTTATTTAAGTGCTGGTTGGAATTTGGCCGATGAAACCAGCAAGGGGGCCTCATCAAATATCTGGGTTATGGATGGCTATCCTAAGCTCGCGTGCTGGACCGTTTCATCCGTTAAGATTGTCGGATCGGGAGCTTTAACGAGCGATCAGTCGGCAAAATATCAATGCATGGCAACTTATGCGAACGGGGAAACGCGTCCGGTATCCGGAATCTGCGACTGGAAAACGGGTGGCGGTTCTTCCGGTAAAATAACAAAATTAGGCATTTTAAATCCTGGCGACAGCGTGCTCGAAAGCCAGTCCACAGCCGATGCGGAGAAACTGGTTAGCACACATATTCACGTCAGTGTTAAGGACGCTGAGTCCACTCCGTTTAATGCAACGAAAGAGGTGAAACCTCTGGAAGGGTCCTCCCATACAATTACAATTGCAATAATCGACGTTAACATTCGTAAGAGCGCTGAAGCAAAGAGCTGTCCTCCTTATCACATCGCATTTGAGCCCGCAGGAATCCGTGTAGTGCCTCTATCTAAATCCATAACAATGCGAAATGTAAACGGGTTTCAGTCCGATTTTGTAGACAAATTCTTCAAAGAACACGGTTCCCTTTTATACATGGCTGATGTGATTCAGTTTAGAATTGCCGGGGAAATCGACTCAGATGCATTGGTGCAGGGATTCTCACTGTCGCCTAAGGCAGGAAATGACGGGCTGTTAATTCATCGAAGACAACCTATTCGCAAACTTTCTATTATCAAACACGATGCCGATGGCAGAACATATCTGCATGAGGTCGGGCACAGCTTATTGAATTTAGGAGATGTTACTCATAAAAACAGAACCTCAAAAGAGCTGATGTGCCAGTCCGTCAATGCGGAAGAAAGCATATGGGGTTCTATCGATCTCAGCGAACAGGATCGCGAGGCAATGCGAAAGAATGTTTCTGACTATTTAAACCAAAAGGCAAGCCTCTATGAGGCGGATCTCGAGACTCTGAAAGAGCGATCCAAAAAGTCTGAATCTGAGATATCCAAACTGCGTGCTGAGATTAGAGAGTGTAAAAAAAAGTTGGATGCTGAAGACGTGTCCTCTTCTGAAAAAGCTAAGATAAAGAAAAGTATTAAGGAGGCAGAGGCATCTCTCTCTAAAGAGAAACTGGAGCTGCGCCATTATGCGCAATTGATTGGTGCTGTTGAGGCGGAGCTTGAAATGCTGGTTAATTAGGGTTTCCTGAATAAATTCGACCGAGCTATTTTTTAGTGGTCTATGCGGTTGGGTGTCGCACCCAAAATTGAGGGGAAAACGGAAGTGAAACGAACGGGACTGATTTGAAAAACTGGAAAGCGGAACAAGGAAATTGATAAAACGAAGCGATGGGAAACCTGAAAACAACTAAATCTCTGCAATCAAGGCGCATGAAAGCGACCGTTCATGATGAACGAGGAGTTGCGTTTTGATGTTGGTAACGGCAGGACTACGCGGCTTCTCGATAGTAGTGCGAGATGATTCCGCCGAGCTTTGTTTCCCGTTTGATTTCACCTTCGGTCGTGGGCGCAAAATCAACGTTAAGAACCTTGTTTCCGATATCCACACCCTGATGAGGGCGATGGTTGTGGTAGTACGCAAGCCATTCGCGATTAATGTAGTCCAACTGCTTCATGCTGAAGCAGAAAAAGTGATTGAGACACTCCCTCTTAATTTTTCCGATGTAGCATTCACAAAATGCATTCGCCATAGGAGAGCGGACGGGTGTTTTAATTATTTCCGTCCCCGAAGATTTCCAGAATTCGTCAAAACGAAGGGAGAACTTCGTGTCCCGATCTCGGATGAGGTGCCTAGCATTGACTCCAATATCATCCAGCCACATTGCCGCATTCCGCGCCTGTTGAAGCACCCATTTTTCATCGGGATGAAACGTGGCCGGACTCATGAAAACTTGGCGGCTTCCGAGGTGAATGAACACGAGCACATACGCGTCAAACCGACCCTTGAGCGTGTAGACCGGCTTGGTGAAAAAGTCGCAGGCAACCAGCGTATCCATATGGGAGCTGATAAACTTTTTCCAGTTGGTCGGCTGATGTCTCCTCTCCTTGTCTGGAACAGGGTGATGTCCAGCTCGTTTCAAAATATCACTGACCGTCGTGATTCCAATTTTTATACCCAACTTCTTAAGTTCGCCGTGCAACTTTTTATATCCCCACGCGAGGTTGTCGGATGCAAATTGCAGAACCAGACTCACAGTTGCCTCCGCCGTTCTCGGTCGGCCCGGCTTTCTATGTTTGGTTTCCTTCGGTTTCAGCCAGCCACGATAGGTTCCGGGTTGGACGACCAGCATCACGTCGGAAATATCGTGATCGAGCAACTTGCCCAGCCGAATAAGCTCCGCCCGTTCCTCCGGCCTTGTATAAATTCGCTCATCATCGATCCGAGATCGAAGCATTTTAACCTGATAGGCCAGCAGTTGAAGCCGGGCATCATATCTTGGGCGGAATTTCTCCGCCAGAAGCATCGTAAAAACCTGGAAAACACTCAAATAACCGTTCATCTATCCCAACACCCCTCTAAGCAAATCCTGTTATCCACCAGCATGTTAACCCTCCGGATATGTTTTCGTACCCCTCGGGAAACCAAAGAATTTGAAAATCTACCGAAGTGGAGGATGTCGAGCCACCCCAAAGCTGGAAATTATCGGCGAAAGTTGCTCAAATTCGTCGCGTTCCAACTGGGGTTTTCGAGTGGGTTCGGTTCGCAACGAAATTCAGGACTACCTGATTGGATAACGAACTTTTTGCGAAAAAGTTCACATTGCCATCCAGCTTGGTACCTACTAGGGGTGCGAAACAAACTTTCGCTTTTCACATTGCCATCCAGCAAGGACACCTGATTTATGAAACGTGCGGAGAAACGGTTCACATTGCCATCCAACCGGGCCGACCACTGATTGGATAACGAACTTTTCGGCGAAAAAGTTCGCATTGCCATCCAACCGGGCCGACCGCCAACAAAAAAAGCGGCTTCGCAGCCGCTTTCTTGAATTCTTTCCCGTTTCGCCTAGCTTGCGGAAATCGCGTCTACCGGGCAGGAATCGACGCAGGCGCCGCAGTCGGTGCAGGTGTTGGCGTTGATTACGAACAGGTCGTCGCCTTGGCTGATGGCTTCCACCGGGCAGGTGGATTCGCAGGCGCCGCAGGAAATACATTCACTTGAAATAACATATGCCATAATCATTCTCCTTGTTGATTCGCTGTTTTGTGTCGCACAAAAACGGGGAATGTAACAGCAAATTTATTGATTGCAGGCTTAATATTGCGGCACATATATGTTTATATGTAGATTCAATTCAAAGAAGGGAACTACGATCGGCATGAGCAAGGTAACGGAAACGCAGGAGTTGACAGAGGAAGCGCGGCAGTCGGTGGACGAGGCTTGGCCGTTGTTTATCGATTTCCTGAAGAAGAAAAAGGCTCGGGTGACCCAGGCGCGTAAAATCGTACTCACCCAGGTGTTTTCCCGCCACGACCATTTTTGTGCGGACGATTTGGCTGCGGAGCTTTCCAGCGGTCCGAACCATGTGAGCCGGGGGACGGTCTACCGGACTCTGGCGCTCATGGAGGAAGTGGGCTTTGTCCGTGTAATTCGCGATACGGATGTGCATGCCCATTATGAGCACACCTTCAACCACCCGAACCATGAGCATATGATTTGCGATGGTTGCGGCGAGTTCATCGAGTTTTCAGCCGACCCGCTGGCCGGGCTGGTTGAGAAGGCTTGCCTGAAGCATAATTTCGAAGAGCGCACGCACCGGGTTGTGGTGTTTGGCCTTTGCGAGAAGTGCCAAAACAAATAGAAAAACCGGCCTATTGATTTTGAACGGCCTGGGCGGCCTTGAATTCGCGCAGGTCGCACGACGGGCAGGTGACCTTTTCCCCTTTGTAGACCACGCAGTCGTGGTTTCCCGAGCAACCCGGCTGTTTTTTGCGCAGGCCATTGATCAATCCCAGAATACCCAGCGGGATACCCACCAGAACCAAGGCTACCGCAAATAATGTAAGGAAAGTCGCCATAATCTACCTGTTCGTTGAAATTCTTCCTAATCGGAGCAACGCTTGACACTTACCCGTCTCCGATGAATACTGCAACCCTTTGTTCATAGAATGATTTTCAGTTTAAAGGCCCCCGTTAATACGGGTTTCCACACTCATGAGAAAAAAGCACAAAAAAAACAGGTCACACCGTTCCTTCGAAGATTCTGGCCATCCTTCTTCCGGTTCGAACGTCGAGTTCTATGCCGCCAGCCCAACTGAAAAGCCGTTGTACGGAGATCGTACGGTCTCGGATTCGAAACAGGTACATAGAACGAGCCGCCATCAGGCAAGCACAGGGCACCGCGAGGAAAAAATGGATATTCGCGAGAAGAGGGCGCTCATGGCCATTCTCAAGTCGATCATCATTATCTTTTTGCTGGCGATTGCATTCTTCATGCTCTGGAAAGGGATCGGCCTCTACGAGGAAAGCATCTGGTTGGATCATGCCAAGGAGGGCGAGGGTTCTCCCGTCCTGCAGGAAGTGGCGCTCGTGGAGGACTTCGATATCCAGGATCAGGACGCCCGCGAAAAATTTGCGGACCGGGTTGAGCTTTGGCGGAAGGCCGATCGGCTGGTGCGCTCGGCGGATGCGTTGATGCTGCGCAGCATATACGATCAGGCGATTGAACGCTGCCAGGATGCCCTGCGGCTCGATCCGGCGCACATGGGGGCGTTGGAGCGGTTGGGACGGCTCTATTTCGAAAAGGAAAACCATGTCGAGGCGGTAAATGCCTATATACGCCTGCTGAGCGTCGATCCCTCCCGGCCCGATATCCAGAAAAAACTGATCCAATCGCTCGATGCATTTGGCGATGCCGAGGCGGTTATGTACATGGCGGAGTGGCATCTGGAACAGAACATGTACGATGCCGAGATCCAGCTCTATCTAGCCAACGCACGCTATACCCGCGAAGAATTTTCCGAAGCGGCGGAGGCCTATGGCCGGGTGTTGCGCGACGCTCCGCGGAACGTCCATGCGCTGGAGCGGCAAGCGGCGTCCTACATGCAGCTCGAGCAATACGACAAAGCGCTGGTTCCTTTGGGTGTGTTGCGGGGAAACAACTATCGGCGGCAGGAATACTACAAACAGATTGCCATCTGCAATGCGCAGCTCCTGCAGGGCAAGGAGTCCTTGCAGGCTCTTGGTCGCGCGGCGCAGCTTTTTGAGAAACAACTTATCGTGGGTTGGCTTCGGGATCCGAAATTCGATCCTATTCGTACGGATCGCGCCTTTCAGGCCTTCATCGACCGCATTGCGGGGGAGGAAACCCGGCTATGGCTCGAGAAGGTGGCATCCGATCAAGCCAAGAAGCCGGATAGAGCGCCCGAGTTGGTGATCCCGACGATGGACGAAAAGCTGGATGTCGAACTACTCAAGCCTAGGCAATAGAGTGTTTTTCCTGCTGCCATGAATATTCTGTTCATATCGTATACGGCGGTGTCGCTACGTGGCGGTCAGGTGCGTTCGGTCGCCATGTTGCGGGCCTTGGCGGATGCCGGCCACCACGTCGACCTGCTTGCCCCGCTTGCCGAGATGCCGTCCCACCCCAATATCCGGATTCTGTTGGAGGAGGATCGCAAGTCACGGCGGATCCAGTTGCGTTGGGCGGGCCTTCGCGCCACCGGTCGCGTTTCCTACGATGCCATCCATGCCGTGGATGACGCGGTTTTTTTCGCCCACCGTTTATGCCGGTGGAAAAAAATTCCACTCGTCTACGATGCGGTGCGGCGTTTTACCGGGCCAGCCGGGGTAGGCGCACCTCGGCGATACAGGCTGTTCCCTTCCTATTTTCAACGGATGGAAGCGACCGTGCTGGAGCGGGCCGGGTGCATCTTTTCCCCATGTTCCGCACTCACCGCCGATTTGGCCAGCTTGAACCGCCAGGCACCGGTCGTCCAGCTCGAAGACATTCCCATGCAGCCCTTGTATGGATCGCAGGAGGTGGATAAACCCACCCTGCTGAAGCGGTTCGGGAAGCGGCCGGCATCGGTCGTTGTGTGCTGTGCGTTGCCGGGTTGGAGCTCAGGGTACCGCGACATACTCATGGCGGCGCGCAAGGTGGTGGATGCCGCACCGGATGTGGCGTTTTTCTTCAAATGCACCCTGCGCGAGCAAGCGAGGAAAATGGCGGCCAACCTGGACATCGCCGACCACTGCGTATTTATTTCCGACGACGATCCAAAAACCTTTCTTTCCGCACTCGAGATTGCGGATGCCATCCTGCTCGTCCCGCAAGCGAAGAGCCGATACATCCATCCGCAGGTCTACACCTTGTTGAATGCCCCCGCGCCGCTGGTGGCCATCCATGACGCCGCCTACGACGAGATCCTCACCGAAAAAACCGCCGTGCACGTATTGCCCGGTTCCGAGGCGATGTCCGAGGGGATCCTCCGCACGATCCAGGAGCCGCTGTTCTCGCTAAGCGTCGCAACCGAAGGGCAGCAGCTGGTTGCCGCCCGGCATACCTATTCGAGTTTCAAGCATCAGGTCCGCATGACCTACCACAAGCTCTTCAAGCAGGAATAGGGGCTGCCATCGACGTGCGCGAAACAGGCTTCGTTCCGTTCCGGCCACTCGTCGGCATCGCGCTTTGCGTGGCCATCGGCATGGCATTGGGGGCGGCCGGCCTGTTCTCTGCGGGGGTTCTGCTCGTCGCCGCTTGCGGCAGCCTGCCGCTGGCCCTCGCCTTGTTCCGCACCAAAGCCTCGCGCCCGGCCGTGCTCGGCTGCGTTGTCCTGGTGTCCGCCGCGCGCTTCATGGTGGGAGCGCCCACAATATCCGACATGGAGATAAGCCGGATGCTGCCGCAGCTGCCGGTCCGCCACGTCCAACTCGAGGGGCGCATCGCCGCAACGCCGGACTACCACGCCTATTCCTCCGGTTCGCGCGGCACGTGGGTCTTCCCCCTCGAATGCGAAGGAATCAAAGAGATCGATGCATGGAACCGCCGACGTGGCCGGATCCAAATCCGGATCGCCGGCACCGCATCGGATCCCGACTTTCTCCTCGGCCAGCGAATGCGCTTTTCCGGCGACCTGCGCAAGCGCGACTATCCCGGCAACGAGGCGATCATGCTCGACGTTCGGCCAGTCGATGGCTGGGAGATGCTGGAAGATGCCCCGCGCTTTTCCCCGATTGCCATGGGACAGCGCCTTCGCGGGAAAGGGGCGCAAACCCTGGCGAACGGCATCGAATCCCATCCCGACCAGCTCGCGGTATACAAGGCGCTGCTACTGGGCTACCGAAAAGCCGTCCCTCCCGAAACATACAGCCGTTTCACTCAAACGGGCACCGTGCATGTTTTTGCCATTTCAGGTCTGCATGTCGGGATGGTGGGGCTGTTCATCACCATCATCCTCAAAACATTGGGCGTTCCGCGCGACAAGTGGGGCATGTGGTTGCTGCCGTTGCTGTTGCTGTATGTCTGCTCCACCGGCATGAAATCCAGCGCGCTGCGGGCGTGGACCATGGCCGCCGTCTATTTTCTTGCGCCGCTTTTCCGCCGCAAGCCCGACGTCCCCACCGCCGTGGCCTTTGCCGCCATCCTGCTGCTGTGGCTGAAGCCTGCGGATATCCTGTCGGCGGGGTTTATCTTTTCCTTTACCGTAGTCGCTTTTCTGATCATGGCCTTTTCCGCGATTCCCCGCCACTGGGTGGTCGGCGCAAAAGGATGGCTGCACCGGGCGCGGACCTACATCGCCTCCCTTGCCATAACCTCGGTGGCGGCGTTTATCGCATCGGTTCCGTTGGCGGCGCTGTTTTTCGGCAACTTTTCACCGGTGTCGCTATTCGGAAACCTCATCGTTGTGCCACTAACATTCTGCGTTGTCCTGTCGGGATGGTTGTCCATGTTGATTCCTCCCGCGTCGGAAATCTTCAACCATGCCGCCGTGGTTTTTATTAACGGACTGCTTGGCTCGGTCGGACTGCTCGCCAAGCTGCCCGGCGCGCACGGATCGGTTTCGCAACCCTCCCTGCTGGCGTTGCTTTTTTGGTATGTCGGGTGGGTCGGTTTGTTCACCCATGTCCGGACTCCGTCGCAACGGATTCGCGCCCTGGGCTGGGTGGCCCTCTCCATCGGCTGGATGGTTGCCCTTCAGGTTTTTACCTAGTCGTGGAAGGCAACCTTCGCGATGTGCGGAAGCTCGCGGTAGAGGTTGTCGTAGTCGAGGCCGTAGCCGACGACAAAGTGGTCGTCGATCAGAAACCCGGCATGGTCGGCTTCGAGGTCGACGGCGCGGTGCGCCTTCTTGTCGAGCAATACGCAGGTTTGGACGGAGCGCGCGCCGCGATCAAGCAAAAGCTTCTTGGTGAAGGCCAGCGTTTGGCCCGTATCGAGGATGTCGTCGACCAGCAGCACATCGGCTCCGACGATCTCTTCGCGAAGATCGTGGATAATCTTAACCGTTCCAGAGGAAGTTGTTCCTTCGCCGTAGCTCGAAAGCGTGAGGAAGTCGATGCGCGGATGGACATCGTGGCGGTGGAAGCTGCGCATAAGATCCGCAAGGAACATGAAGCTACCCTTGAGAATGCCGATCACCACCAGATTGTCCACGGTATCGATCGTAATGGCATCGACCAGTTCATCAACCCGCCGTGCGATGGTCTGCTTATCAATCAGGATTTCTTTTACATCATGCGCTCTCATGCGGTAGCCTCCAAGGCTTTCCAATCTACGACAAAAGAGATTGGAAACCAAAGGAGATTTGACGAATGAAAGTACGTACACGATTTGCACCCAGCCCGACGGGCCACGTCCACATCGGCAACATGCGCGCGGCGATCTACAACTGGCTCTTCGCCCGCCACCACGCCGGCGAGTTCCTGCTGCGCGTCGAGGATACCGATCGCGAGCGCTCGACCCCCGAGGCCATCCAAACCCTGCTCGCCGCAATGGACTGGCTCAAGCTGGATATCGATGGCGAGCCGCTCTACCAAAGCACCCGCATGGCCGCCCACCTCGAAGCGGCGGAGATGCTGCTCTCCAAGGGGCTGGCCTACAAAGAGGACAAAGGCGGACTGGGTCAGGGCGAGTGCGTCATCTTCAAGATGCCCGGAACCGATGCATCGTTCGAAGATGGCATCAAGGGCACGCTCTCGAAAGCAGCGGAAAACATGCAGGACTTTGTCATTGTCCGCTCCAATGGAACCCCCGTCTTCCATCTCGCCAACGTGCTCGACGATATCGAGCAGGGCATCACCCACGTCATCCGCGGCGACGACCACATCGAAAACACCTACCGCCACATGGCCCTCTACCAGGCGCTCGGTGCCGACGTACCGAACTTTGCCCACCTTCCCATGCTGATCAACGCGCAGGGCAAGCCCTACTCCAAGCGCGACGGCGACGCCTTCGTCGGCGACTTCCG
>CBDVCB010000042.1:0-22425 GCA_965372395.1 uncultured bacterium
CGCTGGCGATCGATCCATCCATCCCGTCCTATGCGCTCACCTGCATGACCCCGACCGGGATTACGGTTTTTGACGTGCGGGGCACGGGCGATACGGTGGAGGCGCTCTTTGTTCCGCCGCCGATGGAAAGGCATCGCGAACATTTTGCCGAGGCGGTCGGACGGGATTTGCGCCGCATCTATCTCGATTGGACGCCATCCTCCGAGGCCGATGTGAAGCACAAAAAGCATCGGATGGTCTTCACCGAAAAGCGTGCGGATGAAACGGTGGAATATACCTTTTCCGGGCCGCGAAAGCTTTTGACTGAAAAGCGGTTTTCCAAGGGTTGGAAAACCCGTTGCATGGTCCGCTATTTTGAATATGAAGAGTTTGACGGAAGGCTGTATCCAACGGGAATTATCCTGCATAACAAGCGGTTTCACTACCAAATGATCCTGCGGGTGAAAGAGGTCTATTCGGAGCAAGCAAGCGAGTGATGTATGAAAAAAGAGATTGATGGCTGTTTGAAAATTTTTACTGCGGGAGATGATGCCGCCACCGTTGAGGTTTCGTTTCCGGAATGCTTCACGGGCTTTCAGGGGCACTTCCCAGAACAACCGGTGCTGCCGGGCGTTTGCCAGATCGGCGCGGCGGTGGCGCTGGCTGGACGGATGCGCGGTACACCGCAGGTGTTGTCTGAAATCATTAATGCCAAGTTTGTTGCCATGGTGGTGCCGGATCAGCTTTTGCAGGTGCGGGGCACGTTGGTTGATGGTCTGTTGCGTGCGAGCATCTCTTCCTGCGGGGAGCGCGTGGCGGAATTTAAGCTGAGGGTTGAAAATGCGTAGAAAGAAAAAATATTTCAAGCGCGAGGCAGGCGTTCCCGATCCGCTGGTCTATTCATTCCAGCGCCGCGCGCGCTTTGGCGAAGTGGATGCCATGGCGGTGATGTGGCACGGCCACTATGCCACCTTGTTCGAAGAGGCCTCCACCGAGCTGCGTCGCATGAGCGGATTGGGCTATGAGGATTTCTTTTCCGCCGGGGTTTATGCGCCGATCGTTCAGTTCCACGTCGACTATTTCAGTTCGCTGCTGCTCGACGAGCTTTTTACGGTGACGTCCACGATGCTTTGGACGGAGGCCGCGCGGATCAATATCGAATATGAGATTACCAAGGAAGATGGAACCTTGGCCGCGACCGGATACACGACCCAGCTCTTCAGCTCGACCGTGACCGGGGAGCCATGCTTCACCCTTCCGCCGCTACTCGAAAAACAACAGCAGCGCTGGCTCAACGGGGAGCTGGGAGAGGGTCAATGAAAAAGGTTTTGATTACAGATGCTGAACTAATCACGCCCTATGGCCTCGGGACAAAATCTTGCTGGAAGGGATTGCTCCGCGGCGAGAGCGCCTTGGCGGAAACGGATCGTTTTGATACGGCGGCTTTTAATAGCAAGTGGGCTGGAATCGTTCCCGGGCTGTCGTATCACGAGGGCAAGTCGCTGGTTTTCCAAATGCTGGAAAAGGTGCTCGAAAACCATTCCATTCCAACAGATGCCAGGTTGATGCTCGCCACGCTGAATGGGGAGATGGATTGCGTGGAGGAGTCGGTGCTGCATGGGCGCGGCGAACCGCATGCCTGCTGCATGACGGAATTGCTTCGATCGGCGCAGGAGCTGTGCGGCGTGGCGGACGAAGGAGCCGTGGTCTCTTCGGCCTGCGCTTCGTCGACCGTTGCGCTCGGGTTGGCCGCGTCGGCGATCCGCAATGACGAATACGACTGCGCGGTCGTGGTTTCGTGCGATGCGGTGAGCGAGTTTCTCTATTCCGGGTTTTCATCGCTAATGGCACTTGATTCGAATGCAGCCTGCCCGTTCGATGCAAAGCACAATGGGCTTACGATTGGGGAGGCCGCTGGCTATGTGGTGCTAATGAGCGAGGAGCGCGCCCGGCGAGAAGGCTGCGCCATTGCCGGCGAATTGGCGGGGTGGGGCATGAGCAACGATGCCAACCATATGACCGGTCCGCTGCGCGATGGCTCCGGGCTCGCCCGCTCGATTGAAATTGCACTGAAGGTGGCAGATATCAGCGAAGAGCAGGTTGATTTTATTGCCGCCCATGGAACGGGCACGGTCTACAACGATGATATGGAGATGGCGGCCTTTCATCAGATCTTCTCAACGCCGCGTCCGACCTATTCGGTGAAGGGCGGTATTGGCCATACGATGGGCGCGGCCGGTTTGGTGGAGGCCGTGCTGGCCCTAAAAACCTTCGAGAGCGATTTGGTGCCGCCAACCGTGGCACTGCAAACCCCGCAAGAGCAGGCCAACGGATGGGTGCGGGGCGATGCGGTTGAGGTGTCAGCCAACTATGCGCTTTCAACCAACGCTGGATTCGGTGGAGTAAACGCATCGCTGGTGCTCAAGAAAGGGGGTGCGCAATGACGGTTAATGTTTTAGGAACCGGATGGTTGAACCGCGAGTCGTATGGCTCGGAACGGATGGCGCGGTCGGTGGAATATGTCTCGCGCATTTCGCTCCGCAAGTTGGGTAGGGAGGATGGACTGTTTGCCTATCCCGTAAAAAACTTTGGTCGGTTCGATCCGGTTTCGCGGCGGGTCTGCTATGTGACGGCGCTGGCGCTACAGGATGCCGGAATGGAATATTCCAAGGATTGGAGACAGGATATTGGTCTACTGGGCACCGATGAATATGGCAGCGAACGGGCTAATTTATCCTTCTTCAGCGACTATGTGGAAGGCGGCCGAACCATGGCGCGCGCCAATCTGTTTATTTATACTTTACCGTCGAGTCCGCTAGCCGAAGCCGCCGTCCACTTTGGTCTGCAAGGGCCGTTGCTCTATCTGAGAAACCAAGACGGTTCGGTTGAACCCCTGCTGGAAACCGCCCGGCGGATGATTGCCGAAGGGCAGGCCGAAACCATGCTGGTCTATGAACTCACCGCTAAACTTGACCGCTGTTTTGTGGTCGGGGGAACCGTTTGAGTCAGAAGGATAAATTTTACCTGACCGGTTCGGATTGGATGATTCATGCCATGAGCGGTTCCGCTCGGCGAAGCACGGGAACGGGGATTTCTTCCCAAATTGTGCTGGAGCTTGAGGGGGTGCTGGATGAGCAGCAGTTCAAGGATACAGCGCAGCGCTTTGCCGCGGCTTTTCCCATGCTGAGCGGAAAGGTATCACGAAACTGGATGCTGGAGCCGTATTGGAAGAATCCGCCAAAGTCGAAGCCGCCTCGCCTTCGGGTGGAGGTTCACCACCCCGCAGAAAAAGAGGTTTGGCAGACTCTGGAAACCTGCGTGAATACGCCGTTTCGGCATGCGCGCGAGTATGTGGTTTTTCACCTGATCTATCCTTCAGACAAACGCTGTCTGCTCGCCATGACTTTTGATCATCGCCTCTTGGATGCCCGCGGTGCCGAGCAGTTTATGCTCTTGTTCTGCCAATATGCATCCGGTGCCGTTGCGGTGGATGGGCTCGACTGCACTCCGGAACCACAACGCCTTGGGTTGATTGCCCAATTGAAAAAGGGGTTTGACGGGAGTGGTTGCATTGTGCAAACGGTGCATAAGAATGTGATTGGATCGAATATGGTTCAGTTGTCCGTTGAGAAGGATTTTGCAGGAAACCGGGGAGATTTTCTGCATCTCTCTTTGAGTGCGGAAGATTCGCAGGCATTGCGGGAACGGGCCAGCCGGGAGGCGGGCTATTTAATGTTTATGCCGTATGCGCTCGCGGCGGCCTGCTCGGCCTTTGGCACACTGGCTGCCCGGAGAAAACAGGCCGGTAGTTTTATTATTCCTTGCACGACGGATCTGCGCGACCTCGACAGCTCGAGGAAACAGATGTTTTTTAACTATTGCTCGCTGTTTTTTTTCAAGGTGGATTCCGAGGTCGTTGGCGATCGGGTTCAGTTGATCAAATCGTTGAAAGAGCAGTTTTTTAAGCAGACCAAGGAAGGGTTCCCGCAGCATCTTGAGAATTTTCTTTCTCTGATGCGTTACGTTCCCATCCGTATCTTTGAATGGATGAATTCGACGAACCTCGCCTCGTTCAGTTTTGCTTCGGTCGGGGAAAGCCTGCTTGAAAGTCAAACGGTTTTTGATCTTAAAATCAACAACCTCTATCACTTTCCGCTGATTCCCCCGCACGTGGGACTCGGATTCTTTTTCACCCAGTTTGATGGGCGGATCAATATGGGTGTTTCCTTTCGGGAAGGCATGCTTAGCGATGAGGAAAAAGAGATTGTGCGGGAGATGCTACTTAAGTTTTAGAAGGAAGCCCCATGGCCGGGGAAAGGATGACTATGGAAAAGATTCGAATGGAATTGGCGGCACGGATTACGGATATGCTTTCCATTGAGGTGGCTGAAATTGATCTCAAGGCTCCGCTTCACACGCTGGGGCTTGATTCGATGCGCATGGTTGAAATGCTGGTTTTTGTCGAAACGCAGTATGGCGTTGATCTGATGGCCACAGGATTGCAACCAGAGGACATTGCGTCGGTGTCGGCATTGGCTCGGACGATCGATCGCAAACAGGGCGAATAGGCCAGAGTATATGGTTCGAGAGCGTACAGTATTGCATTGCGATGTGGTCGTGGTTGGTGCGGGCGCGAGCGGCGTTCCGGCGGCTGTGGCTGCAGCCCGTTCCGGGAGAGATGTGATCCTGCTTGAGCAGGAGTCCGGCATTGGTGGAGCAATGGTTGCCGGATTGGGCTTTCCTGTTTGCGGGCTATTCGAATGTAAGATGAAACAGTCCCTTCATTTGGTCAATGAGGGTTTGGCGAAGGAATTTTATGAGACCGTTCTGGCGGAAGATGCGCACGCGGTTGAGCGTCTGGGACGCGTGCAGGTCTTGCGATGCAGCGCTGAACGGTTTTGTGCGATATATCGCGGCTGGCTCAAAAATGAAACCCGGATTCAGTTGATCTCCGGGTGTTCCAATTTGACGGTGCAGGAACAGGATCAACGGATTGCTCGGCTGGGCTTCCGGGATGCGCACGGGGATGAGTTTTGGATTGAAGCAAAGGTTGTGATCGATTGCTCCGGCAATGCGGTTGTGGTTCAAAAAAGTTCCGCAAAATGCATAGAGCCGGAAAACCCGGCATTGGCGGGTTTTGTGTTTCGGGTTTCTGATGTGGCGCAGGGCGATTTGCTGTCGATCAAGGTGCCCTATGTTTTGCGACAGGCTGTTGATGCCGGAACGCTTCCCGGTTATTGCCGCTTTACGGTTTATATGCCCGGCGCGCCGGGGAGTGGATCCTGCAAAATGAGCATGCCCGCAGATGTCGATGATGCTTTGGCGGGGCAAGTCGCCGAAAGGGTTTTTGAGGTGCTGCGCAATAAGCTGCCGGAGTTCCGCGCCGCGCAAAGGACTGAAACCTCGAAGTCGATACTTCAGCGCGAAGGTATTCGGATAAAAGGGGAATACCTCCTGACTCAGGAGGATGTGCGCCAGGGGCGGCGGTTTGAAGATTCCGTTGCGCGCGGGGCTTGGCCAATGGAATTTTGGAATGCCGACGACGGCCCAAGCTATTCCTATGTGGAGGGGGGTTCGATATACGACATTCCTTTGCGTGCGCTAAAGTCGGAAAACATTGAAAACCTGTGGGCGGCGGGCCGTACAATCTCTGCCGACTCGGCGGCATTGGCCTCGGCTCGGGTGATCGGCACTTGCATGGTCACCGGCGAAGCGGCCGGACTTGCCGCAGCAAAGGAGGCGGCATGAATATTGTTCAGCTGATCCGCGCCGAAACCGCTTCGCTTCCGCCGGGCAAAATTGCAGTGCGTACTGATACGGGCGACCTTGCCTATGTCGAACTTTTCCAAAGGCTGGAAGCGGTTGCCGCAGTTTTGAAGGAGCAGGGCATTGCACCCGGAACCCGGGTCGGGCTTGCCTTTCCCGATAGTGCGGAATATATCGTTCTGAGCCTGGCGGTTCTTTCTCTCGGTGCTGTGCTCGTGCCGGTTCCCGTTTCCTTGGTGCGGGAGGTTGCCGAGGAAATCCTCGAAAAAACTTCGGCCACATTTTTAATCGATTCTTCGGGAGAGCTCTTGGCGGAATCGGTCTGGATGGAACATCCCTTGCCGGGAGGGTTTTATCTGGCGCGCTACACTCCCGCCTCTTCGCTGCCGGATGAATTCTGCGCTATGGAGCCAGCCTTTATTCGTTTCTCTTCTGGAACAACCGGGGAGAGCAAAGGGGTGCTTCTCTCCCATTCGGCGATTGCCGAGCGGACGGATGCCGCCAATCAGGCTCTCAAAATCACCTCTGCCGATACGGTGCTCTGGGTGCTTTCGATGAGCTTTCATTTCGTTGTTTCGATCCTGCTTTTCCTTCGTCGTGGTGCAACCATTTTCCTGTGCAGCGAGCGGTTTCCGTTTTCACTGCTCTCTGCGGTGGAGCGCAAGAAGGGCACCTTTATCTATGCGGCTCCGCTTCACTACCGTACTCTGGTCGAAGCCGACGCGGTTTCTCCGGAGGCGCTGAGGGGAATCCGAATGGCCATTTCAACCGCGATTAAACTTTCGCCGGAAACCGCCCTTGCTTTCAGGAATAAGTTTGGGTTTGGCTTGAGCGAAGCATACGGAATTATCGAAGTGGGACTTCCTTTTGTGAAGGGGGATGATTTCTCGCCGGAAGGATCCGTCGGGCGGATGCTTCCGGGTTATGAGCTGAAGCTTCGCAACACAGATGATGGGGTTGGCGAGGTGTGGATGCGCGGCCCCGGAATGTATGCGGCTTATCTTTATCCGTGGCGGAGGCGCGAGGCGGGGGAGTGGTTCTCGCCGGGCGATCTGGGGCGGCTGGATCCGGACGGATTCCTCTATCTCTTGGGTCGCAGCAAAACCTTGATTAATTTTGCGGGCATGAAGATTTTTCCCAGCGAGGTGGAAGCCGTGCTGGATCACTTTCCCGGAGTGAGTGCATCGCTCGTTTATCCCGAAGCGCATCCGCGTTATGGAGAGTTACCTTGCGCAAAGGTGGAGGTGACGGGGGTGACGGCGGCCGCGCTCCAACGCCACTGCTACAAGCATCTGGAAAGTTATAAAGTGCCAAAAAAAATCGAGGTTGTTGAATGCCTCGAACGAACGGAAAGTGGGAAAATAAAGATCGAGTATCCGTAGATCTAATCGCGGGTGCCATGAGGATGATGTAATTTGTGGAACAGGAATAATGGAATGATGGGGGCGATTCCCCTACTCTGCGTTTTTTCGGGTGCTCCCCGTCGTTGGGTCGCAGGTTTTAGTGTTAAAAAGGACTAATAATATGAAAATAAAACTCGTCTATCCCAAATGGCCGAAGATGCAGAACCAACCCAAATTCCACCTTCCGCCGCATGGCCCCGTGGTCTTTGCCGCGACCATTCCGGAGGATGTGGAGATTTCCTTTTCCGATGAGCATGTCCAAACCTTGGACTTTGACGAGGAGGCGGATCTGATTTTTATCTCCTGCATGCTGACCTGCCAGATTCCGCGCGGATGGGAGATTGCCGACACCTATCGCGCCATGGGCAAGACGGTGGTGATGGGCGGGATCTCGACCCATCTCCATGCCGAGGAGTCGATGACCCATGCGGACTCCGTTTTTCTGGGCGAGGCGGAAGGGCGCACGCCGCAGGTGCTCGAAGATTTTCGCAAGGGCGAGCTAAAGCCGGTCTACGACTATCGCGGCGACTTTCCGGATACGGCACTGATCAAGCCCGCGCGGCGCGATATTCTTGATCGCGAACTCTACAACTTCCGCGGCGTGCAGATGGTGGATCTCATCCATGCCTCGCGCGGTTGCCGGTTCAAATGCTTCCCATGCTGCACGCCGTACCTCGGCGGATGCCAGTTTCGCCCGCGTCCGATCGACCAAGTGATCGCGGAGATGGCGGGAATCGACAACAACCGGCTCTTCGTGGTCGACAACTCGCTGGCGCAAAACGACCAGTGGGAAAAGGATCTGTTCAAGGCCATGATTCCGCTGAAGAAAAAATGGGTGTCGCATCCAATCAAGGATGATGACGAGATTCTCGATCTCGCTGCCGAGGCGGGTTGCTGGTATGTCTATCAGGCCATCTTTGACACTTCGGATGTGATCCGTCGTCGTATCAAAAGGCTGAAAGAACGGGGTATCGGCGTGGAGGGAACCATTATTCTCGGAACGGACGACCAAAGCGAGGACGACATTAAGCGGCTCGTCGATTTTCTTTTGGAAGTGGAATTGGATCTTGCCGAATTCACGATCATGACGCCGTTCCCGCACACGCCGGTTCGTGCCGATATGGAGAAGGAGGGCCGAATCCTTCATAACGATTGGATCAAATACACGGGTTCGCAGACGGTGTTCAAGCCCGCCAAGATGTCGGTCGATAAGCTCGATGAAATGCACCAGTATGCGTGGGATGCCTTCTATGGTCCGGGTGGCAAGGAGTTGGCCATGGGCAAGCTCTACATGGATGTGATTAAACGCGAAGTCGCGGACGGAACCTATAAATCGCCCAAGCTCCGCCGTCGAAAATGGAAATCGGATGAGGCGGCGAAGTGAAGATTCTCCTGATTTCCACCAACTGGGAAACATCTCCCTATCCCGTCTATCCGATTGGGATGGGCATGGTGGCCGCCGCCTTGAAGCAGGCGGGGCATCAGGTGGAAATGTTCGATTTTCTCCAGAACGGCTGTTCGTTCGATGCCGTCAGGGAGCGGGTCGAATTGGTACAGCCGGATTTGGTGGGGTTATCGCTCCGCAATATCGACAATGTGAATGCGGTGAACGAGCATCGCTATATCGAGAGTGTTCAGAAAATCGTTGAGTGTATCCGTGAGATGGTTTCGTCGCCGATCATTCTTGGTGGTTCCGCCTTTTCAATTATGCCGGAAGAAATGCTGGCGAAGGTCGGTGCCGACTATGGTGTGGTGGGCGAGGGCGAAGTGCTGATGTGCGAGTTGGCGGAAAATATTGCTTCCGGCAACTTGCCGGTGGAGCGGATTTTGCGCGCCCCGCAGCAGCTTGAACAGGAGGCGATTCCTTCCGCCTACTATGATCCGGCCATGGTTGAGTATTATATGGATCATGGCAAAACGATCTCGATCCAGACCAAGCGTGGCTGCAACAAGCACTGCATCTACTGCTCCTATCCGTTCCTCGAAGGGCGCGACCTGCGGTTGCGGACGACGGTTGCGGTGGTGGACGATATGGAACGGCTGATCGCCGAACATGAGGATGGCTATATCTTTTTTGTGGACTCGGTTTTCAACGATTCGGAAGGGCATTATCGTGAGATCGTCCATGAGATGCACCGGCGCAAAATCAATATTCCCTGGACCGCCTTTTTTACGCCCGGCGGCGAGCTCGACGACGAAATCGTTGCGCTCATGAAGGCGACTGGCCTCGATGCCGCCGAGATCGGCGCGGATGCCTCGACCGATGCCACGCTCAGGGGGATTGGAAAGGATTTTACGTGGGACGATGTGATCGAATGCAACGAATTGTTTTTGCGGCATGAGGTAACTACGGCGCACTACTATATGTTCGGCGGCCCCGGCGAAACCCCCGAGACGGTGATGCAGGGGATTGAAAATATTCGCAACCTTCAGCAGACCGCCAACTTTATGTTCATGGGGATCCGCATTCTTCCAGGAACCAGCCTAATGACCCTTGCCCGGAAGGAAGGGATCGTCACCGATCAAACCGACATTGTTGATCCGATTTATTATATTGCAAAGGGGATCGACCGCGACTGGCTTGAAAAAACGCTCACCGATGGCTTCGAGGATAAATTCAACTGTGTTTTCCCGCCCGACGCGCTCGACGACAAACTGCATATGTTGCACAAGCTCGGCTACGGCGGAACCGCCTACGACATGCTCGTTGGCGCGGGGAAGCGAAAGCGGAAAAGGAATCGGAAGCCAGCATGAATGATAGGGTATTAGATTCTGTTTGGTGCGTGGTTCCGGTTTACAACAACGGGGGTGCGGTCAAGGATGTGGCGATTGGATGCCGGAAGCATTTGGCGCATGTGCTGGTGGTGGACGACGGCAGCACGGATGTGGATGTGGCGGCGCTTTTTGCGGATACGGATATCGAGGTGCTGTGCCATTCCGAAAACCGGGGCAAGGGTGCGGCCCTGCTGTCGGCGCTGGAATATCTCAAGGAACGTGGTGTGGCATGGATGGTTTGCGTCGATGCCGATGGACAGCACGACCCGGACGACCTCCCTCGATTTTTTCCAAGGCTTGGAAAAGAACCCGCCAGCATCGTGGTTGGGGCGCGCGATTTCTCCGTTCCAAACATTCCAGGGGGCAGTCGATTTGGCCGGAAGTTTTCCAACTTTTGGATCAAGCTGGAGAGTGGCGCAACGGTGTCGGATTCGCAGAGCGGGTTCCGGGCCTATCCGGTGGAGCTGCTCTCGCAAATGAAGCTGCGTGGAAGCCGGTATGATTTTGAAGTCGAGGTGCTGACGAAGGCGGTGTGGCAGGGGCTCTCCATCGAGGAGGTGCCGATCAGCGTTTACTATCCGCCGAAGGACGAGCGGATCAGCCATTTTGACCAGCGGAAGGATAATGTGCGGCTGACGGGACGGCATACCCTGCTGGTGGGTCGCCGCCTGTTGCCATGGCCGCATCGGAAGCTGGTCAAGCGGGGCGAGGCGGATTGGAAAAACCTGTTGCTCCATCCCCGCAAGTTCCTGGCGATGCTGCTGAAGGAAAATTCGTCCCCGGTGGAACTGGGGGTGGCGGCGGCGGTCGGTATCTTGCTGGCAACGCTGCCGTTGATTGCCTGCCATACGATCGCGATATTGTATGTGGCCACGAAGCTGAATCTCAACCGCTTGCTGGCGGTGAATATCCAGCATTTTTGCGCGCCGCCCTTTGTTCCGCTAGCATGCATTGGGCTGGGATTCTACCTGCGCACCGGAGCGTGGATCGGGCGGGAGGATTTGCGGGGCATGGCCTCGAGCCTGCCGCAATATTTTGTGGATTGGTTGATTGGCTCGCTGGTGCTGGCGCCGGTTCTTGCTGTCGGTGCGGGGTTGTTGGTTTTCTATATTGCGCTAGCGGATTCGAAGAAAGGGAGTACAGCGCTATGCCTGAAAAGATAAAGAAGCGTGGCAACCGGATGGGTATTTGGTTTTTCAAAACCACGATGCGGCTGGCGGGGTTGCGGGGTGCCTACGCGCTACTCTATCCGGTTTGTTTCTGGTATGTGTGTTTCGACCGTGCCGCCGTACGTTCGGCCCTGCCGTATATTTCCCGTCGCTTCCCCAAGTTGAGTGCGACCCGTCGCTGGTGGGCGGCCTACAACCTATTTGTTTCGCAGGGCAAAAACCTGATTGATCGCCATGCACTGGTGGCTGGAGCGGTTTCGTTCGAGACCGAGATTGTTGGCTATGACCAGGTGGCGGCCCTGAAGGGAGGCTTTGTTCTGCTCACCTCGCATGTGGGCAATTGGCAAACGGTGATGCATTCGCTTGAACGACTCGACAAGACCGTGCATTTGCTGATGCGCCCGGAGGCTAATTCGGCTCTGCGCAGAGCGGTGCAGGTGGATGCCGAGAAGTCGCGCGTGAAAATCATTTCGCCCGACCAGCATCTGGCCGGGATGGTGGAGGTGATGCAGGCGCTGGAGCAGGGCGATATTGTCAGTATCATGGGCGACCGCACCTATGGCGCCGACGGGGTTGGTGTTCGGTTTCTGGGCGACGAGGCGCGCTTCCCGTACAGCGCCTTCCACATTGCCGCATCCGCCCGCTGCCCGGTGGTGGTACTGCTCTCCTCCAAGACCGGAACGAATTCCTACTCGGTCGATATGGCGGAGGTGATCCGGCCCAAACTCGTGCGCGGGTCTGATCGCAAGGCGCAGTTGCGTGGCTGGGTGCAGCAATATGCCGACATTCTGGAAAACTATTTGTTGGCGCATCCGCTCCAATACTTTATTTTCCACGACATCTGGGCTGACGGAGATATAAGCCGAACTGTTTTATTAAATAGGAAGGAACCTAAAAATGGATAAGGAAACCAAGCTGGCGGAAATCCGCAAAAAACTGAAAGTATTGCTGGTCGACCAGCTGTCGCTCGAGGATATCACCCCCGAGGAGATCGAGGACGACGTCGAGCTGTTTGGCGAAGGCCTTGGGCTGGACTCGCTCGACGCCGTTGAGATTGTGGTGATGCTCCAGCGTAATTTTGGCATGGAGGTGAAGGACATGGAAAAAAGCCGCGAGGTTTTCCGCACCATCTCCACCCTCGCCGACTATGTCTACGAAAAATCCGAAGACTAGGTTCGGAGCTTGATGAAATCGACAGGAGCAGTGATTTCCGGAATGGGCGTGGTGTCCGCCGCGGGGATCGGCGTGGCGGCATCGCTGGAGTCGATGGCTGCCGGCGAGCGGAACGTCAGTTCGGTATCGGTGTTTTCCTCGCCGGTGGATTTGCCTGTTTTCGAGGTTCGCGACCTGCCACCTCGGATCACTCCGGGCAAGATGCGAACACTGGAGCTGTTGGAAATGGCTTTGGCCGAGGCGCTCTCGGAGGCCGATCTGTCCGATACGACCGGATTGCGCATCGGGGTGGCACTGGGTACCAGCGTGGCCTGCCAACTCAACGATCTCGGATTCTACTCTACCTTTCGCGAAAAAAAATCCGCCCCAATGGATTCGGTGGATGGTTTTCTCGAAGGCAATCTTGCCGAAGCCACGGTCAAGCGGCTTGGTCTTGATGGTCCGACCTTGGTCGTGGCGAATGCGTGTTCCTCCGGAACCGACGCCATTGGCGCGGCGCTCAGCTGGCTCAATGCCGGGCTTTGCGATATCGCCATTGCGGGCGGTGCCGACGAGATGAACCGCATCCCGCTCTGCGGCTTCAATGCACTGGGGGTCGCCAGCGACAAGCCGTGCGCGCCGTTCGATGGCAACCGCACCGGATTGAACCTCGGTGAAGGTGCAGGCGTGCTCATTCTTGAAACCGCCGAGAGCGCGGTGCGGCGCGGGGTCTTCTCGAAGCTGCGGGTCTGTGGCTACGGTTCTTCTGCTGACGCGTACCACCTGACCGCTCCGCATCCGGAGGGAGAAGGGCTGGTTCGTGCCATTAACTTTGCATTGAACCAAGCCGGTATCCAGCCCTCGGACATTGCCTTCGTGAATGCACACGGCACCTCGACTCCCGACAACGACAAGGTCGAAGGCCGGACGTTACTGAAGGTTTTCGGGCCAGACGTTACGGTGCTTTCGACAAAAGGATATACCGGCCATACGCTCGGCGCGGCCGGCGGGATCGAAGCCGTCTTTGCCGCATCCGGGCTTTTCAATGGTTGGATTCCCGCCAGCGCCGGTTTCCAAACCTTGGACGAAGAGATCGGGTTGGTTCCAACCACTGGAAAAACAGAACTCACCGGTCGCTACGCACTCTCAACCTCGCTCGCCTTCGGCGGCAACAATGCCGCATTGATTATTGGAAAGGATGAGCCTTCATGAAGATTCTTGGAACAGGGCTGGTTTGTGCGCGGGGGCGGGGGTCGGATGCGGGTTCAAAGGATTGGAATCCGCCGGAATTTATCGAGGTGCCTTTTCAGGAGGAGCTGTTCCCTGTTTATGCCATTGCGGCGGAGACGTTGAAGGATCGCGCGGTGCTGGGGGGGATGCGGCGGGCGGATCGCTTTTCAAAGATGGCCACGCTGGCCGCGCATGATGCGGTGGCGGGTAGCGGAATTAAACTTGAAAACCCGGAGCGGGTTGGGATCGTTTTTGCAACGGCGTTTGGTCCGCATAACACGACGTTCCGCTTTCAGGACGATATTATCGAGTATGGCGACGGCGGGGTGTCGCCGACCCTGTTTTCGAACTCGGTGCACAATGCGGCGGTCTCCTATATTTCCCGTGTGCTGGGGATCAAGGGGCCGACGTGGACGGTGACGGGCTTTCGCGATCCGTTTGGCCAGGCCGTTGCGTTGGCGCAAGCATGGCTGGCCGAAGGGCGGTGCGATCAGGTTTTGTTGGGTGCGGGCGACGAGTGCGGCACCGTGATGGAATATATTTGCAGCGAAAAACTGCCGATCGCCTCCGACGGCAAGGTTTCGGAAAGTGCGTATGTCCCCGGCGAAGGTGCAGCGTTTTTTCTGGTTGATGGACAGGAGGGTGGAACGCAGTTGACAGAGCCCTGCAATAGCCATGCGACGATGCTAGGGAATACATTGATTGGCCAGGCGCTGGACTGTGCGATTGAGTGGCTGCTGGAAACATAACCGTGATAAAGCAAAAAAACAGAATGCCGTGCCCGATGATGGGCTTCCTGCTGCGGCGGGTTCTCGATCGGAACCTTCCTCCAGACAGCACGGAAAACCGGACGCGCATCGGGATGCTGGAGGGATGGGTAAGCACGGTGCTGAGCTTGGTGCTGTGCGTCGTGAAGGGCTGGCTGGGGCTGGTTTCGGGTAGCGTTTCGCTGCTGGCCGATGCCACGAACAACCTGACGGACATGGGCAGCAGCCTAGTGGTTGCGCTGGGGTTCCAATGGTCGCGCAAGCCGAGCGACGAGGAGCATCCGTTCGGCCACGGGCGCATCGAGGCCGTGGCCACGCTGGTACTTTCCATTGCTTTGCTGGTGGTGGGTTTCGAGGTGGCGAAATCGGGTGTGGCCCGGTTGGTTGATCCGAAGCCGGTTGATGCGCCGCTATGGCTCATGGTGGCGGTGGGGATTACGGTTGCGCTCAAGTTTTGGTTGGCGGTTTTTGCCCGGAGCCTGGCCAAGCTATCGAAATCGCACGTGCTGGAGGCGGATGCGTGGAACCATGCGTTCGATGTGGTCAGCACGTTGCTGGTGGTGTTGGCTCTGGTTTGTTCGCGAATGGGCTGGGCAACGGTCGACGGCTGGGCAGCCATTTTGGTTGCCCTGTTTATCATGGCCACCGGGGTCAAGTTTGCGCGGGAAGCCATTGACATCCTCTTGGGCAAGAAGCCGGACCAGGAAGAGGTGGAGGCCATCCATGCCATTGTCGAGGCCGTCGACGGCGTGCTCGGCGTCCACGAAATCATGGTGCACCAATACGGTGACGTGAAGATGGTATCGTTCCATGTCGAAGTGGATGCAAAACTGACGGTGATCGACGCGCACTTGATTGCCGAAGTGGCCGAGGAGGCGGTGGAAACGCAACTGCAGTGGCGTGCCGTTGCCCATGTTGATCCGGTCGACCGTTCGCACCCGCTGTTCGAGGAATTGCATGCGGTGTTGAGCAACCATATCCAAGCCGACCCGGAGTTGATCGATTTCCACGACCTGCGGGCGGATGGCGATGCGCCGCCCTATCATGTTTCGTTCGATTTGGTTACCGGAATGGGTACGCGGCGGAACAAGTACGGCACCATCTACGAGCGAAGCCTGGATTTGATCGCCACCACGTTTGGCGGGCGGGTGGCCACGGCGGAGATCGGCATCGAGGCATCGGTGGATAGCGCACCGATGGAGCGGAAACAATTCCGTATCGTTCCTCCTGCCGGAAAATGATGCCACTGCGGATTTGCCACCGTTTTGAATGCTGTTATGATCAGATGCTCAAAGCACATACAATAATTGCACGCGGAGGGATGCATGGTGGATATTCCTGGAAATACGGAGTGGGTGGCGGAACTGATTCCGGACCTGGCGGTACGGCTGGATCCATTTATCGTGGATACCGACGAGCTGGACGATGAACTGGTTGAAATCTTTATCGATGAAATCCGGCGGTTGACCGGCGAGTTGCAGGACGGGCTTGCGCAAAACAACGGCGAGACCATTCGATTGGCCGCACATTCGGTCAAGGGCATGGGAGGAACGATGGGGCTTCCGGAAATCTCGGTGCTGGGTCTGGAGGTTGAAAACCTGGCAAAGGAAGACCGGTTGGCCGAAGTCCAGCCCTTGGTTGACGCCCTGGCCACTTGGCTGGGAACATTCCGGTAGGAGAAGGAATGTTGACGAACGCCCCAGAAGCCACCTCCGGAAAAACAACCTCGCGCCTGCTCCAAAGCCTTTCGGGCCGCGTGCTGGTGGTGGACGATGAGTTGCCGAACCGCCTCTACCTGCGCAAACTGCTGGAGACTCGCGGGTGCGAAGTGTTCGATGCCGCCACGGGCGACGATGCGCTCGCGATGGCCGTAAAAAGCCAACCCGACCTGATTCTGGTGGATGTGATCATGCCGGGGATGGACGGTTTCGAGCTGTGCGGAAACCTGCGCGGCGAGCCGCGCACCGCCAATATTCCGGTCATTATGGTGACCGCGAAATCGAAGATCGAGGATATTGAGACCGGCTTCGAGCTGGGCGCGATGGACTACATCCGAAAACCCTTCAATCCGCGCGAGTTGATCCTTCGCGTCGGCAATGCGCTGGCCTTGAAGAGGAGCAACGATGCCCTGACGATCTGGAATAGCCGGGTTGCGCGCGACCTCGAACTGGCCGGCGCCATCCAGCGGTCGCTCTTTTCCGACGTCCCGCATTTTTCGCGGCGGTTCGAGGTGCGGATTGCCTACCGGACCTGCATGGATGTGGGGGGCGATGCCTTCGATATTATCACGCTTCCCGATGGCGGGCGTTGCATCTATGTGGCCGATGTCTCCGGGCACGGTGTTGCGCCGGCCATGATCTCTTCGTTGATCAAGGCCACGGCCAGCGAGATGATCCGCCGGTATTCCAGCCAGGGGCCGGCGGCCATTTGCAACGCACTGAACGTGGTGTTCCGCCGACGGATCGATAATCCCTCGTATTTCGCCACCATGTTCATCGCGCTGTACAATCCCGAAACCTTGGAATGGCGTTGCATGAACTGCGGGCACCCCAATCCCGTTTTCGTGCGCAACGGCACTTTGGGCGACTCCTCCATGTTCAGCGCCGGGGGCGGGGTTCCGATCGGCTTCCCCTTTGGCGACGAAAAGCCGTATTCCATCGACGACGAGGTGGTGTTTTTCGGCGAGGGCGACACCTTCCTGCTGCTTTATACCGATGGCCTGACGGAGGCCCGGCATCTCGAAACCCAGAACGAGTGCGGCTCGCGGTTGGATGCGATCTATGAGGAAGTGGTTCGCGATGCCGCCGTGCCAAACAAGGCGACGGCGCTGCTCGATGTGCTTGAAAAGGAAAACTATGCGTTGGACGGCGACGATTGCACCGCCATTTCGATCCATATGCTCGATCCGGAAAAAATCGTGGTGGAACAAACCGTTCCCCGAAACATCTACATGGTCTCCGAAATAGCGAAGCAGTGCGAGGTGGCGGTTGCGGCGCGGGGGATCTCGCACGATTCCGCCTCGCTGGTCCGGCTGCTGGTGATGGAGCTCGGTGCAAACCTGGTTGAACACAGCGGCCTTTCCGAGGACGATTCATTTTGGCTCCAGGTCCGGGTGGATGGAACCGTTTGCCAACTGGTGCTGGTGGACAAGGGCGTCGAGTGGGATCTGGAGGAGGCGCTGGGTCGCACGTTGGATGAAATGTATATGGGCGAGCGAGGGCGCGGCCTTGCGATTACCAACATGATCGCCAACCGGATCGAACGCTATCGGATGAACTCCGAAAACCTGACCTATTGCACCATCGTAGACGAGGAGGACTCGCAAGAATGAGGGAGTCGGTCTATCAGGCGCGCCGGGAGCTGTTCAAAACCATGGATATTCCCGCAACGAAGGCGGACGTGGCCATCTTGAAATGGAAGCAGCGTTCGCGCCTTGTTTTTTGGGAGACGGCACTGCGCAGCTTGCTGGCGGTCAAACGCACGCTGGATGTTCTGATCAGTCTGGTTGCGTTGGTCGTGCTGGCACCCCTGTTCATGGTGGTGGCGGTCTGCATCTTGGTCGACGACGGCTTTCCGGTGCTGCTGATGCAAAAGCGGGTCGGGCTTTATGGCCGGGAGTTCCGCTTGCATAAATTCCGTTCCATGTGCCGCGATGCCGAACAGCTCAAGGTTGACCTGCAGGAACAGAACGAATCCACCGACGGCGTCATTTTCAAGATGAAGAACGATCCGCGCATCACGCGGACGGGGCGGATTCTGCGGCGCTTCAGCATTGACGAAATGCCGCAGTTCCTCAACGTGCTGCTGGGCGACCTTTCCGTTGTGGGGCCACGTCCGCCACTGCCCGAAGAGGTTGCGAAATATTCCCTTTCCGACCGCAAGCGGCTTCAGGTAAAGCCCGGCCTGACCTGCCTGTGGCAAATCCAAGGTCGTTCGGAGATTCCTTTCAAGGGACTGGTGAGCCTCGATATGCAGTATATCCAGAGCCAAAGCCTTCTGAAAGACATCGTCATAATCATAAAAACAATACCGGCGGTGCTGTTTGGCCGCGGGGCATACTAAGGAGTCAATGATGGTTGTTACCTGTTCAAAAGAGCACGGCATCGGCGTGATTCAGGTCGGCAAGTCGCTGACCTCCGCCACTGCGGATGCGTTTCGCGAGCAATTCTCGAAGTGGCAGTCGGTCGAACCCGATGTAAAGAACTATGTAATCGACCTCAAGCAGGTCGACTTCATGGATAGCGCGGGACTGGGCACATTGATCGCCGTGCTCAAGTGCGTCACCGAAGCCGGTGGCGACATGAAGATTGCCTGCCTGCAGAAAAAACCGCGCATGGTCTTTGAAATCACACGGGCCTACAAGGTGTTCGAAATCTACGACACCGTGGATGAAGCACTGAAAATGTTCAATTGAACATGCGGACGATTTCTCCATGAAGGCCATATTCCATGTTGGTGCCGCCCACCCTTGGGCCGACGCGTTTGCCGGCGTGCCCTGGGCGCTTCTTCCCATTGCCAACCGCCCGTTGCTCGACTATTGGCTGGAAACCTGCGCGGAGCAGGGGATTGACCACGTCCAGATTGTCATGGGCGACGGCGCCGACCAAATCGAGGCATTTGCCGGCGACGGCACGCGCTGGGGGGTTCGAATCCAATACGGCTTTGCCCGGGTCGGCGAGCGCCCGCTGGATTATGTGCGGCAGAGCCATGAACGCCGGGATGACGGCCTCTTGTTTGTCGGCGGTCCGTTCTTCTTTCGTCGCCGGAAAGCCTTCCATGCCGGTGGATTCCAGACTCTGGAGGCCTGCCGCTTCAACCACGCAGATGAAACATGGTTTCTTTTTGGAAAGACCGCCGTGGAGGTGGAGACTTTGCTGGAGGGCGATGCCGGGTCGCCGCGCGGGTTGGAGCAGATCCATATCCATCCCTTTCCAATCGACCGCATGGCCGCCTACTACGACCTGAACATGAAAATGGTGCGCGGCGAATTCTCGCGCTATCTCACCGCAGGCTATGGAATGGCGGACGGTAGTTCGGTTGGCTACAATGTGCTGACCCCGCCCTCGGCGCTTTTGCGGGCACCGATCATCATTGGAAACGATTGCCGTATCGGGGCCATGTCCACCGTCGGTCCCAATGCGGTCATTGCCGACCATGTGATCGTCGATTCCCACAGTGAGCTTTCCAACTGCATCATCCTGCAAGACACCTATATTGGCCAAAACCTGGAGATCCACCGCAAGATTGTTTCCGGTCGGCGGCTGATCGACCCAGACGATGGAACCGTGGTTGAAATCGATGATTCATGGGTCGTGGCCCGCAACCGGCCGGATATGCGCACGGAGGATTTCGTCCGCTACTGCATCCTCTGGTTTCTTGCGCTGGGGGTATCCCTTGTGCAGGTGCTTCCTTTCTTGATTCTCTATCCGCTGGTGCGCATCACTCGCATCGGGATCTTTCGCCGGCAATTGTTCCACGACCCCAAAACGGGATATATCGGCCTTCCTGTATTCCAGAAGACCGAAAACCGCCGGTCGATGGTCTACACCCTGTTCCGCGCGGCTGCGCTGGATCGCTTCCCTTGGCTCGTGCTGGCGCTGCGCGGGCGGCTCTTTGTGTGCGGGCAACCCCCGATGCGCCATCCTCAGGACGACGATATCATAACGCAACTGACCCACTACTATCCGGCGGTCTTTTCCTACTCCGACTACAACAAAGACAACGACCGCCTCGCCGACGCCTTATGGTATGTCCACGTCCGCTCGCTTTTCGAAGACGGTAAAATCCTAATCAAATCCCTGCTTCACCGGTTTTTCCGGGCTGGCCGGTAAACACCTGGTTTTTCAAGCCCAGAGGAAACAAAGCACCATGTCCAGACCGTGGAAACTCAAAGACGTCGACGAACAAACCGTGCAGGAAACCGCCACCCACACCGGTCTGCCGCGGCCGATCGCGCGTCTGCTCGCCCTGCGGGATCTTCAGGATAAAGACGAGATCGATGCATTCCTGAATCCACGCCTTGCAACCTTGTCGGATCCCTTTCTCCTGCCGGATATGGAACGCGCGGCGTCCAGGGTTTGGGAGGCGATCGGGAACGCGGAAACCATTACGGTGTTTGGCGACTACGATGTCGACGGTGTAACCTCCTGTGCATTGCTTACGCGCGTTCTTGCCGGTCTGGGGGCCGATGTGCGGCCCTTTATCCCCGATCGCCTCGACGAAGGATACGGGCTTTCCCATGATGCGCTTGACCGATGCCTGGAAGAACATGGGTCCTCTCTTCTCGTCACCGTCGACTGCGGAACCAACGCCGTTGGGAGCGTCGCCCATGCGCAGGCGAATGGTGTGGATATTATCGTGACCGACCACCACGAACCCGATGAGAAAACCGCGGCCGCCTTTGCGCTCGTCAATCCAAAGCTTGGATCCGTTCCTTCCCTCGAAATCCTTTCCGGGGTGGGGGTGGCCTTCAAGTTTGCGCATGCATTGCTCAAGAGCGGCAAAGCGGCGGGAAAGCCTTCCGCCGACCGGATGGATCTGCGGGACTACCTCGATATCGCCGCGTTCGGAACCGTCGCCGATATGGTTCCGCTCATCGATGAAAACCGGATTGTCGTACGCCACGGACTTGCCGCATTCGATACAACAAAATGGGAAGGATTGCGCGCACTTAAAGCCGTGGCGGGCATTCGCGACACCGTCGATACCTATCACCTCGGCTTCCAGCTCGGCCCCCGGATCAATGCCGCCGGACGCATCGGCCAGCCGATGCAGGCGCTACGGTTGCTCACCACCGACGATCCCGCCGAAGCGCGCGAAATCGCCGACCTGCTCAACCGCACCAACCAGGAGCGCCGCACCCTCGAACGCGATATGGCGGAACAGGCCTTCGCCGAAATCGATGCCTACTTCGACCCCGAAAAACACTACGGCCTCGTCGTCGCGAAAGAAGGTTGGCATCCTGGCGTCGTCGGTATTGTGGCCTCGCGTGTTTCCCGCCACTACAACCGGCCCGCCATCGTCATGGGGATCGGCGACACCGGCAACGCGCGCGGCTCCTGCCGCAGCATCGATGCGTTCGACGTGCTCGAAGGCCTGCGCACCTGCGCGGAACACCTCATCAAATTCGGCGGCCACAAAATGGCCGCCGGTGCCGAGGTCGCCGCCGGTTCCATCGCCGCCTTCAAAACCGCCTTCAACGCCGCCGCCGCCAACATGTTGAAATCGACCGACCTCGCCCCCGTTTTGCACATCGACTCCGCGCTCACCGCCACCGAGCTCGACCGCGATTTCTTCGACCAGCTCCAGCGCCTCCAACCCTTCGGGCAGGACAACCCCGAACCCATCTGGGTGCTCCACGGCGCGCAACTCGCAGGCCGTCCGCGCGTCGTCGGGAAAAACCACCTGAAATTCTCCATCGCATCCGAAGGCCGGACATTCGACGCCATCGCCTTCAGCTATCCCCTGGAGAACCTCCCCGACGGCTCCCTCGACCTCGCCTTCACCCTCAAGGAAAACACCTGGCAAGGCCGCACCACCCTTCAGCTGCAAATCAAGGACATCCGCCCCGCCGTTGCGGATTTGACTGCTTCCCCAAAGAAGGACTAGAAGGGGCGGTTAAAAGCAGATATGACTTTCGCGGGTTTTCAGATTGGGGTAGGGGAGATATGAGCGATACACCGAAAGAGGTCGGGGCATTTATTCAGCGGTGGGGAAACTCCGCCCCTGTCACCGACCTCTCTCCGGTAAAGAGGCTTCAGTTAGAGTTCTGGGAGCAGTTCCGTGAATACGTTCTGGAAAACAGTTCGGTCATGCGACCACAGAAACCAGCCCCATGTCATTGGATGAGTTTCGGCATTGGAACCAGCAAGGCACATGTTGCTGGTTTGCTTAACACGCAGGCGGGTTTGATTTCTGTTAGTTTACAGATCAACAAAGGTGAAGACCGATTAGCGATCTTCAACTTGTTTGAACAGGAAAAGGATGCCATCGAATCCGAGTTGGGTGGCTCGTTGATATGGGAAGAAAAGCCGGAGAAAAAGAGCAGTCACATCATTCTGCGCAACCCCGATCTGGATCCAAACAAGAAAAATGCATGGACGGAACAGTATCAATGGATGTTGGAAACGCTAGCAGCCTGTCGGAGTTAAAGCGGCGGGTTTTCGCTGGATTACAAAAGTGACC
>CBDVCB010000043.1:0-22424 GCA_965372395.1 uncultured bacterium
TGGCATATTTAGGTCAAAATATATAGTATAGTATATGAAAACTTGAACCTGAAAACAGCAATAATGAGGCCGTCAAGGCAACGTCGCCGCCTGTAATTTTTTCTTTCATGGGTTGGCGCGGCGAGGGATGTCGATTACAGTGCGGGGCTTCGTATCGAAAGGATTTGATCCCAATGAAAAAAGTGATGGTTACAGGTGGGGCTGGGTTTATTGGATCGGCGGTCTGCCGATATTTGGTTTTGGAAAAGCAGATTCAGGTTTTGAACGTGGATAAGCTGACCTATGCGGGCAACCTCGCGTCCCTTGATGAGATCAAGGACAATCCGCTGTACCAGTTTTCACAGGTGGATATTTGCGATGGAGAGGCGATTTCCGCGCTGTTGGATGATTTTCAGCCTGATGCCGTGATGCACCTTGCGGCAGAGTCGCATGTGGACCGATCCATCGATGGGCCATCCGCATTTATCCAGACCAACATCGTCGGCACCTATACGATGCTTGAATGTGCCCGCGAATATTGGACGGCCCTCCCTGAAACTACGGATGATCAGGAGCTGTCCTCCGACCTCCGTCCTCTGTCCTCTGAATTCCGTTTCCACCATATTTCGACTGACGAAGTATACGGATCGCTGGGCGACGAAGGTTTGTTTGAAGAAACCACTCCGTACGACCCGCGTTCGCCGTATTCGGCCAGCAAGGCCTCCAGCGACCATTTGGTCATGGCGTGGTACCACACCTATGGATTGCCGGTGCTCATTACCAATTGCTCAAACAACTATGGACCGTACCACTATCCCGAAAAACTGATCCCGCTGGTCATTCTGAATGCATTGGATGAGAAACCGCTGCCGATTTACGGCAAGGGCGACAACATCCGCGACTGGCTCTATGTCGAGGACCATGCCCGTGCCTTGGTGCAGGTGGTGGAGTCTGGCCGCATTGGCGAAACCTACAATGTCGGCGGGCGCAACGAACGCACTAATTTAGAAGTGGTTGAAGCCATTTGCGATGTGCTTGATGAGCTTAGCCCCCGCAAGGGCGCTCTTGCATACCGCGAACTCATCACCTTCGTGGCGGACCGCCCCGGGCACGACATGCGCTATGCGATCGACGCCACCAAGCTCGAGACGGAACTGGGCTGGAAGGCCGAGGAAGATTTTGAAAGCGGGATTCGCCGGACCATCCAGTGGTATCTGGACAACGCGTGGTGGTGGAAGCCCATCCGCGACGAGAAGTATGCCGGCGAGCGGCTGGGCAAGGGTTGATTTATGGAAATTCAGGAACTCGACATACCCGATGTAAAACTGATCAAGCCCAAGGTCTTCGAGGATGGCCGTGGGTTTTTTCAGCAAACCTATCACCAGCGCATGTATTTCGATGCAGGGATCCGAGCCTCGTTTGTGCAGGATAACTGGTCGCGGTCCGTCTATGGCGTGTTGCGCGGACTGCATTACCAACTCAAGAACCCGCAGGCAAAGCTGGTTTATGTCCTGAAAGGGGAGGTGTTTGATGTTGCCGTCGATATCCGTCGCGGTTCCCCCACCTTCGGGAAATGGTGCGGTACGGTGCTGAGCGACAAAAACCATCACCAAATGTTTGTTCCGGCCGGTTTCGCCCACGGGTTTGTTGTGCTGAGCGAGACCGTCGATTTTGTCTATAAATGCGATGGTTTCTATACACCCGGCGATGAATATGCGATTGCGTGGGACGATGCGGCTATTGGGATTCAGTGGCCGGAGCTAACGTGTGCACCGGAGCTTTCCTCCAAGGATGCCGTTGCGCCCTGCCTCAACGCGATGCCGCCCGAAAGCCTGCCGGTATTTGTCGACAACCCGTCAAGGGGTCGCCCGCAATGAGAGTGGCCATCATAGGATCAAAGGGCCAGCTCGGGCACGACTGTTGCGAGGTGTTCGCGGGCCATGATCTTTTTTCTGCCGATCTGCCGGAATTGGATGCGTCGGACAAAACCTCCGTGCAAAACGCACTGATGAACTTTGCTCCTGATGTGGTGGTCAACTGCGCGGCCTACACGGCCGTGGACCAATGCGAAACCGAGCAGGAACTCTGTTGGAAGGTCAATCGCGATGTGCCTTTGTATTTGGCGGAATACTGCAGCGCGCATAGCATCTTTTTGGTTCATGTTTCCACCGACTATGTTTTTTCCGGCGACCGCCCGCTGTTCGATTCCGTAATTGAAACCGATCCAACCGGGCCGGTTTCGGAGTATGGACGGTCAAAGCTGGCGGGAGAGCAAGCCGTGGTTGATTGTTTCGGGGATGCGCCTTCATATGCCATTCTTCGCACGGCATGGCTCTATGGTTTGAATGGAAATAATTTCCTGAAAACCATGTTGCGGTTGACTCGGGAAAATCCCGGGAAAATGTTCAAGGTGGTGGATGATCAATTCGGTTCGCCAACGTGGTCGCACACCTTGGCGCGGCAGGTCAAGGCCGTGGTTGAGCACCAAGCTTCGGGGATTTTCCATGCGACTTCCGAGGGGCATTGCAGCTGGTATGAACTGGCCTGCGCATTTCTGGGTGAACTGGGCGAGGCGCATTGCTTTGTGCCCTGTACGACGGAGGAGTTTCCCACGGCGGCCCAACGTCCGGCCAACTCGATTCTGGAAAACCGGCATTTGAAAGATTTGGAACTGAATGTGTTTGAAGATTGGCGAGAAGAGCTTCAGGTATTTATCGGTGAGTTTTTCCGCCTAAAAAATATCGGTGTTAAGGATTAGGTTTTACGTGTTAAGGATAAATAGGTGTTAGGATTTATGTGGTTAAGAGTTAAGCGCTTGGATTGGATGCTGAGACCTAATCCCAAAAACATATTGCGGAGCCAAAATGTATCAATCATATGAAGAGTTGGAGGTTTGGAAGAAAGCGGTCGCTCTAAGTGTTTGTGTTTATAAAGCACTACGGGACTGTCGTGACTACGGTTTTAAGGATCAAATTTGCAGAGCTTCCGTTTCGATTCCTTCTAATTATTGCCGAAGGAATGGAGCGCGACTCCAAAAAGGAGACCGTTCGTTTTTTACATATTGCTAAAGGGTCATGTGCGGAGGTCCGCACTCAATTGCTTATTGCCATAGAAATCGGATACCTTGGGGAAGAGGAGTTTCATAGAATGAAAGAGAAAGCAGAATCCATTTCTCGCATGTTGCATGGCCTCATCAAATCTGTAAGCCCTAATCCCTAACACCTAAGATCGAACGCATAACACTAGAAAAATCGGAGATTTTGACATGAAAGGAATTATTCTGGCCGGGGGATCGGGAACCCGTTTGCATCCGGTAACGAAGGTGGTGAGCAAGCAATTGCTCCCGGTATACGACAAGCCGATGATCTACTACCCGCTATCCACGTTGATGCTGGCTGGTATTCGCGACGTGTTGATCATTAGCACGCCGTACGATCTTCCATTGTTCGAGCGCTTGCTGGGCGACGGATCGGAGCTTGGCATGCGCTTTTCCTATGCCGAACAACCGGCACCCGAGGGGTTGGCGCAGGCCTTTGTGATTGGCCGGGAATTTATTGGGGACGATCATGTGTGCCTGATTCTCGGGGACAATATTTTCTACGGCATGCGCTTTACCGAAACCCTTAAACGCGCCCGGGAGCGCACCAGCGGATCCACCATCTTTGCCTATCCGGTCCGCGATCCAGAGCGCTATGGCGTCGTCGAGTTCGATGAGGCCGGCAAAGCGCTTTCATTGGAAGAAAAGCCCTCAAAGCCAAGGTCAAGCTATGCGATTCCCGGCCTCTATTTCTATGACAACCGGGTGGTTGAAATTGCCGAAAACCTCAAGCCCTCGCCCCGCGGCGAGCTGGAGATTACGGATGTGAACAAGCAATATCTCGAATGGGGCGAGCTTAGTGTCGAACCCCTTGATCGCGGCTTTGCCTGGCTCGACACCGGCACCCATGATTCCCTGCACGAAGCTTCCGCCTTCGTGGAAACCATCGAAAAACGAACCGGCCTCAAGATTTCCTGTGTCGAAGAGATTGCGTGGAACCGGGGCTATATCGATGACGCCCAGCTTCTGAAGACCGGGCAGTCCATGCACAAGAATCCGTATGGTGAATACCTGCTGGAACTTCTCAAAGATAGAAGAACGTGATTTTCAAGCACGGGTTTGGATTGGCGGTGCAATTACAAATGCGAGGTTGTAGATGGACAATAGCAAAGTAGCCCCTTTCTGGGACGAGATTGACGCCATTCTGATCATCAACCTTTCGCATCGTACCGATCGGTGGGATCAATTGTATGGAAAGCTGGAAAGCATTGGTGTGGCGGACAAGGTTCATCGAATTGATGCGGTCGATGGGAAAACCCTCAATGGATACAAGCAACGACCTTGGTTTCGAGACCATACCCCCGAGAAGGTCTCGACGATGAAGGCAGGATCGGCAGGCTGCTGTCTGTCGCAAAAAAAGGTCATGGCCTATGCGAAGGAAAAAGGGTTCAAGCGCATCCTGATGCTCGAAGACGATGCCTTTTTCAAGGACGATCTGACCGGTCGCCAAGGTGAAATGATCGCCGAGGTCATGCGCCAGGACGATGTGTGGGATATGATCTATCTGGGCTACTACCAGCGGCGCAATAAACATTTTGTGGCGAAGCACGAAGAAATTGCAGGGGAACCCTTCGAACTGTGGCGCATCCGCGGGCCGCTCTATAACCATGCCATTGTCATGAACGACAAGGTGGTGGATGCTTGGCTAAAGGCGCTCCCCGACGAAAAGAACATTTGGCCATGGATGACCTATTGGGGCTCCATCGATGCCTGGGTGCAGAATAAGTTTGGCCGGGATTCCACGATTAGGATCTGGGGAACGAAGCCGCATCTGGTGGTTCAAAAATCCTCCTATTCGGATATTCTTGGACGCGAGATGTCGGAGGAGGAAAGTGCAGGGACGCACCGGGAACTGACGTTTCTTCCGCTGGAAGAGCAGGCTTTCGAGAGCACGCTCAACCGCCAGCCTTCCGAAATCATACACCAAGCCCTAAAGCGAAGCCTACGCGTTTTACGCGCATGGCTGTTCGGGTATAAAAAGACATAGTATGCAAAGGAGTGCAATGCCGCTAGGTGGCTACAATAAAATACTCGTGGTCGGCGGCGGTGGTTTTATCGGCCGCCATTTGGTTGAGTCCCTGTTGACGGAGGGCTTTTCCGTCCGGATTATGGATCGGGTAAAGCCGGATTGGATCGGTTCCGATGTGGAGTTTTCCGAAGGTGATTTTGCGGCGGTTCACCACCTTGAACACGTCATGAATGATTGTGACGCCGTTTTTTACCTGGCTTCTACTACCTTGCCCGCGTCGTCAAATGCAGACCCCCAGTTCGACATTGCCAGCAATCTCGCCGGAACCATTGGCTTGCTTGACCTCGCCGTGGGGAAAAGCGTCAAAAAATTTATATTTGTATCCTCGGGGGGAACCGTCTACGGGGTTCCTTTGAAGGTGCCGGTTTCGGAGTCGCATCCCACAAATCCGCTGTGTTCGTATGGGATAGTCAAGCTAGCCACCAAGAAATACCTGCGCCTTTATCACCAGTTGCATGGACTGGATACCTGCAGCCTGCGGCTTGCAAATCCATATGGTGAATACCAGCGCGTTGACAAGGCCCAGGGAGCCATTGCGGTTTTCTGCGACAAGGCCTTGCGGGGCGAGCCGATCGATGTCTGGGGCGATGGTGCCCTCTATGTGAAGGATGCCGTCAAGGCCTTGGTATTGGCGCTCGAGGTGGAATGTTCCGGCATGGAGATCAATGTGGGGGCGGGAGTTGGCGTGAGTATCAATGCGCTGTTGGAGCACATAGAAGAAGCCGTGGGGCATCCTGTCGACCGAAACTATTTGCCCGGGCGCAGCTTCGATATTCCCGAGGTCTATCTCGATATTCGCATGGCCCGCGAACTTCTGGGGTGGGTTCCCGAGGTCGGGCTTGCCGATGGGATAGGAAGGTTCATTGATTGGGTGGATCGCCCATGCATGGGAGGGGTGGAGTAATGATTTCCCTTGAGCCGGTTTATGATGACAAGGCGGTATGCGTTGTTTTTATGGCCGATAACGCCTATGCGCAGTATTTGGCAGTCACTATTTGTTCGATTGTGCAAAATGCTTCTCCGGATAATGACTATGATCTCATTGTTTTTGATGGAGGGGTCAGCGTTGAAAACCAGCAGAAAATGGGTTCTATGATCGATGGGATGCCGAACTTTTCGCTTCGGTTCTTTGATACGGTGGAATATCTGAAGGATTTTGATAAATCCATATTTTTTGTTAATCGGCATTTTGTGATTGCGACGTATCTTCGGTTTTTCATTGCCGACGTTTTGGCGGGGTATGAAAAATGCCTGTATCTAGATTGCGATTTGGTTGTGAATGGCGATGTTTCTATTCCTTATCAAACTGAATTGAACGGGCATATGGCTGCTGCCGTGCGTGATCTGGGGGTGTCGGGCCTTGTTAGGAACCATCACAAGAAGCTGTCGCATTATGTCTATGAAACGCTGAAAATGGACGATACCGAGTCCTATTTTAATGCCGGGGTGTTGGTGATGAACCTTGCTCGAATGAGGCAAGAGAAGGTCGAAGAGCAGCTGATTGAAAAATTGAAAGACATAAAAACCCCTCGGCATCTGGATCAGTCCATTATGAATTCGGTGTTTAATGGCGATGTGGAGTATTTGGATTATCAATATAACTTCATGTGGAGTTTCGGCGGTGATGAGAAGGAATCTTTTCCACCGGTGATGCAGGGTGCTTTCGACAATCCGCAAATCATCCATTACACGACCACGCTGAAGCCATGGCACTGCAAGAGTAAAAAACTATCCGGTTATTTTTGGGACTACGCTAAACAGACCCCATTCTACGAAGAGATCGAGGCGGGATATGAACAATTCATTGTAAAAAACCGCGCTGAAAGCATGAAAAAATACCAGCAGTACAAGTGGATGAGCATCATCGCCTTGGGTTTGAATAAACGCCTGAGGGAAAAGAGAGAAGACTATCTGAAACGACTCTTGATGGACTGATTTTCAAATAGGATAACAAAGGCTTATTGAATGTAAAAATAGAGTCGCGACTTGTTTGAAGGCATTCTTGTTGGAGTATGCAATGACCTGTTTTTAATGTGTTAAAAGAAGGATGGAGATGAATAAGATTCCTGTAGTTTTTGCTTTTGATGATAATTACGCGCTGCCTGGAAGTGTTGCAATTATGTCTTTAATTGAAAACGCCGCCCCCGATACGTTCTATGACGTTTTTGTTATGTGTTCGGATGATCTAAATGTTGGAAATAGAGAATTAAATTTACGGCATATAGAGCGCCTTTATCATGGGAAAGCATCACTCTCATTTATTGATGTTGGAAACTATTTTGAGGATGCTCCTTTAACCTTTCATTTTACAAGAACGGCATATTATCGGTTGCTGATTCACAAGTATTTAACTGAATACGATAAGGTTATTTGGTGTGATGTGGATGTTCTGTTTCGGGGTGATTTTTCTGGTTTATATGAGCTTGATATCTCGAACTATTATTTGGGTGCCTGTATCTCTGCAATCGCGATAAAGAATCCTGATCAATGTAATTTTAAAGGGAATACCTATTCTCATGATTTCTTTAGTTCGGGGGTTTCTCTCTTAAATTTAAAGCGTTTTAGGACTGAAAATATTGAGGAGAAGTTTTTTGAGGTACTTGAAAAGCATGGAGAAAATCTGCTCTTTTTGGATCAAGATATTTTGAATGAAGTTTGTGGGTGTTCCTATTTAAAAATTCCGATCCGGTATAATTTATTCCGTGATATTCATAAACATCAATTTAAAGAGTCTTATTCAAGGCAGTTTAAGGGTATTTTTTCTAAAGAGGATTTGAAGACTGAATTTGATAATGCAGTGGTTAGTCATTATGAAGGTTCTGCTGGTAAGCCATGGAGCAAAACGGGGTTTGTTAAGGAGTGGTATTTATATGCATTCCGTTCCGCTTTCCCCGAAAAGGCTTTACTTTCGTATAAAGAAAATAAACCAAAATTCGTGACCATTTCTAAGCGCTTCTTCAGGTCTTTTCGAAAATGGATGTTTCAGGTTAAGCTCAAAAGGGGGAAGCGTGTTTTTCGTCTGTTTGGAATTTATCTTTTAAATGAAAGGGACTGATCGATGAAACGAGTGTTACTAGAAGGATTTTATTTATGTTTATAATTCGTCGTTCGGTTCGCCGTAAAATATCATTGATATTCACTTCGTTTATTCCGACTCGGAAGCTTCGAAAGAAGATCCGTCGGAAAATAACGCAGGACGATAAGGTTTTTGATTATAGCGATCAAATGTGCCTAGGAGTGACCTATTCCGTATGGGATGGGGAGGAGTTGTTGGAGGCCTCACTTCGATCTATTCGTAAAAATACGGATTATATCAATGTGGTGTGGCAGGTTGATTCGTGGAGTGGAAAGCGGTGCTCTGAGGGTCTTGAAGACCTATTAAAGGAGCTGAAAGAGAAGCAGTTGTTGGATCATTATGTTTTATACACACCCCAACGGACAACGGCCGCACGGAATGAAAAGATTAAGCGACAGGTGGGGGTGGATGATCTGAAGAAAAATCAATGCACCCATTTTTTGATCATGGACGTGGATGAGTTTTATATTGCTGATGAATTACGGCGGGCAAAAAGCTTTATTGTGGAACATCAGATAGAACATTCTGCCTGCGGGTTTTATAATTATGCCATTCAGCCAACGTATCGGAGGGTTGATGTGGCTCCGTTTTCAGTGCAATTTATTTCAAAACTGAAAGAGTCAACGCAGTTGGGAACGCATAATCGATATTGCATTATTGATCCCACGCGACTTAGCGATTTTACAGGGATGAAAGTTTATTATTTTAATACCGTTCAGATGCATCACATGGAATCGATTCGGAACGATTTAAAAGAAAAGTTTATGAACTCCTCCGCTTTTCAAAATAATGGAGATGCTTTGATGGAGGATTATCAGTCTATATTAGAAATCAATGATCAAAACTATACTGAACAGGGATTGGTTAAAGTAGAGAACCGTTTTGATATCGCACCTTGCAAGGGTTGAAGAAAATAAAGGAGGCATTGCAAATATATGTTTTATAGGTTTTTTAAAGAGCCGTAGTTGGTGTTAAGCGTTGTTCTGTTGGGTGAAGTGAATTATGGGAAGAGGGATAAGCGCAGTGGCATGTTTTTACCAATCGGTTTGGTGGAATAGGATTCTGATTTGATCTAGAAGGCTCTTTTTTAGTTCAAATTTAATTTGTCGTCTGGATCGGTAGAATTGTCTGTCAGCCGCGTAGTAGGTATCATTTTGAAGGTATAACGAATCATAATTTAATCCATCGGTCTTTGGGTGGTCGTGTTTTATAATGACTTTATCGATGAATTGTTGCTTTTTTAGGATCTTTCCTACTTTCGTGAATTCGGCGTCGCAAAAGAGGGATTTATATTCTGGGTGATAGATGTATCCAAAGCGATTGTAATAGTTTCTGCCTAGAATACTCAGGGTGTTTAAATCCCTTCGAGTGCCATCGAAGTACCATAAGATTCCGTCGGTATTAGGGAAGTATTTCTCCATATCTCTTCTGATATCCTCATCATATCCCTTTACCTGTGGGATCATGTCATCGCTTGCTAGTAGGAGAATGTCGAAGTTTTGAACCTGTTCTATATCGGCGTTAACCGCTTCGATTTTTGTTTTACTATTTCCCAAGTGCCAGTACAGGTTCTCATACGAGTCTAGCTTGCGTAAAACGATTTCATTGTTCATGGTTTTGTCGTCATGATCAATGGTAATGCAAAATTCGGTATCTTTTGGATTCTCGAGTAGGTCGTAGTATTTATCCAGGACTTGGAAGAATTGTTCCGGACGATCTCGGGTGGGGAATTTGATGAGTAATTTCATGTTAAACCTGTTGTGGTTAGTTTTCTTTTTCAGGGGAGAGTTTTCGAGTTAGATCGTGGAGTAAATTTTCTTGAAGAAGGCGGAGTTGCTTGAGGTCCCCAGATTTAATTGTCCGTTTTGTTTTGTTGTAGGGATGGATTGGGTTTGATTTTATTTTGAGTCCAATCTTTCCATAGTTGGCCTTAAGTAGAAGCTTGGTTGTGGCTCTCAAGAGTCTTAATTGGGCTTCTGGGGGGAGCTTTTCAAGGAATAATAAGTTGATTAAGGCCTGCTCGCGTAAGGTCTTGCTGTAATTTAACTGCCCGCTTAGGCAGTTATTTTTTTCTGTTGGAGTTGATTTTGAGAGCTCGGAGAATCCAATTCGGTGGATGAAGGCAAAGCCGGAAGAGGCGGAGAGGGAGCAGGCTGAAATGAGATGGTCCTGGAGGTGCCGTAATTGATATTTATTCGTCAATGAACGTACCATTGGTAGATTGATGGAATCTCTGCGTGATAGGCCGCCGGACATGCCGGTAAGTGCCTCGATCGGGGATTGATCTCTGGCCAACACATGTAATAAGGCGGCATCTCCTGAGAATATCTCAATCTCACTGGCTAGCAGATTAGTTTCAGATAAGCACTTTTGGGTTGCGAAACGAGGTGTGATTTCGAACCCGTTTTGTGTGCCGTATGAACAGGAAACAAATGAAAGATTTGGGTGCTTCTTTAGGAGGCTATACTGTTCCAAGACAAGGTTGGGGGCCAGTTTGTCATCGCCATCAACAAATTTAATATATTCGCCTGCTGTGGCCTCAATGCCTGCGATGGTTGCTTTAACCACACCCGCATTTTTCTGGGAGATGATACGACAGTTGTCCCATGAATCTGTTGTTTCACGGATTTTTTTAAATGAAGAGTCAGTCGACCCATCATCAATAATGATATATTCACACTCAACCGGTAAGCATTGAGCGCGAATGGCCAAGAGTACTTCATTTAAATACTTCTCTTTATTATAGACCGTTATAATGAAGCTAATCATTTTCAAAAGATTCCGCGTTTAAAACTTTGATTGTTTCGGGCTACCGTTCTCCTCGAAGGCCTTTTCCCCGCGCATAAAGGCACGGGCGCCATCGGCCTTGGCTCCCCATTTCATGCGTTTAGCTGCCGAAGAGGATATCTTACTGTGAATCCGGTAGTTTATCTGTTTTCTCGTAGGATTCTTATACCAGGTGCAGTGCTGGTGCTTTGTCATGAGATAGCATTGAGACCAGCCAAAATGCCACCATTTCAGGTATTCTATTTTAGGGTTTGGTGGGGAGGCCTGGCCAACAAGGTGGTCGAAATAGACTTCTCGACATAGCTTGATTTGGTAGTCGGCTTTGATGGTGCGTTCGCAGAGTTCGGTTTCTTCGGCAAAGAGAAAGATATTCTCATCGAATAGTCCGATTTTATTCAGCTTTTCCATATCAAAAAGCATAGCGCAGCCACTGATCCAATTTATATTCTGAGGGGGCTCACCCGTAAAATCCTTTTTTAGGGACGCGGGGCCCCAGATTGCGGTGTTATCCGTATCCTTTTGTGCCAGATCCAGTAGGTGTTGAACTTCTTTAGGCGTAACTACCAAATCCGGGTTTATCAGCAGGGCATAGGGGGTATTTACTTTGCGCAGTGCAACATTCGTCGCCCGCCCGTATCCTATATTTTGTTCCAGTGCGAGAGTGGTGGTCGCAGGAAATTTTTGTTCCAAGATGGCTGCGCTGCCATCTGGGCTGGCGTTATCGACAACGAAGATCGGTAGCTGTGCCTCATTCAATAATGTGCTTTGGCATTGCTCAATGATGGATGCGCTATTAAATGAGACAATAACAATTGAAAGCGGGGTAGGATTCGTCATAAAGGCTACAAGCAGGGTTAAGATGCTGTTTTTTTATATGATTTTAGCGCGCAGCGAGTTCTCCACCCAATTAATGAAATCAGGTCAGATGGGTGGCGCAAGCGCATTTGTTTGCGTCCATAGAGCTTTTTTGAAGGGGACTCGGGACGGGTTCGCTTTGGAGCGCCGGTGATGATCTGCTCGAGCATCGAGAGAAGGTTGTATTCATGCATGACAAGATTACGTGCTTCACGGACGGCTTCAAGTTTTCGCTCATATGTCTTGGGGTCTTCTATGGCGGCTTTGATTGTTTTTAACGACGCTTCAAAGTCGTGAATATCGATCTCGATGAAGCTGTCTGCCGGAAAGTAATCCGCGGCATTGGGGCATCCGCAGTAAATGGGAACACAGTAGTCCAGAAATGGGTCGGAAAGTTTTTCGGTCCAGTGGTGCGGAGCAATATGATTTTCGATCGCCAGATGAAAGCGGTAAGGCGTGAGTGCTTCGTGTTTGCGGGCAATGGGTCGCACGCCGTGTCCATAGATCTCGAGTTCTGGGATCTGTTTTTTTAACCATTGGGTAAAGTCGTAGCGAAGCGCATGCATGGTATGGGCTTGGCGTTTTGAAGAACAGACGGTTGAGATGGTCTCTGTTTTGGTTGGAGCATGGTTGGAGAGTTCGGTGTAGGTTCGTCCATTAAACCAAATGTTTCCCGTATGTGAATAGATGCGGTTGGGATGAGGCAACGCCCATGGCTCTTGACTGGTTAATACATATTGAAATTTTGACGCAAACCCTTTTCCGTAACGCGTAATAGAGGAGGGTTCCGTCGTTACCAAAATCGTATTTTCAGGGGGGCAGACGAGTCTTTCTGCTGGAGCACCAATTTTCCGTGAAACATCGTCAATGACGACGAGCCAATCATAATTGCGCTCGGTGAGGTCAAAAAGGAATTGGCAGTTTCCCCATCGGCCTGTGCTGTTTGGGGTTTGGTGCTTCCAGCTATCCGACGGAAGCCCGCGAGCAATTATTTTTACACGGATGAGAGGTGAATCCATTATCCGATCCACTGCGTTTTGATCCATTCGGTGGGTTTTACATAATGGTGTGGTTTTCGCCCTTTAAAGCCTTCAATGGCTTGGTCGGGGTTGGGTTTTCCATGGAAGGCGATGATGCTGGCTTCGGGGCGGAATTTGGAGGGGAGGAGGCGGTTGATCGGGAAGGGGCGCTGGCAGTGGCGCTTGAAGCTGCGTACCCATTCGTCGGGCCAGTACATTTTTGATTTTCGTACGGTATCCGTAAGCCCAGCTTGTTCGGTGGGGAAACTGTTGAACATTTCGTCCTGCTCGGCAATAAAGCGTTCGTAGGCATAGTGGTGCTGTTTGGCCATGAATCGGAAGCAGGAGGAGTTTCCTATGTCCGGTTGTTTTCTGAATAGAAGTTTTCGGGGTTCGACCCAGTTGTGGATAATGACGAAATCTTCAGGCTTCCCAAACTTAAAAAATTTATCAAGTGGCCCTGTGATGAGTACATCCAAATCCAGAAACATACTTAATCCATCAAAAGGCACATCGTCGCGTAGGAGGCTAAATTTTCGCCAGGCACTCCATAGGAGGTAGTCCTTTGCCGGAAAGTCGGGAAAGTCGAGGCATTCGATGCCTTCTTCGACATCAGTCGTATCTTCCGTGAAGCAGATAAACCTAAAGGGGCGGGTCAGGTGTCGTTTTACTCCGTGGTAGAGTCGGTTGACGTATTCCGGACCGTAGAGCGTACCCCATTTCAGGGTGATGATGTTGACGGTATCGCTCATGATCATTCTCCGGGTTGGTCTGGATTCATCGTGGTTGTTTCGCTGTTCTCACCGGTATGGTGCGGTGCAAACTGCATGTCGTGGAAATATTTATATTTCCCGCCTTTTTCGAGCAGTTCGGCGTGGGTGCCTTGTTCCACAATCTTCCCTTGATCCATCACCACGATGCGGTCGGCATGGGCGATGGTGGAGAGGCGATGGGCAATGACGAAGACGGTTCGCTCTTTCATGAGCTCGTTGAGAGCCCCTTGAACGAGTCGTTCGCTTTCGTTGTCGAGCGCACTGGTGGCTTCATCGAGGATGAGGATCGGCGGGTTTCTGAGCAGGGCGCGGGCAATGGCCACGCGTTGGGCCATGCCGCCGGAGAGCAGGGCGGCCCGTTCGCCAATGACGGTGTCATAGCCTTCGGCCATTTCCGTGATAAACTGGTGGGCGTTTGCTCGCTTGGCGGCATCCTCGATTTGTTCGCGGGTTGCTTCGCGGCTTCCATAGGATATGTTGTCGGCCACGCTGCGGTTGAACAGGATGGTCTGCTGGGTCACGATGCCGATCTGTTTGCGCAGGGATTGGACGGTATAGGTGCGGAGATCTTTCCCGTTTAGTTCGATGGCCCCTTCCGTGGCATCAAAGAAGCGGGGGATCAGGTTCACCAAGGTGGTTTTCCCCGCGCCTGAACTTCCGACCAAGGCGATGCACTGCCCGGCGCGGACATCCAGATAGATGCCGTCGAGAATCTTTTTCTCGTCGTACGCGAAAGAGACGTTCTTGAAATCCACCGATTCCACCGTTCCTTGGAAGGGGATGGCATCCGGCAGGTCGGAGATGGCATTTTCGGTGTCGAGGATCTCAAAAACCCGTTCCGCGCTAGGGATCACCCGGTTGATTTGCATATGTAGTTGGCTCAGTTTTTTGGCGGGCTTATACATATTGATCATCGCGGCACCAAAGGTGACGAGTACGGAAAGCGGCAGGTGGTTCATGTAGGCATACACCACAATGCCGGCCATGGAGATGGCAGAGGCCCCGGTCATTAATGGTTCGCCGAGCGCTAATCCCCGGGTCTGGCGCATGGTCATTTTAAAAACCTGGGTATTGAATGCATGGAAACGGGATTCTTCTTCTTGTTCCATCTGAAAGGCTTTAACCACTACCGCGCCGCCGATGGATTCCTGAATGACCGAGAGCATGTCCGCTGTATGTTCCTGGCCACTTTTTGCCGCTTTTCGGATGCGGCGGCTGATGAGGGCGATAGGTGCAAGACAGAAAGGAAAGACCACCAAGGCCATGATCGAAAGTTTCCAGTCCATCCAAACCATGACGCCGATGGATCCGATCAAGGTGAACGGTGCTCGTATGGCATCGGCAATCACATTCGCCACGAAGCCCGTTAGGATGCTGGTGTCGTTGGTGATTCGCGAAATCAAATCTCCGGAACGGTTTTGCGTGAAAAACTGCATGGGGAGGGCGTGGATATGCTTGAACATTTTTAGGCGGATATCGGCGACGACCCGGTTGCCCACCCATTCCACAAAATATTTTCCGGCAAAAAAGATAAGACCCTGGAGTACCGCAACGATGGGGAGAAAGGCGACGGCCTTGATGACTTGGTTGAGTTCAAGCCTTCCATCTCCTCCTTGGGGGATCGCCGGGAGTCCCGGTGCACGGGCCATATTGCTAAGATCATCTCCGGAAATGAGCCCCGTGGTCCAACCCAGTGCCGCCAGCATCCCGAAGGAGGCGGCACCATAGAGGATGCCGAAGAGGATGCCGGAGCCAAGGCGAAGACGGTACGGCTTGACATAGGGAAGGAGGCGCTTGAGGGCTTCCCAGTTTAACGACTCTTTTTTCTCTGAACCCATAACTTGCTTTTTCCCCTTCAAAAACCCGCCCGGTAAATTACAGAGAGATGACGGTGAAAGCAAAGTCCAATCTCGAAAAGTGTCGTTTCATGGCCACAAAACGCCAAGGCAAACCATTACGGATTTCGGAGCGCCTTTTGGTAGGTATCGAGGGTTGCACCGACCATGCGGGTGAGTCCGAACCGTTCCAGGGTGTCGGCCCGGAGATCGGCGCACTGGAGGCGGGTTTCGCTATATAGTTTTTGGGCCAGCTCCTCGGGATGCTGCGGTTCGAATAGTAACCCGTTTTCGCCCTCGCGGACAATGTCCAGCGGTCCTCCATGGCGGGTGGCAATGACCGGTGTATCCATCGCCAGTGCCTCAATCAGCGTGAGCCCGAAGCTCTCCGGTTTTTTTGAGCAGGAAACCAGACGGTCGCTCAGCGCATAGATTTCCGGCATGTTGCTTTGGCTGCCGACAAAAAGCACCTGCTGCGCGAGGTCCAGTTTGCGGACAAGTTCTTGCAATCGCCCGTAATAATCCTGCTTGTCATGCCGCACTCCGCCCACGATCAGGCCTCGGATGTTTGGGTTGTTTTTTGCGCAGAGGTCGATGGCCCGGATAAAGGTTTCATAATCCTTCAGTTCCGTGATGCGCCCGACCGTTGTGACGATGAATTTTCCGTCGAGTTCGAGTTGTGCTTTGAATTCGTCTGTCCAATCGCGGTTCAGCGTTTCGGGATTGAATTCGGCGGGGTTTACACCGGGGTGGATTACATCGATGCGGGCGTCTGCGGTTTTGTAGTGTTGCTGGATATAGTCCTTGATCGGGCGACTGACGCAGATTACCCGGTCGCCCTTGGCCATGATCTCGCTGTATTTGCTGACGCTATTGAACCCATGCACTGACGTGACGAACGGGATGTTGAGCTTTTTATTGGCAAACCAGGCGAGCCAAGCTGGAACGCGGCTGTGGGCGTGAATTACAGCGGGGCCGAGGTCGGAGATCAGGCGCCGGAGACCAGAAACTCTTTTGGGGAAGGTGAGAGGGTTTTTGGAGCAGACATCGAGCTTGATGTGCTGCCCTCCATCTTTATTGATCTGGCCCGCCTGCCGCCCGCCAGCGGAGATGACGGTGGATCGATGCCCTCGGGTGACCAGCTCGCGATTGAGTTCGACTACTAATCGCTCCACACCACCTTGGTTGAGTTCGGGGATAAGTTGGACAATATGCATGTTACTCCCCATCCATGCTGGTTTGTAGCAATGAACCTAGATCGATCTTTGTATCGGCGGTTCCCAAGGTGCCATTAAATACGTGGACGGCTCCGCTCGTTTCCAGCCCTTGGATCAATTCCTCGAACTTGTTGGGCGTTTTTAGCTGGCGGTTCATCAACACCTCCACCTTGGCGGTGCCGAAGCTGGCGCATTCGCTGACCATGGAGGCGGAATCGCTGGTGACGAATAGCCGGTCGCAGAGCTGGATGAAGGCGGGGATGGGGTTGTACGGATCGCGCGAGTTGATCAATTTATAATCAAAGTCAAACCCGTCGATCACGCCTTCGACTTGCTTCGGGGTTCGGCGCGAGGTGGTGACCCAACGCTCCATCCCTTCGGTCTTTTCGAAAATCTGTTCCAGTTGCCGTTGTATCTCGCCGGCATCGATCTCGGATACGGCATTCGGCCCGCCGATAATGATGCCGACTGTCGGCTTTGCCGAGGTGTGCTTGCTATTGAATTCAGCCGTTTTCTCAGCGAAAAATGTTTCGTCGGCCACGCATAGGTTCAGGGGCAATTCGGTGATGTTTTTCCGCTTGGGCGGATGGTCGTAGAATGGGCAGAAGATGTGGCTAAAATCGAGCCGGTAGCCTTTGGGGTGGAGGATGGCCACGTTTGGACATCCGAGTTTTTTGGCCAGCAGCTTGTTGGCGTAGTAGGTGGTCGAGCCGGTGGAGACGATATGGGAAAGGCTTTGGGTTTTAGGCTTTAGGCTTTGGGTGAAAAGATTCTCCGAATAGATGTTCAAATGGTCAAGGAGATAGGAGAGGGCTTTGTGGGGTTTGCTTTTGTAGGCGACTTCGATGGATTTATAATCCAGCCCAAGGTGTTTGCAGAAGGCAATGGATTGGTTGAAATGCCCCGGCTTGCCGTCGCTGACGATCAATGCGTTTTTCATTATTTCACCTTGGGCAGGCCCCAGCGGTTATGCGCCCAGAACCATTGGTCCGGGTATTGGCGAACCATCTTTTCGATAATCTGCTGGTGGATACGGGTTAGTTCGTGAACCTGCTCCTCCATGGGTTTTCCGTTATCCGTCCAATGAACAGGCTCGCCAATGAGCAAGCGGTATTTTCGATGCCCGTCTTTAACCATGAAGGCGGGTTGCACCGTAACGCCGAAGCGGATTTGCAGGAGGGCGGGTGATCCCGTGGTGGGGGCTGGCTTTCCAAAGAGGTCTACATAAATCCCTTCGGGGGGATTCAGTTTCTGATCGATTAGGAGTCCGCAAACATCCCCCTTTTTTATGGCCTTCATAATTCGCATCAAGGCATTTTTCTTGTAGAAAACAGTCACACCAAAGCGTTCCCGCAATGGGCGGACAATGCGCTCTTCCAAGAGTAGGTTGTTTCCTTTTCGTGCAATGACATGGACTTGCCTGCCTAGGCGGAGCGCCGCATATTGAGGCATTAGTTCCCAATTGCCAAGATGACCCGTGATCGCCAGCAATCCCTTTGAGTTGTCCGTGGTTCGGTCGAACCGTTCCCAGTCATCTGTTTCGACCATGTCCATTAGCCGTTCATTGGAAACCCGATTAGTCATGATCAGTGTGTTGAGCGCCATGGATTCGGAGAGGTTGACATAGGATTTTTTAACCAAAACCCTGCGTTCTTTGATCGGCATCTCCGGGAAAGCGATTTCCGTGTTGCGCAAGGCGAGGTTGCGCCGTCGGCCGCTGGCAATGTAGAAGAGCAGGGCAAAACCCTTGAACAAGGCATAGACCGCTTCTTCGGGAAGAATGCGACTAAAGTTCAGCGTTGCAATCGTTGCTGCATATTCTAGTTTTTCGCGTAGTGCCATGGTTTCAATGGGGTTTGTTGGTGCGTATTAAAGCCTGAAGTTCCACGCAACTGCAACTGGATTGCCTCTTAACTTGAGCTACGGACGATTCAGCACTACAATGCCTTTTTTCGTTGGGAGATGGAATTTGCATAAACTAAACAAATATTTGGTTAGGGACTTTCTAACGGTCTTTGCCGTGGCGATGCTGCTGATTACCTTCGCCTTTACCATTGGCGCCATCTACAAGGTGATCGATATCATGGCGCGGGGGATTTCCATCGGCGTGGTCGGGCGCTTCTTCCTCTATAATATTCCATATTCACTCGCTTACTCGATTCCCATAAGTTCGCTCTTTTCGACCCTGCTTATTTTTGGACGGCTTTCATCGGACAGCGAAATCAGCGCGATGAAAAGCAGCGGTTTGAGCATGTGGCAGATTGCGTCGCCCATTGTGCTGATCTCCCTCGTGCTCGTTGGCATCTGCCTCTACAACAACTGTATCGTCTATCCGTCGACCACCTATGCCAACCGAAAGCTGATCAAGGGCATGGGCGTGGAGGATCCGATCAAGCTCCTTGAGGAAGGGCGCTTCATTCGCGAGTTCCCCGGATATATGATCTATGTCGGAAAGAAAAACAAGAATCGTGTCCGCGATCTGGTCGTTTACGAGGTCGACAAGGATACGGGCAAGGTGACCGGCAGCGTGCGCGCCAGCAGCGGCATCATGACGGCCGACAAGGAAAGGGCCGAACTGAAAATCGACCTGTTCGACGTGCGCATAGAAATACCCGATCCCGATTTTCCCGATGATTCCACCAAAACCCGCTACGTGAATGCCCGGAACTATCCCATTCGGCTGGATTTCAACGAACTGCTTGGAAACAAGAATATTTCAAAGAAGCGCAAAAACATGACGATATTCGAATTGGCCTATCGCATCCGCAATGCGGAAACAGAGAATATCCAACTGAGCGAGCAGGATCGCCGCGTTGAGCATAGTCGGTATCTGGTGGAGGCCAACCAACGCATATGCCTGTCACTCTCTCCCTTCATGTTCGTACTGATTGCCATTCCGCTGGGCATCACCTCGCACCGCAAGGAATCCTCCATCGGGATGGTAATGAGTCTGGGCATCATGTTTATCTATTATCTTTTCATCATTCTCTCCGACACCTTCGATAGCAAACTCTACCTCTATCCATGGCTGATTCCCTGGATTCCGATTGTCTGCGGCCAGATAGGTGGTTTTCTCCTCCTGCGCCGGGCAAACTAGGGTTGAAAATGGAATAATTGCCACTCATAAAACTGGAATGGAGGTTAATTAATCCCACACCTTCGAGAATGTCAGATGATATTCCCTAATTATAGCCGTATTTAGTAGATATTTAGATATCACACCCTTAAGGGTGTGATATGTGGTTTCTCCAGCAGATGTTCCTTTTATTTAAGCAGTGTCAGGAATGGAAAATCGAGCATCCGTTTGGGGAGGAGGGGCGGCGTTCTCTCTTCTTTTATGGAAATTTAACCTGCGAGGCTTGCCATCGTTCGAGGCTCCAAGTATGTTCTTCCCTGCTGTGCTAGACGGGGGTTCAGCGGGCCCTTGTAACCTGCAATCCGCTACAGCAGGGTTGAATTCCCCTACGAGGCAGGAGGGCGGCGGTAATTTTTGGTGGAACGTGTTGAAGCAACGGCTTTCGGATGACGAACACGGGCGAACCCCGTCAGGGTCGGAAGGCAGCAGCGGTACACTTTGTTTTTCGGGTGTCCGATGGTTCGGAGTGGAGCGCGAAGCGAAAATCCTTACCGTTCGGCTGAATATCGAATAGGGGTGCACAGCACCTTTTCCAATGAATTGGAAAAGGAAATTCTAAAACGAATATCGAAATTCTAATTTTATATGGCATACGAAGTATTAGCACGGAAATGGCGACCGCAGCAGTTCTCTGATGTGGTCGGACAGGAGCACGTCACCCGGACGCTGACGAATGCAATCGAGAGCGGACGCGTGGCGCATGCCTACATTTTCATTGGCTCGCGCGGCATCGGCAAGACCACCTCCGCCCGCATCCTCGCCAAGGCGCTTAATTGTGAAAAAGGGCCGACCCCTTTTCCGTGCGATGAGTGCGACTCCTGCAAAGAGGTCATGGCAGGAAACAGCCTCGATGTGATCGAAATCGACGGTGCGTCCAACAATGGCGTCGACCAAGTGCGCGACCTGCGCGACAACGCGCGCTACACCCCGGCGCGCGGTCCGTTCAAGATCTATATCATCGACGAAGTGCACATGCTCTCCACCGCCGCGTTCAACGCGCTGCTCAAGACGCTCGAAGAGCCGCCGCCGCACGTTAAATTCATCTTTGCCACCACCGACGTCCACAAAGTTTTGCCGACCATTCTGTCGCGTTGCCAGCGTTTTGATCTTCGCCGTATTTCGGTGCAGGATATCGTCGACCGCCTACGCAAAGGCTGCGATGAGGAGGGGGTCTCCATTTCAGAAGATGCATTGCTGGCGATCGCCCGCGGTGCCGAGGGCGGACTGCGCGACGCCGAGTCCGCACTGGATCAGATTATCTCTTTCAGGGGCAAGGAAATCGAGGAGGAGGATGTCCTCTCCGTATTCGGCCTTGTTTCCCGCCATGTGCTCGAGAACCTGACGGGTGCGATCCTGAAATCGGATGTGCCTGGCATCATCAACATTGTCGCGGAGATGGATGGCGCGGGAAAAGATCTTCAACGCGTGGTGATGGAACTGATGGAGCATTTCCGCAACTTGCTCGTCGTGCTTTATGCCGGAAAGGGTTCTTCCGCATTGGAACTTCCGGATGCGCAGATGAAGTTCTACGAAGGGCGCGCCGCCGAAACCGAAGCCGGAAGGGTGCTACGCATCATCGACGCGCTGGTTGAAACCGATGGCCGCATGCGTTATGCGCTTTCCAAGAAAACCCTGCTTGAAACCGGTCTGATCCGGTGTTCGCGCGCTGCCGAGACCGCCACCCTCAACGAATTGCTTAAACAGGTGGCCGAACTAAAAAAAAACTTTAAATCCGGCACAACCCCCGGCGTAGTCGCGGAAGCATCGGTTCAGAACTACTCGGTCGATCCTCAAAAAAAAAAGCCGCCCGTTGACGAAGTGAAGTTGCTTTTGAATTGCTGGAACGACGTTATCGATCACGTTTCGAAAGCCGACCCGCTTTCCCGTCGCTATTTTCTCGATACCGCACCCCTTCGGACCGACTCCACGCATTTGGTGGTTGGTTTCGATCCCGAGTTTGCGAGCGAGAAGGAGCGGTTCGACAATGCAAGAACCAAGCTTGCGCTGGCACGTGTGGTGGAAAAACATATCGGGCGGTTGCTCGGCGTTCTGTTCGAGCCTGTCAAGTCAATTGCCCGCAAGCCGCTTCCGGCCGACCATGTTGTTCCAGCCACGAGCGCCGACAACACGCAAAAGCTGACCGGGCTGCAGAAATGGTATGCGAATCCCGTTGTGAAAACCGTGGTGGAAGCTTTCAATGGCGAAATTTCGGATATCCGCGAATAGAACCAAGCACCAAGACCCAAGGACTACACACTATGAACATGATGAAAATGATGAAGCAGGCTGCCGATCTTCAGAAAAACATGAAGAAAAAGCAGAAGGAACTGGCCAAGACGGAAGTGCGGTTTTCCGCCGGCGGCGGAATGGTGACGGCCGTCGCCACCTGCGACATGAAAATCAAGAGCATCAAAATCAACCCGGATGCGGTCGATCCCTCCGACGTTGAGATGCTTGAAGACCTGGTTCTCGCCGCCGTCGATGGTGTGTTGGGTTCCGCCCAGGAAACCATGAGCAAGGAAATGGGCCAGCTGACCGGCGGAATGGACATGCCCTTTTAAAAGGGGAAGATCGAAGCGCTAATTTCTAAATTCTAAACAAAACCCAAAATGTGGAAGTTT
>CBDVCB010000044.1:0-22327 GCA_965372395.1 uncultured bacterium
CATGTCGGTCATACTATATACAGGGGCACTTGAGTCAATCAGCTAGCCACGTTCTCCAGAATTGGCGGAAATTAACGATGAAATTTAAATTTGATGCAAACCAGCAATTCCAACTTGATGCTGTTCAAGCTGTGGTGGATCTGTTCAAGGGGCAACCTCAGAATCGGGGTTCGTTTGAAATATCCTTTTCGGAGCAGATCGGGGATCTGGCTCTAAAGCAGGAAGAACTTGGGTTGGGGAATGACCTTCAGGTTCCCGATGAGGAATTGGAAACCAATCTGGATATGGTTCGCCGCCGCAACAATATCTTCATGCAGGAATCGATCCGTTCCAAGGGCATGAACTTTTCGGTGGAGATGGAAACCGGAACAGGCAAAACCTATGTCTATCTTCGGACGCTGTTTGAGCTGAACAAGGCGTATGGATTATCCAAATTCATCATTGTGGTTCCTTCGGTGGCGATCCGAGAAGGGGTGTTGCAATCTATCGAAGACATGAAGGAACATTTTCGGGAACTGTATAACAATATCCCATTTGACCACTTTGTTTATGACTCGAAGCGGGTGGAGCAACTCCGGGGCTATGCCGTAAGCAATACCTTGCAGGTGATGGTGATCAATATCGATTCCTTCAATAAGAAGGCGAACAACATTATTCATGATTTTCGGGATAAGATGGGGGGTCGTAAACCGGTTGAATTTATCCAAGCCACGAATCCGATTGTGATTATGGATGAACCGCAAAACATGGAATCGGACAAGGCTCGTGATGCGATTGCATCGTTGAATCCACTCTGTACCTTGCGCTATTCGGCAACCCATCGGGACAAGTATAATTTAGTCTACCAGTTGAACCCGGTTCAGGCATTCCAACAGCGTTTGGTGAAGAAGATTTCGGTGAATTCAATTTTGGCAGATGGTGATCCAACCCAATCCTATATCCGAGTAGAAGAGATTAAGCGAGCCAGTACACGAATCACCGCCAAGTTGAGTTTCTTTATGGATTCCCCGAATGGAGTTAAGCCGAAGAAGTTGCAGTTCAAGCAGGATGATGACCTCTTTATGAAATCGGGGGAGCGGGAAGAATATCGAAACGGATTCCAGATCATCGAAATTAACGCCCGCCCAGGTATGGAGTTTATCAAGTTTTCAAATGGCATTAAGCTTCGGTTGGGAGAGGAGCAAGGGGGCAATCGGTCTGATGTGGTTAAGAAGCAGATCCGAGAAACCATCGTTGCCCATTTTCAGAAGGAGGAGCAAGTCCAAGGGATGGGATTGAAGGTGCTTTCATTGTTCTTCCTCGACCGGGTGGGCAACTATCGAATTCATACCGATGATGGCTATGACCTAGGACAATATGCCGAATGGTTTGAAGAGATGTATGCCGAGGTTGCGGCTGAATACCAAACTTCTCTTTTCCCTGATGGAATTCCAGAGGTTAGAACGGTACATGGGGGCTATTTCTCGAAAGATAAAAAAGGGGTACTGAAGGATACTTCGGGGTCAACTGTCGCCGATGAGGATACCTACAGCCTGATCATGAAGAACAAGAAGAAGCTCTTGGATTTGGATAATCCGCTGAAGTTCATCTTCTCCCATTCGGCTCTTCGGGAGGGCTGGGACAATCCGAATGTTTTTCAGATTTGTACGCTAAACGAATCGGTATCCACCTTGAAGAAACGGCAGGAGATTGGTCGAGGGTTGCGTCTCCCCGTAAACCAGAAGGGGGAACGGGTCTTTGATGAATATGTCAATAATCTGGTGGTGGTCGCCAACGAAAGCTATCAGGACTTTGTTTCTGCCCTTCAAAAGGAATTCGAGGAAGATTGCGGCGTTGTATTCGGTCGTTTGCCGATTGAATGCTTTGCAGGGATCTTGATTGAAAAGGATGGGGAGGAGCATGCTGTTTCCAAGATCGAATCCGAATCCATTTGGGAACATTTGAAGTCCAAGGGCTGGATTGCTGATGACGGCTTCATCCTCGATATGTTTGAGGATTCCGTGGAGTCGCATATCTTCGATGTTCCCGAAGAGTTCCAGTCCGGGACGCTGGACATAATCAAAACGGTCGAGCAGTACCGGATCAAGAGCCATGTCGATGACTATAATAAAAAGATACGGGTGAAGGTAAATGAGCAAACTTTGCTTGACCCTGAATTCGAGGCATTCTGGAACTCGGTGAATACCCGCACGATCTACAATGTCACCTACACCACCGAGGAGCTAGTAAGACGTGCCGCCGAAGCGATTTCCAAGATGGATAAGATTATCCCGCTACGGCTGAGATCCAATCTTGTGGATATTGATATCAAGGATTCTGGAGTGGATGCCCAAATGGTTCGTACTCCACAAATGGAATATCGGGCTAAAGCCACGAAACTTCCTGATGTGCTGTCGTATATCCAAAGCAAGGTTGAGCTAACCCGAAGCACAATCTCGGAGATTCTGAAGTGTTCCGGGCGGCTTCTTGAGTTTCCGGTCAATCCGCAGGCTTTCATGGATGCGTGCGTGAAGCAGATCCGGGATGTTCTCCACCGGTTGGTTATTGAGGGCATCCAGTATGAACGGCTGGATCAAATCTCCTATGAGATGTCCAAATTCCGTGAGGATGAGCATAAGCTTGAATTCGCCAATGACCGGGTGGTTCCAACTCACAAATCGATCTATGACTATATCCTGTATGATTCCGGGGTGGAGAAGAAGTTTGCCGAGGATCTGAACTCAATGCGGGATGTGAAGTATTTCATCAAGCTTCCGGCATGGTTCAAGGTTCCCACCCCGATTGGAAACTATAATCCCGACTGGGCAATCCTGAAAGAGAATGGACGGATTGTGTACATGATCCGAGAAACCAAATCGACCAAGGACAAGCTGAAGCTTCGTATCCCGGAAACGGATAAAATCAAATGCGGTGAAGCCCACTTCCTAGCCATTGGTGTAGACTATGCTGTTGAGGATGGATCTTTGGAATCTTTGAGCTGCTAACTTTTGGAAGAGAGGCATTATGAAAAACAAAATCTTTCATCCTTACACGCCGTTTTCGGCGATTGAAAAAGGCCTCCCGAACATGGTGCGCGGCGAGGGGATCTATCTCTTCGACGATCAGGGCAACCGCTATGTCGATATTGTTTCGAGCTGGTGGGCGTGCGCACTGGGGCATGGACACCCGAAGGTGGTCGAGGCGATCAAACAGCAGGCGAATGTTTTACAGCATAGCATTACGGGCGGACTAACGCATCCGGGCGTGCTTGAGTTGGCGGATAAATTGGCCAACCTGATGCCGACGCCGGAGCGCCACACCTTGTTTGCGAGCGATGGATGCAGCGCCGTGGAGGCGGCGCTAAAAATCGCGATCCAATATTGGTACAACCTCGGGCGTCCCGAAAAAAACTGGCTGATCGGCATGGACCAAGGCTACCACGGCGATTCGCTCGGCGCGCTTGGCGCGGGCTTCGTGGATGATTTCCATAAGCCCTTCGAGCACTCTGTATTGCATCACGAAAAGCTCCCCTTCCCACACCCGTCCGCCGATGATCCAGATGGTTTTGAACCAAGCCGTTCGGTGATTGAACGGCATGCCGAACAGCTGGCGGCAGTAATCGTGGAGCCACTCTGCCAAGGCTCGGCCGGCATGCGGATCTATCCAGCGGGCTATCTCAAAAAGCTGGCCGACTGCTGCGCGGCCAACGATGTGCTGCTGATTGTCGACGAGGTGGCGATGGGCTTTGGCCGCACCGGCAAACGATTTGCCTTCAACCACGCGGGGATCGACCCGGATCTGGTCACAGTCGGCAAGGCGCTGACGGCGGGCTATATGCCGATGAGCGCCTGTATTGTGAAGGACAGAATCTACGACACCTTCTCGGACTCCGGAGAAAAAGATTGTACCTTCTACCACGGCAACACCTACGCCGGGCACCCGATCGGCTGCGCCGCCGCGCTCGCCGCGCTGGAGGTCTACGAGGCCGAGGACACGGTTGAGCGCGCCGCCGAGATGGCGGAGAAGATGAAGCAATGGATGCACCCGATGGCGGAACTGGGGTGCGTCAAGGAACTGCGTTTTCTTGGTATGATCGGCGTGGTGGAGTTGAAACCCGAAACGGAGCCGCTGGTCGCAAAAATCAAGGCGTCGCTTTTCGAGCAAGGCTATCTCTTCCGCCCGCTCGGCAACGTCTTTTATCTCATGCCGCCGCTGGTCATCACCGACGACGCCCTCCGCGCCGCCGTCTACGCCCTCCAACAAACGATCGAGGAATTTTGCGAATGAAGCTCGCACGGATAGGTCTTATCGGGCTTGTCGGCTTGGTTCCTTGTCCTGCGGCCATGGCCAACGAAACCCCCGACCCAACCATTCTTGTCAATTCCCAAGGTTGGGCACAACACGATCTTTCGATCCGGGGAAGCGGCTACACCGGCGCGGGCATTTCGATCAATGGCCTGAATCTGAAAGTTCCCTACTCTGCACACTTTAATTCGGAACTTCCAATCCTTGGGAACCTGCTGTCCGACCCCGCAGCCCAATACGGGCGGGGCAACACCTCCGGGCATCTGGTCGGCACCGTTGCCTACAATACCGTACCGCAGGCGGCTCGCCTGCAAGTCGGCGCAGGGATTGGAACCCGAGAGCACTACACCGCCAACCTCTCGGCGTTTCATTCGGGCGTGGGCGGCTTCATGGATTGGGAAAAGGCGCGGGAAATCGACTATGACGCCAATGATCTTGATCGATATTCCGGCGGCGCGCATCTCCAGCATTTCGTGAACGACTGGCAGCTCGACCTGATTGGCTCGGGGCAAAAAAAGGAGTTTGGTGCGCAGGGGTACTATGGAATCCCCGCCAACCAATATGCCGAGCAAACCGTCGAGGATGCGCTCTTCTTTCTCGGTGCAGCGCGCGGCGATCTGGACGATGCCTATTTCCGAGCAAGCGGCGCATGGCGGCAGTTCGATGATGAAATAATAGGACTGATCCCTCACGATGTCCGTTCGCGCTTCGGTGCGGTTGCGGTGGAAGGCCGCACCATGGAGATTCAAAACATTGCGCTCAACCTGCGCGGCGACCTTGAAAACGAGCAGGTCGATGGAACCCATAACGGAGATCGCACTCGCGGGTCATTCCTGATTTTGCCGGAAGCGCGGTTTGAGCAGTTCACCGTAAAGGCGGGTCTGAATTCCGTTTTCCAGACCTCGGAAGCCGCCGAGTTTTTGCCGGTGGCAGAGGTGGACTGGCTCGCGACCGACAACTCCACGGTCTACGTCTCCTATTCCGAAACCGTCCAGCAGCCCGATTTCCAAACGCTCGCAAGCAATTCCATGCTCCGACAACAACACGCGCGGAACATCGAACTCGGCTTCCGCCAGTTTGCCTCGGCCAGCCTCGACTGGCGGGCGGCGGCATTCCATCGAAACCTTGAAAATGCCTCGGATTGGCTCGAAGCAACCAGAACGGCGACCGGTCTCGGAACGTTGAACGTGACCGGAGTAGAATCGGAAATCAGCTTCTATCCGTCGGAGGATCTGGAACTCCGCGCCTTCTACCAATGGGTTCACAAAGACAACTCCCGGACGGACGGTCTCTACGAACTCGACTATCCCGAACATCTGGTCGCATTTTCCGGACACTGGCGCTTTACCCCCGAATTCCTGCTCTTTGCCGCGCAAACCCTGCGGATCCAAACCGAAAACGATGCGCGAACCAGTAGCGATTTTGGCGCCGACGCATCCCTTGGCTTGCATTGGTTCCCGCGCTTCGCCCATAGTGTCCGGCTTTCGCTTCTAGTGGACAATCTGTGGGGCACCAACTTCCAGGCCATTCCCGGCCTGAAGCCGCCCGGTCGCACCGTCGCCACCGGAATCACTGTGACGTGGTAAATTTTAACAACCACGGAATACACAGAATACACGGAAAAGGAAACCCGGATAACTTCTGTGTATTCCGTGGTTCCAAATTAATGGAGTTTAGAGATGGGATTTGAAAAGGGATCGTTGAGCTTCCGCATGTTTTTCGCACAGCGGGATTTTGTTGAGGATGATATCGAGAAGTTTGCGGCGGCGTTTCCGAGGGGAGCGTCATTGGACACCGAACTCCTCCTGCCCATTCTTAAGACCACCTTGGAACCAAAAGAAGTAATGGATATGTTACCATATCACCGACAACAGGTTTCGTGCGGGTACTTTTTCTAGCTGTAGCCATAGATCGGAAACATACCTTCATCCTGGCCGGCGGCGAACTAAAAATCCCAAATACGGGAAGCACAATACAACAACGGAAATGTTGCAATATCACCAAGAACAGCAAATGGATAATAAACAACCAATTTGGGAAATTTCGATATAGGAATAAACCGACCTTGAGGTTCCTTGTGGTATATTTTAATTCGTCCATATACTGATTCTCTATGTTGGATTGAGAGATGGTAGTGTGAATGTGTGCAAATAAACACCTGTGGCAACCCCTCTTCGGGTTGCTCTCTGATGTATGCATGGATGGCTTTATAACTATCCTGTCTGCCTATTGGAATCTGGTTGCTTATATCTGTAATAGGGATTTCGACCCTCTTATTACGCTTTGAGGTCGACAGGGGATGTCTATGAACCTCATAGATATTCCTTTTCAGCCATGCATTCTTTTTCTCTAACTTGCCAAATTTAAGCTCTGCCCAATACCTTTCTTCGTTTTCTTGATTATTGACGGTGTAATCAAGGATCAAGCTATTGCCCGTTTTATATGCAGACAGGTACTTCTCAACAGGCGGATCGTATTCACTGCAATCATCCATGAGGTTTTGGCTAAACACCCCTGTGGCACAACCGGAGAGAATCAATATCTCGCTGGCGGCAACCCCTATTAATGCCAATCGTTTAAACAACCGTTTCATCAGACTAAGCTCAAAGCACCTTGAGGGGGTTTACCGATTGTTTTTGAGCAGATTTTCGCCGCTGTATTCCAGCGAACGCTCGTTCGGAACCGGGTTGAACCAGTACTTGAAATACAACTTCCCATTAGATGACACGCGTAGTTCACCTTTTATCCGGCCATAACATGCCTGCTGCACATTGCCTTTAGCATCCAAAATAGTCCGGACTCGGAATAAATGGTTAATTTCAGCGTCAGGCTTGGCATTTGTTCGAAACTTCAATCCATATTCGTCGGTATATACCTTTTCTCGACACATAGATTCTGAATAGTTATTCGTTGGTGCGAGGTATGGAAAGATAAACTCCGAACCAGTGGATTGGTCAGGCACAAACTCCTGAATTCCATCCCCCTTGTTACTAAATGAGATCTCGCATGTTGCCCCACTTATTCCAGAGGTCTTCTGCACAAAAAATATTATATCTGAAACACGTCCTTTCCCATACGGTGCGACCCAATCACCTCTCTCTAGGTCAAAACCAATGGACTTATCCCATTCGGGAATCGTTTCACGATCCACACCTCGCGCAACCATAGGTACAGGATTTATTTTCGGGCGCATCTTTACTTCAACCGTCGGATTCCATGGCTCCCAGCGGTTGAGTACATGATTTATTTTTGTATATTTTGCACCTGAAGAGTCATTGTGGTAGCCATCCAACTTGGTGTAACCTTTCCAGCCGAAAGACATACCTTCCCCTTCAAAACTACAAAAACCCTCGGCATCAAGCTTTTTTGTTTCCCAGTCTTCATTAAAAACCATCACCGTTGCATTGGAGAGCACTTCGGATGTTTCTGCATCGGTGACATGAAATGTGACCTTCATTCGAGGCTCGGCCATCACGCAACTAGAACCCAATAATGTAACCAACAGTAGAGTGTAATTTTTCATCTGATTTCTCCTTTATGGGGTTGTGGTCAACGGTTTCCCCGTTAGCTTCCTGAAAAAGTTGCACATATGAACATATGAATTATCCCGGATAGCGCTGTGAATCCAGTCGCCATCTTTATTGGGAAGAACCGGTGCATACGGGTTACGTAATTCCGTAGACATATCAAAGTTTGCATCCTCCCACGTCGTGTGATTATTGCTTCTCGACCCCAATGCTCCGGTTCTGGCGGGGAAGGCTTTGGCGAGGAGGTAGTCGCGGACGGGAAGGTTTGAGATATTCATCGTCGCATTGTTGATGTCATAATTGAACGTAAACCCACTGGTGCCGATAGTTGCTCCTGCAAAAGAGGCTCCGCCTAAACCGAAAAGCTCAGAGGGTTCTGGACGGAAGAGCGGGTCGGTTTTTAGCGTTTCCAGAAAGGCCGCTCGCTGTGTTGGATTGTTGGTGCTGAGTTGCCCGTGCTGGAAGCTCGGGTTTTTCGGCCAGAGGTCGATATCCAATAAAGGCGTCGATACGATATGCGTATCGCTTTCGGTGGTGAAACCCCATCCAGTATACGGATCGGACCCGCCACCGGCATCTGCTCCAAAATCGCTTTTCCCCTTAAAGATCTCCTGTAGCTGGAAGGCATACAGGCCAAACCGTTCGGTGGCATTCCAGATATCCCAGTCGAGTGGCCCGCTGAACAAGGTCGTATATCCCTCATCTACCCGCAAGACATCCTCTGTCGATGAATAGAAGTTGAAGGCATCAGTATGGGTTTGAACATCCGCAAAGCGGTGCCGCCACGTAAGATTGGTGCGGACATCGTCGAAGAGCTGGTAGTATTCAGAGGCATAGGTTTCGAAGGGGTACTTATGCCAGTTGTAGCCAACATACGACATGAACCCTTCGTTCGAGTTATGAATCAGGCTTCCGTCGGGGATCATATTTTCGTTCGGGGTGACATCGCCGTAAGCCTCTTTAGCCACTGCCGCATCGATCAGGTAATATTGATCCACATCGGCTCCATGGTCGCAGATAGCCGTACTGGAAATTATATTCCCTAAACTGTGCGCCATCAAAATATTCTTTCGACCGCCAGCGGTTTGCGAGTTAAGAAAGGTGGCCAATTGCGGAGCCGAAGCAAAGGCATTTACAACGGCATTGTGGTAATGGCACAGCGTGTCAAAGATCGGCAGATCTGTTCCCAGCGGATTCCCGTCCCAACTCACACCGTAGAAGCGGGCATTGGAGCCGCTCCAGAAGAGCCGCTTGAACATGTTGGCCTGCGATGCTCGTCCACGCGGCTCGGATACATTGAAGCCATGTACGTAATAAAAGTTGGCATTGTTGCACAACTCGTCCGGTCGGTTTTCCGGTTCGTCCAGTCGGTCGGGTGCGGCGGCTCTGTCTCCCTGTCGCAGGTTTTTATAGCGGAACATTTTTTCAACGGAGGTGAAGGAGAAATAATTCGTAAACGAGGTAGTCTGACCGCCGCCTTCATCAAAGGTGAGCCAAATCATGGCATTGGCATTTTCTTCATGCACCTCAATCAGCATGGCTTTGTCCAAAGAAGCAGACGGAACAGTGTATTCCGAGCCGGAAGTCAATGGGTCAACCACATGTACCGTTTTTGCAAGTATTGCATTGGCCGTCGTCAGATCCGTTAAATACTGATCAGAATCTGCTGCGTCAAGCTGTGCGTCCACCACCCCGACCTTTACATTGGAGAACAGTCTGACTGAAGCATTGGATGCCACTCCGTCCGGCCACTGAATCATGGCCGGGAAAAAGTCCTCCAGATCATTCAATGTTTCGATGGAATTCGGGCTTTCGGTAATGTCCAAATCTTGCCCCGGGACATCGGCAAAATAGTTATCCTTCCGGTAGAAACTGACGGGGAGCGGCGTAACGCTTGCTGGCAGATCATACTTTTCGCCGTTTTTGTCGTCAGCATCGCAATTTACCCAGAACCTGTAGGGATGGGATTCATCAACCCGGTTCCAATCGTTGGTTCCAATGGTGCCATCGCGATCCATGTCCATAACGAGGGTCTGGCCGGAGGATGTGGGAGGATCGAGAGTGGAAAGAACGGTATAGAACGAGGGAAGGAAACCCCGCTTGTGGGTTAGCGTATAGTTCCAGCTGTTACTGGGTTCGCCGCGCTGGCGATAGGTGATGTCCGTATAGTTTGTGCCATCGGCCATGAACCAAGCCGATTCGCCATCGGATCGAATGAAGGTTTCGCTGACGGCTCCGGGAAAGATTCGCGGCGGCATATTGGTCAGATAGGTATAGGTTTCGTAACCCCCTCCAACGGCATGCCATCCCTCTTCAGGAGGGATGATTACATAACCGCGATGTTCCGTAGACCCGAAGCCATGCGCTTGCAGGTTGTCGAGAAAAGTGAACTGTTCATTTCGGGCGAACCAATACGATCCGCCGACCTCGAACCATTGCATGATGCCGAAATCGTATTCCCAAACCGCCTTGTAGAAATTGACGGGAGACCAGAGCCGATCCGTCGGAGCCAGCGGATAAAAAGTGCCTGCGCTCGTCTTTTCCATCTGCACCTGGGCCATGGCGGTGGTATCCGCAGGGTCGAATGCTCCGCCGCTCAACCGCTGCAACCGGCACTCGACGGTAATCAAATGCTTCAGGCAGACGGAAACCTTTTCCTCCGTCCAGAGATTAGAAGCATCCACCAATACGGGAGTGCCATCTGAAAGCAAAGCCAATCCTGCCGGATCGGACAGACTCGCCTGCACCAGATGGTTGATAAATGCTTCGGAACCGTCATACGCATTCAAAGCCAATGCAAAGACATGCTCCTTTCCCGCCCATGAAAAACCATCTTTCGGAGTCCGGTAGAAGCGACCTCCACTGACTGTTGGGTAGAGATCGCCAGAAGTTGCTGCCGTCCACGTTCCGCACTGCGCCTCGATCCATGCACCTAATGTTGCAATGGGGGTTTCTGCGGTAAATATTCCGTTGGTTCCATCCATGGCCAAAATCCGCATGTTTATTGCTTCATAAGGGCTGCCTGTTGCCCGGTAGACATTCTGCGGTGGTGTGTTCCAGTCCCCCGGAGAGCTGTCCACTGAACCCGGCACCGGCCCGGGGTCTCCATCATCCTCCGGCAACTCAACCACCGGAGCATCGTTTGTGTAGGGATTGGTTCCAGCTCCGTACTCGGTCACATTGTCAATGCCATCGCCATCGGAATCCACGAACGAAAGTGCCATGATACGATAGAATCCGCTGAGCCCGTCCGTGGTTGCGTCCCAGACCGATCCCGCCGTCCATGAGTCGTTCTCGATCTCCCCGTTCGCAATCGCTTCGATATATTCGGGGGTGATCTCGTAGGGGATCACAGCCTCGTTGGTCGAGCCACTGGAGGTGTCCGTGGCGGGCGGGGTGTAGAACACCGTATCCCCCAAAACCAGATCCACCTCTGTATAGTCGACCGCCTCCCACACCACATTGGAAGTCAGGTTCGAGCTGCTTTCCACAAAAAGGTACGCGCCGTCGAACGACGGTGGGTATTCGATCGTGAGCGTTTCGCTGTCATAGTCCGAAATTCGGAATTGCTGCGCCACCACCCCCATGCAAATCGAAAATACAAAGTTCGCCAACCAAAACAAATAAAACCGTTTCATATGCCTCCTGCTCCCCATTTGAACCACAACGAACCAATGAAATCAACGCCATAAGACCTATGCTGATCTTTAAGTCCGTACTTTCCAATCTTTTCTATACGCATGATGAACTATTATAGTATGTAGAAAATATTACACTACAATGGTGTGCTGTCAAGCATGCGAGAGGGTAGTGCCAAAAGAATTCGACAACAGCTTGGATACACCCTTCGGGCATATCGAATTGAGATGGGCATCAGTCAAGAAAAACTCGCAGAGTTTGCAGACGTACACCGCAACTACATCGGAAAAATTGAGCGTGGCGAGCAGAACATTACCATCAACAACCTCTACCGACTCAGCAAGGTCTTTCAGTGCTCGCTCTCAGAAATTTTCGCCGACGCAAAACTCTAATAAACCCTGCGCTACCAAACCGAAAACGATGCGCGAACCAGTAGCGATTTTGGCGCCGACGCATCCCTTGGCTTGCATTGGTTCCCGCGCTTCGCCCATAGTGTCCGGCTTTCGCTTCTAGTGGACAATCTGTGGGGCACCAACTTCCAGGCCATTCCCGGCCTGAAGCCGCCCGGTCGCACCGTCGCCACCGGAATCACCGTGACGTGGTAATGCGGGGCAGACTTTCCAGTCTGCCCTCCGCACGCAAAGCGACGAGGACGTCGTTTCTACGAATTTAGAGAGGATTTTAAGATGGGATTTGAAAAGGGATCATTGAGCTTCCGCATGTTTTTTGCGCAGCGGGATTTTGTTGAAACGGATGTGGAAAAGTTTGCGGCGGCGGCACTTCCGCCGCTTAACACGCTGGCGGAAGAGGAGATCCATGGCTGGGTGGCCGGACGCCACCTGCTCGACCGCAACATTACCGAAGAGACCGCCTATCTCGGCGGCTACCTGCGCCTGACGCTGACGCAAGCGCAGAAGAAAGTGCCCGCCTCCCTGCTGGCCGCCGAATGCGCTGTCGAAGAGATGGCCACGATGGAGGCCGAAGACAAGCAATACCTCAACCAACAGGCGCGCTCCGAAATCAAGAAGGACGTCAAGGAGCGCCTGCTGCCCGACATGCCGCCGCAGCTCAAGGGCATCGACTTTGTCTTCGACGAACGCTCGCACATGATCTACTGCACCGCCACTTCCGAAAAGCAGCTTGATGCCTTTGTGTTGAGTTTGATGCAGACGACCGGCGTGATCGCCGAGGTCGCCGACCCCGAAAATATCGCCGCCAAGGCCGAAGGCATCGATGTGCAAAACTGGACTCCTGCCAGCTTTTCCGACGAAATGGAGGACGGCATGGTCGATGGAACCGCCGGGCGCGAGTTCCTGATGTGGCTGTGGTACTGCTCCGAGAAGCGCGGTGGGCTAGCCAATATTCCAGAGGTTGGAGAGATCGCCTACATGGTCGAAGGACCGCTCACCTTTGTGATGGAAGGCAAGGGTGCGCACGAAATCACGCTGCGCAAAGGCGAGCCGATGCTCAGTCCCGAAACCAAGAGCACCCTGCTCAGCGGAAAGAAGCTCAAGAAGGCCAAGCTGCAATTTGTGCGCGGGGAAGAGGCCTGGGCCTTCACGTTCGACGCCGACGAATTTGTCTTCCGCAGCCTCAAGCTGCCGCAGACCGAAACCTTCGACCGCATTGGCAAATTCCAGGAGCGCATGGTGCTGCTCGAAACCTTCCGCGAAATGTTTTTCCACCTCTACGGCGAATTCGTAAAGGAGCGCGATTCCTCCAAGGAGTGGAAAGAGACCAAAGCCGCCATGCGCAAGTGGGTCGCCGACCGGCCGACCTCGGCGTAACAGACAAGTAAAACTCGTTTTTATCATGCGGAATATCTGGAAATGTTTCCGGTTGGCCCGCGCCAGCGGAAGTGGATCTGGCGCCTACTTCGCCGGACGGGGAGCGCATACCCGTTGAGATCAAATTCGGGATCTCAACAAAGATGGCGGATCTTAGAAGCCTGGCACGCTTCATCGAGCAGGAAAAATCCCGTACGGAATCGTGATCAACAACGCCGACAAAGTCCAGATGCTGACCGAAAAGATCATCCAGCTCCCTGCCGGATGCCTGTAGGTTGAAGCTCTGTTTCGACCTTTTTGCGGTTACGGGACGCAGCTGGAGCGGTATCCTACTCTCGCCCGTATTCCTGGAAAAAGGCGGACATCGTCGCAAAGATCATCTCGTCGATGGATTCGCTCAACGACACCATAAACACGGCGCAGTTGCCGAAGGAGGGATCGCCCTTGCCAAACCGAAGCACGTCGGCGAGCCGCTCGATCACCATCTTGGCGATGAAAGGCTGGGAAAGGGAATGGATCATCCCTTCGATATCGCCGTCCTCCACATATTTGAGCGATATGGACAGGTGTTCGTGCAGCTGCTCCTCTTTGAATCCTTCAACCCGTTCGGGTTCGGGTTCCATCTGCTGGAAACAGACGCGGGCGGCCAGTTTCAGCAGGTCGTGTTCGGCGTACCCCAAATCCAAGACCTCGCACATATCCAAAAGCATTTCCTTGGCGACAGGATAGCCGATCGCGAAACATTCGAGCAGGTAGCCGGGTTTGTATTTCTTTTTCAGCTCCCGGCTCCGTTCCGCGATTTCCTCCTCGGAAAGGAGGGGCGATCCAACGTCTTCATCATCGTCGAAATCCCCATCTTCAATGGAGTCGGTTGGCTCGCGTCGAGGCGGGGGGGGGAAGTTGATTTCGTCGAGTCCGAGCTCTTCGAGTATCCCGGTGATATCGGTATCGCGACCCGTGCGCAGATTGTTCTCATCGTGCGTACGGACGTGCGACTTCATCAGTTCCACCAGCTTGGGGCGGACGGCGGAATCCTTGGCGGCCTGACGGGGAGTCAGCCCATCGAGCGCGGGGATTTGGCCATCGAGAAACGTCTTTAGGAATTCCTGCTCCATGTGCCTTTCGATCTCCTCCTTCGAGGAGGTGCCGGGGGGAATCTCGATGCGCGAAGTGGAGGTTTGTATCTGGTCGGTGTTTTCCAGCAGGCGCTTTGGCACCAGGTCGGGATCGTAGTCCAGCGCCCGCTTTTCGAAAAGCTGCGCGCCGAGGTCGTCCGTCCGCTCCCGGCTAAAACGGATCATTGCGCCGAAGAGGCCCTCCATCCGCTCCTTGAGCTGTTCGGTGCGCGTCTGGCTCGATGCCTCCATCTGGATGTAGCCGTCGCGGTGCAGCAGGATGCTGCCAACCAGCAACAGCCCATGTCCCAATGGGTTCTCTTCGGAAACACAAACCCATTCCACCACGAAACCGGCATCGGCATCGTCGCTCATCACCTCTTCCGGCTCGATGTCCTTCTGCTTCTCCATGATTCCACGGAACTTTTCCGGAGTGCATTCAAGATCGTAGACCGACTTGGTGTAGGCGGCATCGAGGCTCCGAAGCATGGCGGCATGGCATGCGCTGGAAACCGCGCGAAGGCTATCGACCACGCGCCGCACATTGGTGCCGAGCCATTCGCGCAGCGCCGGCATTTCGAGCGGGGCGCCAAGGTGGGCGGCGAGCTCCATGAATACCTCGTGCATGCCCATGCCGATCACGTCGGGCATCCGGCATCCGGCCGAATGGATGCGGCTGTAGTGCGGCATGTCGAAAACCATCACGAACAGGGTGGAAAAGCGGCAGGCGCTGGAGGCGAGCGAGCGGTCGACCACAACAAAAGGTTCCCCCTCGGGATCAAGCAGATCAACCGCCAGAAGAGAGCGATCATCGATTACCTGCTGGATTTCAAGCACGACCGCACGCATCTTCGATTCCGCCTCCAGCATGATCCTCTGGTCGTTGTTAAGCCCCGCGAAACGCTCGGCCTCCCAGCGCTCCATGAATGTGCGACCCTCGGAATCCTTTTCGCGGTAGAACTTGTCGGAAAACCAAATCAGGGCGGTGAACTCATCCGAATCCTCGTTGAAGGGCGGCGACTGGGCATAGCCATATTTTTCCACCTGCTCGGCGCGCAGGCGCGAAAGCATCTTCTCCGTGAAGCGATCATTGATCTCCAATGCGCGGTCGTAGTTGGCCTCGTTCCACGGATTATGCGGGCAGTCTGCGGGGCAGTCGTATTTTGAAATCCGGTTTTCGCCGCACTCCACCCGTTTGATTTGCCGGCCGACAACCGAACACTCCATCTTCTTCTTGTTTGCTTGGCCCACGGCTTCCCCCTGTTGAAAAAATAGTTAGGAAACGTTACCCAAACTAGGCGCGAAAACAAGCTGGATCGGCTCCGCAGTTGGAATGCGGGGCTACGATTGCCGGATGAGCTCTTTCTTGAGCAGGCGGACGAACTTTTCGGTGGGTCTGTTTTCCGCGCCCATCATGCAGGCTTGGATCCAGTTGCGTTCGAGCAGATAGCCGCTTCGATAGCTGATGAGCACGCCGTGCTCCTTGAGCACATCGCCGATGGCTTCCGATGAGTGGATTTCTGGAAGGGCAATGGTGACGACAGCGGGCATGGCGCAGGAGTCGGGAGCCAAGATCGCCGCGTCGATCGCCGCAAGTTTGCGGCGGATTGTGGTCGACCAGCCACGCACATCTTTGAAGCGTTTCCCCCAGTCGCGCGTCTCAAGCGCGGCAAGCAGCGCATAGACAAGGTTGGACTGGATGGTGTATGGAATGCCGTTGCTCTCTTGATAGATTCCCAGATCCAACGCACAGGGAAGATAGTCCGGGGCAGGCTTCAAGTCGTGGTTGTGAAACACCATGGAGAGGCCGGAAATGGAGGCAAGCCCTTTCCCGCTGGTGCCGGAGGCGAGGTAGATGCCGGAGAGGTCGACGGACACGGTGCCAATGGAGCTGATGCAGTCCATGCAGAGCTTGAGGCCGCGAGCGGAGCAGACCTGCTTATACATTCCAAGGTCGTTGAGTACGCCGGTGGAGGTTTCGCAGTGCGTTCCCCAAATCCACTCGATGTCGGGATTGTCGCGAAGTGCCTTTTCGATTTCCGAACGTTGGAAACTTTGCCCTTCGGGAATTTCCAGGGTCTGGAAAAAGAGCTTGGCCCCGTTGGCGTTCTTGATGAGGCGGCGGCCAAATTCCCCGCTGACGAGGATAAGCCCGGGTGTGCACAACAGAGCGAGCTGGCCGGCGATGGCATCGTTGGCGAGCGTACCGGAACCCATCATGATTTCGACTTGCTGCGCATTGAGCAGTTCGCAAAGCAGTTTGCGCACGGTCTGGAAATCCTGCACGAAGGCATCGCCTCGGTGCGAGCAGGGCTTATCGTTGTAGACCTCCTGCACCTGTTTGGAAAAGTCGACCGGGCCGGGCAGGAAGTTGAAGGCCATGGTGTCGTCGGTCGCTAGCTCGGGGCTCTCTTTGGCAAAGGATCGGGCGCGGGTCTTGAGCTCGGCGTAGGCTTCGAGCGTGAGGTACATCGGTTGGTACTGCGCATCCTCGGTTCCGACCAAGGGGCCGAAGGGCACGAAGCCAAGGAACTTGTATAGCTTGGCCTGCCGGATCGTTCCGGAAATGACGGCGAGGTCGTGGCCACAGTCGATGGCGTGTTGCACGAGAGTGGCGATGAGCCCCTGCGAGATGCGGCTGTAGCGGTATTTTTCCTCGACGGCGAGCAGGCGGATTTCGCAGAGCGAGCGGCCGGCCGGCAGGTAGGAATCAAGATTTTCGAGTTTCGCGTCGAGGGAGAACGGCCGCTTGTCGCGGAAAGCGATCATTCCGGAAAGCTCTTGTTTGTCTTCGTTGACGCAGATGATGTAGGTGTTTTCCTCGTGGAGCTTATCGACGAGTTTCTTGTCGCGATTGGGATCGTGCTGGGGGATCTCCTCGACGAACGTTTTGTAGTTCAGCGCATGGACGGCTTCGACCTCCCACGGCTGCTCGGCCACTTTAAATGCAAATTCATCCAACAGACCCATCTATGCCTCCCTTTGGGGTAGTGCTTCGCCAAACGCCTTGCGGATGCGTTCTCGGTGCGCGAAAAGAATGATGGCCGCCGATCCCGTCAGCGCGGCAACCGTGTGGACGGGTCGCCCGAGGGCATACGCCACGAGAGGCAGCAACAGGAATGCCGCCAGCCCGCTAATAGTGACCCCGCGCCGGAACACCGTCAGCACGATGGTGATCCCCATCAACAGCAACACGAGATAGGGGTCGTAGGCGAGATAGGCCCCGGTGGCCGTGGCAATGCCGCGGCCGCCGCGGAACTGGAGCGGCAGCGGCCAGATATGCCCCGCAATGACGGCAACGAGCACCAGCGACACGGCGGGGTCGGCGACCTCGAACTTGCGCGCCAAGACAACGGCAACCAAGCCTTTGAGCGCATCGACAAACATGGTGATGAACAGGCCGGGTCTACCGAGAATCCGCCCCACATTGCGCGCGCCAACTCCGCCGCTACCCTGCTCGCGGATATCCAGCTTGGCCTTGAACCGCACGAGATAGTAGCCCGTGCAGATGCCCCCTAGCAGGTAGGCGACCAGAATACAGATGATGTCTTTCCCCGTCATGCAATCTTCCCCGGCGTTTGTATACTCGAAACAGTCTAATCAAGGGGAGAGAAAATTCAATCCCTGAATCAAATAAGATTGTAGCGGCCGGGGGCGATGATCCCGTTGGGGTCGAGCACCTTCTTTAGATCGCGGACGGTGCACCAGAAGGGATCGTCTTCGCGGACGACGTGGTGCATCGAGTTGATGCCGACGCGGTACGGGGGGTAGCCCTGCTCCATGTAGCGCGCCTCCATCTCTTGGATGCAGGCGTGCGCGGCCTTGGTTTTCGCCTCGTCGCGGCGGTCGAAGGCAAGACCAACGACGCCCTCCATGGCTTTGGTCGTCATGAGGTTGACGGTGATGGCGGCATCGAACCCGTGGCGGGCAAAGGTGTCGCGAGTATCGCGCACAACTTCGGATACGGTTTCCCCAAAGGCCGGAATGATCGGTAGACAGAAGATCAAGCCGCTATCGGAGTGGTCGGGATCGGGGTCGTCGAGGTGGTCGAAGTCGCCGGCGGCCCAGTAGACCGACAGGAGCGATTGGTCGGTCGCTTCGCCGCGCGTGAAGCCGTAGACGGGTTCGACGGTCTTGAGCATCATGAGCTGGGTGCGGACGGCGGGGATAAAGACCAGCTTTTCGGCAATGGCCTTTGCCCCTGCAACGAGGGCGTCGTTGAGAAACAAGGTTTTGGCAAAGCCGCCGACGGCCTTGCGGATCTCCCTCTTGGCGAGTTTGATCTGCGCCCTGGTGCCGAGCACGCCGATGGCGGCGCTCCATGGGCCAAAGCCACCGTCTTCGAGCATCTTGACCGCCTTGGCGCGGGTCGCTTCATTGGGGGGCGCACCGGACGCAATGAGCTGTTCGTAGAGCAACGGGGCAAGTGTTATGAAGGAGCGTTCGCGGTTGCCAACATGCGCAACGCTCAGGAACACGCCGCGCGAACGCAGCGATACAAGCGCGTCGATAAGCAGGGGCAGCTTTTCGTCGGAGTCGATCTTGATGATGGCGGCCATGTGCGCGTCGGGCTTGGGCATGAGGTCGATGCAGGCGGAGGTGACGATGCCGAAGTTGGCCTGCGGAAAGAGCCCGTCGAGCGAGGGGCCGACACCGTGGTGATAGAGGTTTTTGGTCTTGGCGTTTTCGTAGTGGCCAAAGCCGGTCCGGATGGTTTTGCCGTTGCCGAGCACGACCTGCATGTTGCAGTTGCCGTGGGCGCGGGAGTCGAAGTAGCCAACGCCGCGATCCATCGCGTTGCCGATCAGGCTGGTGTCGGAGGTGGAGCCGGTGACATTGAGCATGAGCGGCAGGTTGTTTTCCTTGATGTGGTCGAGCAATTGCCGCTGGGTGACGCCGGGTTCGACGACCGCATAGTGGTATTGGGCGTTGACCTCGATGATGCGGTTCATCCGCCCGAGATCCACGATGGCCGCTCCGTCCTTGACCGGCAACCGCGAGCCCATCCCCCACTGCTTGCCGCAGCTGATGGGATAGAGCGGGATCTTATGCGCGTTGGCCGTGGCGACAACCTTCTGAACGTCTTCGAGGGAGCCGGGCATAAGAACCGCCACGACCTGCCGTTGCGACGCACAAACGCTTTCGGTGTAGGTTTCAAGGAATTCGGCATCCGCAATAACCGAATTCTCGCCGATATCCCGTTCCCAGGCCTCGATTGCTGTAGTTGCGGACAAGGAATTTTCCATTGTATGCCGATCAGGGTTGGATCATTGCGTCGGGGCGGGAATAGTAGCCAAGGGCGGTATGCGCCTGGGGAACGCGCACGGTGACAATCGTGCCTTCGCCCACATGGCTCTCGAACTGAAGCGTTCCACGGTGTTCTTCGATCACCTTTTTGGTGATGAACAACCCGAGACCCGCCCCCTTATTGATCGTCGCCGTATTGTCGAAGGGTTCGAAGATCCAGCGCACGCTTTGCGTATCAACACCGCAGCCGTTGTCCTTGATCTGGATCTCCAGATCGGTGTTGTCCATAGAGCATGCCACGGTAATCGCGGGATCCGGCTGGTGCTCGAGGGCGGCAACGGCATTGTCGATCAGGTTTTGCAGGGCGCGTCTCACCTGTAGGCGCTCGCCAAGCATTTCGTACTGCTCCTCGGCCCCTTCCGCCTGCACGGTAATCGAGATCTCCGAATGGGCGGCGGTCGTGCGGAAGCAATCGTTGAGGAGCTTGGGAAGGTTGAGCCGCTGCATCTGGGAAAAATCCATGCGCCCCAGTGCGCGCCATGACTCGACCAGAGTGGCGCAACGCTCGACATTCGTCTCGATCTGGTCGAGGTATTCATCCATGCCCGGCGAGGATCTTTCCTGCTTTTCCTTCAGTTCGTAGACCAGAAGGTCGAGATAGCCCCGGATGATGGTCAGCGGATTGCGCAGGTCGCGCACCAGCTCGGAAGAAGCCGCGCCAAGGGACGTCATCTTGTTGGTATTGCCCACTTCGCGCCCAAGCGACTGCGTCATCTTCTTCATCTCTTCCTGAGCCTTGCGCTTGCGCTTGATCAACTTGGCGAGATCGACATACTTCTTGATGGTTTTCTGGATTTCGTTGACGTCGAACGGCTTTTGGAGATAGTCGTTCGCTCCGAAACGGATGGCCTTCTGGGCGGTTTCGAGGTCGCCATAGCCCGTGAGCATAATGATGGATACGTTCGGGTCGATCTCTCGGATTTCCTGCAATCCCTCGATCCCGCTTTTTTCCGGCATGCGGATATCCATGATCACCAGATCCGGCTTCTTTTCGCGGAGCAGCTCGATTCCACCGTCGACCCGCTCGGCCAAGAAAACCTCATAGTCATACTTCAGCACCATGCGCAGGCTTTCGCGCGGCCCGCGCTCGTCGTCGATTACCAGAATCTTTCCCAACAGCTCTTTGGTTTCCACTCCCCATACCTCCGTTTAGAACGAGTAGGAATATGTCATACCAATGAGGTTGGAATCAACCTCATAAGCACCAGATGGCGTACTGTCACGATCATCGTAAATGCTGAACGTATATGCCAAATCAACAAGATGAGAGCCAAAAGCATATCCAACCCCCAAACTCAATGCGTGGCGATCTTCATCCGCCAGCAATGGAGTAACCGTTGCGTCAGGAATAGGTGACGGGATAAAAGCGTAGCCTGCGCGGGCAACCAACGCATCCGTTACCGCCCAGCTTCCACCAAACCCAAGAGTAATAGTGTCATCCCAGTTATTAACCACTGGAGTGGACACACCGCCAGTCACCAGGGTCTGTGTATCGTTCACCGACCACTGCAACCATTCGAGTTGCGTTTCAAGTTGGATGTCATCCGTTAACTGAATCCCGTAACCTAGGCCAATAATATTGGGATATTTAATCGTCGTCTCAAAAGCGCCCGCACCGGGTCCTTCGATTTTAAAGTCCCCTTTGTAGTCAATATCAACCCGGCTACGGTAGGTTAGTGCCACACGCTGGCGAGCGGTCGGCAACCAAGTTACTCCCAAATTACCGCCAACACCCCAACCGTCACCATCCCCCTTTGAGGATACAATTGGAGCGGAAAAAGGAGGAGAGGGAACTCCGTTCAAAGCTTTTAATTCCAGCTTGGAATAAACCACATCCAATCCAATCCCGACAAACACAGACTCATGAACTGGAAACGCTATGGTTGGATTAATGTTGAGAAATAGAACACTTGCTTCATAGGGAATCGTACTACCCAGAGTCACACCCGGGGTAAAATCTGCCGTTTCCCATGACACACCTTGCCCATATGGCGTATTGACACCGATCCCTGCTACCCAACCTTTTTCTCCAATGGGCTGAGAATAATAGATGTTTGGCAGAACATTCCAGTCGCCATCAGATTCAAAGCTCACTCCAGAAAATGGAGAGTAGGTAGTTTCGGTGCGTGCAAAGGTGGCGGCAACGACCAAAGAACGGTTTGTTTGCATACCCAAGTTGGCGGGATTGTAGGAAATGGCGGAAGCGTCATCCACGAAAACCATGTTGGCACCCGATTTTCCGATGCCTTCGGCGGTCGGTGGCGGATTGCGATAGCCATCGGCATAGACGCCATGTGCCATGGCTCCCAGCGTTAAAACCGTCAACATCTTGTACGTGCTTGCATTCCGTCGTCTTATCATATCCATGCTCCTAGTGATTTTTACTATTGATACAGCCCCAACTTCTAGCAACTGGCGTGCCACTTGTCATCCCATTTTTGTCCATAGGTGGTATATTATTCCTTGATGTACACAATATATTGATATCTAATGCGGGGCAAAATATATGGATGCAGTAGCCATTCATCGTAGAGCGTCTTTTCTTTATGGGGTTAATGGAGAGTCTGTTTTCATTGGCTTGGCTTTATAAGGCGGGGATTTAACGCGTGATCGGCAAAAACAGAGTGGTCATAACCGGGCTCGGTGTGCTCGCGGCAAACGGCATCGG
>CBDVCB010000045.1:0-22212 GCA_965372395.1 uncultured bacterium
TATTGAAATTTGTTGAATCATAGTGTTGTCTATTGTGGGTTTTGGGGTATTTTCAGCCGTTCAGTCAGGGAAGTTAAAGAGCAAGAAGTGGGATTGGTATTCAGGAGAGTTACGTGGCCGGAGACCGTCCTGTGCCGCGACTTTGGGGGTGCAGAACGGATATCGCCCTGCCGGGGTAGGCATGGTAGGAGAAGATAATTATGAAGCAAAAATCGATCATAGGCATACTCATCATTTCCTGTCTCCCGGCGATGGTGCCGGGGCAGGCGGAGATATCCGGCGAGGCCCGAACCTTCGCCCGGTATGTGCCGGAGCGGAAGGGCGACTTTGCTTGGGAGAACGACTTGATCGCCTTCCGGGCCTATGGGCCGGCGCTGCGCACTAGCAAGGAAAACAGCGGGATCGACTGTTGGCTCAAGCGCGTGAACTACCCGATCATCGACAAGTGGTATAAAGAGGCGGACGAGGGCAAAACCTACCACAAGGACCATGGCGAGGGATACGACCCCTACCATGTCGGTTCGTCGGCCGGATGCGGAGGGACGAGCCTCTGGATCAATGGCAAGCGCGAACCCCTCGAAACCTTCACCCAATATGAAGTGATCAAATGCACGCCGGAACGTTCCGTTTTCAAGCTAACGTATGAATGCGAAATCGATGGCACGGTCTACGGCGAGGAAAGAACCTTCACCATCGAAGTCGGCAAGCGCCTTTTTTCCATTGATTCGGTTTTCACCAAAGATGGACAGGTGGCCGCCGGTCTTCCGGTCTGCATCGGCATCACCACCCACGACGGCAAGGCCGAGGCGTTTCACAACCGGGAGAAAGGCTGGATTGCCTGCTGGGAAGCCATCGACGGCAGCGATCTGGGTACCGCCGCAAGAATCGATCCATCGCGCATCGATGCAATCAAGGAAGTGAAAGCCAAGAAAAGCGACGAAAGCCATATCTTTATCCTTACCCAAGCCGATGACCATGGCCGCCTGCGCTACCAGGCCGGCTACGGTTGGGAGAAGGCCGGGGCGATCAAAAGCCAGGCCCAATGGAAACGATACTTAAACGATCAATAGTCCGCCTAGGCTGCTCGCCTGCACATGGCACCAATAGAAACCAATTAAAAACGGAAGAACCCAAAATGAACATGCGATATACCGTCGGGAAAAACGAATACAAGCGAATGACGACGCAGGAGCTGCGCGACGCATTCCTGATCGACCTTTTTGAAGCAGGAAAACTGAACCTGCTCTACTGCGAGGTCGAGCGGAGCATTGTCGGCGCGGCGGTTCCAACCGCTGGAAGTCTTGCGTTGGAAGCAGGCAAGGAACTCGCGTCCGACTATTTCTGCCAACGCCGAGAAGTCGGCGTACTGAACATTGGCGGCAATGGAACGGTCACGGTCGATGGCACCGAATACCCGATGGAAAATCTCGACGGTCTCTATATCGGTCGCGGATCGCAGGAGGTTGTCTTTGATTCGGCAAGCGGTGACGATCCGGCCAGATTCTATCTCATTTCATACCCGGCACACACGGAATATCCGACCGTGCAGGCGAAGAAGGCCGATGCCAACGCCATCGAAATGGGATCAATGGAAGACTCGAACAAGCGCACGATTTATCAGTACATCCACGAAAACGGCATCAAAAGCTGTCAGCTCGTGATGGGTTTCACCGCGCTCGAACCGGGCAGCGTATGGAACACCATGCCGTGCCACACCCACGAACGCCGCACCGAGGTCTATCTCTATTTTGGACTCGATGAAAACACACGAGTGTTCCACATGATGGGGCCGGGCGACGAAACGCGGCATCTCGTGGTTTCCGACGCACAGGCGGTCATTTCGCCGATGTGGTCGATCCATTCCGGCTGCGGCACCAAGGCCTATACCTTCTGCTGGGGTATGGGCGGCGAAAACCAGCGCTTCGACGACATGGACCACATCCAAGTCAAGGATCTGAGATAATGGGAAAAGTTAAGGTCGAATCCCCGGAAAACAGTAAAAGGAGCATTGAATCATGGATGTTTTAAGTAAGTTTGGTTTGGAAGGAAAATTGGCGATCGTAACGGGGTCGTCTTCCGGTATCGGACAGGGCATGGCAACGGCCTTGGCGGAAGCCGGTGCGGACATCATTAATTTTAGCCTGCCCTTGTCCCCCGGACAGGCGGATGAAACCGAAACGATGGTGACCGATCTGGGTCGCAAGTATGCCTTCTATGGAACGGACTTCAGCGACCGCCAGTCGCTCTATGCCAGCATCAAGGCCGTGAAGGAAAAGTTTGGAACAATCGACATTCTCATCAACAATGCCGGCATGATCCTGCGGACTCCGATCGCGGAGCATTCCGACGAATACTGGGACAAGGTCATCGAGGTAAACCTCAATGCGCAATTCATCATTACGCGCGAGTTTGGCCGGGATATGATCGAGAAGGGTTCCGGGAAAATCATCTTCACCTGCTCGCTGCTTACCTTCCAGGGCGGTATCACCGTTCCGGGCTATGCGGCCAGCAAGGCGGGGGTGGGTCGGTTGGTGATGGCGTTCGCCAACGAGTGGGCCTCCAAGGGCGTCAACGTAAACGGGATTGCGCCCGGCTACATCGCCACGGCAAACACCCAGGCGCTGCGCGAAGATGCGAAACGGGCCGAGTCGATTCTTGCCCGGATACCAGCCGGTCGCTGGGGCGTGCCGGAAGATTTCATGGGGCCAGCTGTTTTCCTCTCCTCCGCGGCGTCCGACTACATGTCGGGCCACGTCATGGTGGTCGATGGCGGCTGGATGGGACGTTAAAAGGAGAATGGAACCATGAATAAATCCACTTCTTTCTTTGTTGGGGGAATCCTGATTGGAGCATTGCTCGCCACCGGGGGGTTCTCGCTCTATCTGCGCGGGCAGAAGGATATCGGGGGAGCGCAGGGCCAACAGGTGCTGAAACTGGGCCATGCGCTTGATACCGCCCATCCGGTGCATTTGGCCATGGAGTTTATGAAGGAGCGGCTGGAAGAGTTGTCCGGTGGAACCGTCACGCTCAATATCTATCCCAGCTCCGTACTCGGTTCCGAAACCCAGTGCATCGAGCAATTGCAGAACGGGTCGCTGGCCATGACGAAAACCTCCGCGGCCGCCATGGAAAACTTTATTCCGGCCATGTCCGTGTTCGGTCTTCCCTATATCTTCCGCGATACCGAACACTACTGGAACGTGCTCAACGGCGAAGTCGGCCAAGGGTTGCTTCGGCAGGGCGAAGCCAAGTTTCTGCGCGGCCTTTGCTACTACGATGGCGGCAGCCGAAACTTCTACACCAAGGACAAGCCGATCAAAACGCCCGATGATCTGAAGGGCTTGAAGATCCGCGTGATGAATAGCGCAACCGCTATCGACATGGTCAAGGCCATGGGCGGCGCGCCGACCCCGATTGCCTGGGGAGAGCTCTATTCCGCCCTTGCGCAGGGCACCGTCGACGGTGCGGAAAACAATCCGCCCAGTTTTTCCTCCAACAAGCATTATGAGATATGCAAGCACTTCACGCTCGACGGCCATACCCGCATTCCCGATATCCTGCTGATGAGTTCCAAGGTTTGGGACAAGCTGGATCCGCACGTGCAGGAATGGGTGGCGCAGGCCGCCAACGAGTCCTCGGATTTTCAGCGTAAGCTATGGCGGAAAAAAACGGTTGAAGCGCTGGAAAAGGCCCGGGCCGAAGGCGTAACCATCTACGAGGTCGACACGGCCGCCTTCGCCGCTAAAGTGGCTCCCATGCTCGGGCAGGTTGAAAATCCCGAAGTGCGTGGTCTTCTTAAGGAAATAGCCGAGGTGAAGTAATGCTGAACGAATTGATGAAGTTTAAAAAGGCCATGACGAGCGCGCTCAACTGGCTCTTGATTGTGGCGGTTGCGTTGCTGGTGCTCGATGTGGTCTGGGGCGTGTTTACCCGCTATGTGATGGGCGGGCAGGCCAAATGGACCGAAGAGCTTGCCCGGTTTTTGCTGATCTGGGTTTCGTTGATCGGCGGCGCGGTGGCCTTTGGAACCAAGGGGCATTTGGGGGTTGATTATTTTGTCGATAAATTTGATCCCTCCATGCGCAAGGTCATGGCGATAGTGTCGAATCTGATCGTCCTCTTTTTTGCGGGGGCCGTCTTCCTCTACGGCGGTAGCCGTGTGGTTTCCGATGCCCTTGCCATGGAACAGATGACGCCCGCGCTCGGTTGGAAAATGGGACACGTCTACCTCGCGCTTCCCATTGCCGGTGTTTTCGTGATCCTCTTCACCCTTGAAAACCTGATTGAAATATTCCTAGATCGTAACCCCGGATTGGACGCCGATCCTACACTGGAGAATGCAAGCTAATGGGATCCATCGCACTTATCCTCGTTTTGGTTTTTGTTCTTCTCCTGGTAATGAACGTGCCCATTGCCGTGGCGATTGCGCTTTCCAGCTTCGTGGCCATCCTCGCCGAAGGGTCCGACCCATCCATTGTGATGGCGGCCAAAATGGCGAACGGGGTCAATAGCTTCTCACTGCTGGCCATACCGTTCTTCATTCTCTCCGGCTATCTGATGGGAAAAGGCGGACTGGCTCGGCGCCTGATCGATTTTGCCGCCACGCTGGTGGGTCGCTTGCCGGGCGGGTTGGGCTATGTGAACACGCTCACCTGCATGTTGTTTGGCTCCATCTCCGGCTCGGCCGCCGCAGCCGTCTCCTCCGTGGGCGGCTTCATGATTCCCGAAATGAACCGCAAGGGCTATGGCCGCGAATTCAACGTGGCCGTCACCACCACCGCCGCCACGACCGGGCTGCTGATTCCCCCGAGCAACGTCATGATCGTCTACTCCGTGGCGGCCGGATCGGTCTCGATTGCCGCCATGTTCATGGCCGGATTCATTCCGGGCATCATCATGGGGCTCTTCATCATGTTCGTTGCCGGAGTGATCTCGGTTCGCAAGGGCTACCGCGGCGAAGTGATCGAAATGCCGCGCTGGAAACCCATCGCGGCTACGGCGGTGGTCGGGCTCCTGATCGCTTCCATCGTGTTGTCGAAGAACGGAAGGGTCGACCTTGGCTTCACGATCGGCCCGGTGGTGCTGGGCAATGGTGCCGTTTGGTTTGGCCTGATTTCCATCGTTTGCTGCAGCTGCTTCAAGACCTTCCGTCGCGCCTATTTTACGTTGCTGCTTATTCTGGTGGTCATCGGCGGCATCCTTAAAGGCGTCTTCACGGCGACGGAAGCGGCCGCGATTGCCGTAGTCTATGCCTTCCTGCTTTCCGTGGTGGTCTATCGTGAAATCAAACTGAAGGAACTTCCCGGGTTGCTGCTCCAGACCGGCATCACCACGGCGGTCGTCATGCTTCTGATCGGAGCCAGTTCCGGCATGAGCTGGATCATGACCATGGCCAACATTCCGCAAACCGTCAGTGCCGCGCTACTCGGGCTCTCCGACAACCCCATCATCATCCTGCTGACGATCAACCTGCTGCTGCTCTGTGTCGGAACCTTCATGGACATGACCCCGGCGATCCTCATCTTTACCCCCATCTTCCTGCCCGTGGTGGTTTCGCTCGGCATGCACGAAGTCCATTTTGGAATCCTGATGATTACCAACCTCTGCATCGGCCTCTGCACGCCACCCGTCGGAACCTGCCTGTTTATCGGGTGCGGCGTCGGGAAAACCACCATTGCCAAGGTCACCAAAACCATGCTGCCCTTCTTCGGGTCGATGGTTGCCGCGCTGCTCGTCATCACCTACGTCCCCGCCACCTCCCTCTGGCTGCCCGTGCAGACCAAGCAGCTGAAAAAAGCCGACGTTGAAAAAAGCCATTTCATGCGAAGCAACAAGGAGTTGCACGAAGAGGAGGTGAATGAGCCCGTTGAACGTTAGAGACGCGGCGCACAGCTCTCTCCGATACCACCATGGCCTCGCTCGCCGAAGTTGAGAAAATTGTTGCTGGGTGCCGGCACGGTTGTGACGCCCGATCAGGCAAAAATGTGCATGGATGTCGGCGTCGACTTTGGCCTTGCACCGGGACTCAATCCCGATACCATGGAGGCCGGTAGCAGCTTCTATGGCAGGCGCGTCTTCGCCGGGGCTTCCGACCTTGATCATAAAACCGTCCTCACCGTCCGCTGAGCCGAAGGCCAGCCCACCGCATTTACATTGGTTTCGAAGTAGGGATGGTATGAAACGAAGAAAGTTCATTGAACATGCCGGAGGGACGACTTTGGCGCTTTGGGGTATGATGGCAACAGCCGAGGTTTGCAGAAGACCAAACATACTTTTCATCATGACCGACCAGCAGATTGCCGATGGCTACAGCCGGAAACTGGGCAAGCGATACATCGACACGCCCGCAATGGATGCGCTGGCCGAACGCAGCCTCGTGCATGAGCGGGCCTATACCGCCAACCCCATCTGCATGCCCGCGCGCACCGCCATCTGGTCGGGCCGCTACCCGCACGAAAGCGGAATCCAAACCAACAACAAGGCCACCATCGATCCCGGAAAGTTCCCGACCCTTGGAACCGTGTTCGCCCATGCGGGCTACGAAACCGCATACGTCGGAAAGTGGCACGCCGCCTATCCGGTGAAAGATGCCGCGCAGCACGGTTTCCAATGGTCGGAAAACATGGAAAACAATGGCAACGGACTTGATCCCGCCACGCCGGCCGCCGCCGCAAAGTTCATTAGGCGCGAACACGAAAAGCCGTGGCTGCTCGTCGCCTCCTTCAACAACCCGCACAACATTTGCGAATGGGCACGGGGAGACGCACTGCCCGACGGCGAAGTCGGCACTCCGCCGCCGCTCGACGAATGCCCGTCGCTGGCCGCCAACCCTGCGCCGCCCGAAAACGAGACCGACATCATGGCGCTCATGCGTCGCTCCTACCATGCCACGCGCATGTGCTCCCCCGTCGGAACGTTCGGCGAAAAGGAGTGGCGCGAATACCGCTAGGCCTACTACCGCATGATCGAAATGATCGACCGCCAAGTCGGCGAAATCCTTCAGGCCCTGAAAAATTCCGGTGAGGCCGAAAACACCCTCGTCGTATTCACCAGCGACCACGGCGACATGGTCGGCGCGCACCGTTGGAACCAGAAAACGGTATTCTTCGACGAATCCGCCCGCGTTCCGCTCTTCCTGTCGCTACCCGGAACCATCCAGCCCGGAACCACCAAACGGCTCGTTAACACCGGCGTCGACCTGTTCCCGACCCTGTGCGATTTTGCCGGCATTCCCATCCCCGGCAACCTGCCCGGCCTCAGCCTCAAAGGGGGCGGGGACGGCCGCATATACATCGTCGCCGCCAACCATCTCGTGCAGGGTGCGGAGGTTGACGGGCAAAAGCCCGAGCCCAATGGCCGCATGGTGCGCAGCGCCCGCTACAAATACTGCGCCTATGACATGGGCGAGCAGCGCGAATCGCTCTTCGACATGGAAAAGGATCCCGGCGAAACCATCAACCAGGCCGCCAATCCCGAATACAAATCCACCCTCATCCAGCACCGCGAATATTTAAGGGAATGGGCAGTCCGGCATAGTGACGAATTTCCAACCCTTGGAGTCCTTCGGCAGGACGACACGGCGCACATTGTCGAAACCCCGAAAGCAGACCACGGCCTATGCCTGTTTTGAGGCGGGATGGTTGGAGACTGGTTTGTTCCCGACTTCTTTCGCACCGGTTTGTTACGCACGGGCACGACCGGCCACATCACCGCCATCAAAAGAGGCGACCGTCTTTTCTCCAATGTGGAAGGCGGGGATAGGGAAAGGCTCTTTGCCTGAAGTCGCCGTTCATCGGCGCAAAGGGGAGTCGTTTGGTTTTCATGGAAAGCGGTTGCTAGCCTTTTTTGCTTCGGCCATGTTGTGGTATCTTTCCTTCTTCGTGTTGAAAAAACCAAAGACTATTTCCAAATGAAAAAGGATAACCATTTAAAACTCCCCATCTATGAGCTGCGCAGCGAACTGGTGGAAGCGTTGTCGACCGAATCACGACTGGTTATCGAAGCGCCGACCGGATCGGGCAAGTCGACGCAGGTGCCGCAAATGGTGCTCGACTGCGGGGTGGCCGGGCCGGGCGAGGTGGTGGTGCTTCAGCCGCGCAGGCTGGCGGCTCGGCTGCTGGCCAAGCGCGTGGCGTTCGAGCGCGGCGAACCGCTCGGCGGCGAAGTCGGCTATCAGGTGCGCATGGAATCCCACGTTTCCGACAAGACGCAGATCCGCTATGTGACCGAGGGCATCCTCCTTCGCCAGTTTCTTTCCGATCCCGGGCTGCGCGGGATATCGACCATTATCTTCGACGAGTTCCACGAGCGGCACATCTACGGCGACATCACGCTCGCCCGCGCCCTGCGGCTTCAACAGACGCGGTCCGACCTGAAGATTATTGTCATGTCGGCGACGCTCGATGCCGGGCCGCTGTGCGAATACCTCGCGCCGTGCCGCGAGCTCAAGAGCGAAGGCCGCATGTTCCCGGTCGAGATCCGCTATGCGCCCAAGCGGATCGACTTTCGCCACCATCCGGTTTGGGAGGCCGCCGCCGACGCGTTTGAAAAGGCGATCGAATCCGGGGCGGAGGGCGATGTGCTCGTATTCATGCCGGGCGGTTATGAAATCTCCCGCACGGTCGAGGCGATCCGATCCAGAAAATGCGCGCGGGCCTTTGCGGTTATGCCGTTGCACGGCGAGCTATCCGCGCGCGACCAGGATGCCGCCGTGGGGGAGTGCGACCAGCGCAAGGTGGTCGTCGCGACCAACGTGGCCGAAACCTCGATCACCATCGATGGCATCCGTATCGTGATCGATAGCGGCCTCGCGCGCATCGCGCGCTACGATCCCAACCGAGGCATCGACACCCTGCTGGTCGAACGCGTCAGCCGTGCGTCGGCCGACCAGCGGACGGGGCGCGCCGGGCGTACCGCGCCGGGCACCTGCCATCGCCTTTGGACGGAGCAGGAACATGTGGCGCGTCCGATGCAGGAGTTGCCGGAAATCCTGCGCCACGATTTGGCGGAGGTGGTGTTGACGCTCAAGGCGGGCGGCATCGACGATGTCGAAAACTTTCAATGGTTGGAAAAACCCAACCCCAAGTCGTTGGAGAAAACCTTGGCGTTGCTGACGGATTTGGGAGCTATTGGTTTCGACGGGAAACTTACAGGCACTGGAAAAAAGATGGTGTCGTTCCCGATGCACCCGCGCTATGCCCGGATGCTGCTGGCGGGCGAGCAGTACGGCTGCGTGCGGCAAGCCTGTCTGATTGCCGCGCTCACGCAGGGGCGCAGCATCCTGACGCGCAACTCCGGAAAGCAGACGCGCGGCAATCGCAACGACTTGCTGGGCGAGGACGATGTTTCCGACTTCAAGCGGCTGATGCGTGCGTGGGTCTTTGCCGATAAAAACCACTACAGTGTCGACGCCTGCCGCAAGCTGGGTGTCCACGGCGGCGCGGCGCGGCAGGTCAAGCCGCTCTACGAACGCTTTCTGCGCATCGCTGAAAAAGAGGGGCTAAAAATCAATACCCGTGCGCCGGAGGATGAAAACCTGCAAAAGTGCATTCTGCTGGCCTTCTCCGACCACGTCGCCAAGCGCCGCGACGGCGGAACGCTGCACTGCGAGGTGGTGCATGGCCGCGCGGGCGACCTCGACCGCGACAGCGTCGTGCGCCATAGCGCGCTCGTCGTTGCCGCCGAGATCCGCGAGATCGAGGGGAGCCGCGATCTCAACGTGCGGCTCAACCTCTGTACGGCCATCAGCGAGGATTGGCTCGATGAGCTTTTTCCCGGCGACATGGAGGAGCAAATCGAGGTCGTTTTCGATCCGGTGCTCAAGCGCGTGGTTTCCAAGCATTGGAAATCGTTCCGGGGATTGGAGCTCCACGCGAGGATGGTGCAGGAGGTCGATGCACAGCAAGCGGCGGAGATCATGGCCGAGGAGGTGCTGGCCGGGCGGCTCGAACTCTACAAGTGGGACGACGCGGTGGAACGGTGGATCGCGCGCGTCAATTGCCTTGCGGCGGTCTGCCCGGACTATGGCATTCCGGAAATCGACGAGGAGGCGCGGCGGGCAATGGTGCAGGAAATCTGCCTCGGCGCGGTCTGCAAGCGCGATCTGAAGGATCGCCCGGTTTGGAAGGTGGTCAAGTCCTGGCTGTCGCCCATGCAACTGGAGATGGTCGACAAGCAGGTGCCGGAACGGATCAAGCTGCCGAGTGGCTTCAACGCCAAGGTGCGCTACGAACCCGGCCAGCCGCCGGTGCTTTCGGCCACCATCCAAAAACTGTATGGATTAGACGAAGTTCCAACGGTTGGCTTTGGCGAAATCCCGGTGGTGGTCGAGGCGCTTGCGCCGAACCAGCGCCCGCAACAAAAGACGCAGGATATGCAGTCGTTCTGGCAAAATGCCTATCCCATGCTGAAGAAGGAATTGAAAGGCCGCTACCCCAAGCACGAGTGGCGATAAGCGCAGTCGGATGCCGAGAATATACAAGCCAAGGCTATTCATCTACAAGACACCGGGTTGTATTTGCCTATAGTGGGTCAAATCCGTATTCATGTTTCGTGCATGTGTACCGCTAAAAACGAGGTAAATATGAGCATCCGTAAAAATATCTCTCGCCGCAACCTTCTGGCCACTAGTGCCGCGACCGCCGCCACCTTCAATCTGTTTCCCGCGCATGTGCTTGGGAAGGACGAAAACGGCCTCGCGCCGAGCGATAAGTTGAATATTGCGTTTATCGGGGTGGGGGGCAAGGGGCGGGCAAATATCAACGGCTGTTCACATCACAACATCTATGCGCTTTGCGATGTGGATTCTGTGCGTGCGGCGGGCTCGTTCGAGAAATATCCGTCGGCCAAGCGCTTCGACGATTGGCGCGTGATGCTCGACAGGGAGGCGAAAAACCTCGATGCGGTGGTCATCTCGACGCCCGACCACAGCCACGCCGTAGCTACAATGGCTGCCATGCAGCTGGGTCTTCCGGTGTACTGCGAAAAACCGCTCACCCGCACCATTTCCGAGGCGCGCATCGTTGCGGAATACGCGCGCAAAAACGGGATCGTGACCCAAATGGGTAATCAAGGACATGCCGCCGAGGGTGCGCGCTTGACCAACGAGTGGATCCAGTCGGGATTGCTGGGTAGGATCCGCGAGGTACACTGCTGGACGAACCGACCGATCTGGCCGCAGGGGATGGTTCGCCCGGCGGCAGAGCCGGTTCCATCGACGATGAACTGGGATGTTTGGCTCGGCCCGGCACCGAAGGCACCGTACAGTAGCAAGATTGCCCCGTTCAAGTGGCGCGGGTTCTGGGATTATGGCGCAGGCGCGTTGGGCGACATGGCCGCGCACATTATCGACCACCCCGTCTGGGCGCTCGGCCTCGGTGCGCCGCTGAGTGTGGAAATCGAATTTGACCGGAAAAATCCGGCCAGTGCGAAAGATACCTTCCCTGTTTCAACCGTGGTGACCTACCGGTTTGCCGCCCGCGGCAAGCAACCGCCCGTGACGCTGAAATGGTTCGACGGGAAAAATCGACCGCCGCGACCGGAAGGACTCGATGAGGGTCGGAATATGCCGAGCAGCGGGGTGATCTATTTTGGAAGCAAGCGCAACATGATGCATGGGAGCCATGGCGGGCCGCCGCGCATCTTCCCCGAGGCGGAAATGCGGGCGGTGAACGAAGGGGGATTGCGCCCGCCCAAAACCATGCCGCGTTCGCCGGGGCACTACGAAGAGTGGATCCAGGCGATCAAGGCCAACGATGTTGCCGGGGCGAAATCCAACTTTGACTACGCGGGCCCGCTGACCGAAACCATGCTGCTCGGCTGCGTTGCCGCACGCGTCGGTTCCGGCACCAAGTTAAAGTGGGACAGCAAGCGGATGAAAACCAACAACGCTTTGGCGAACCGCTACATCCAGCACGAATATCGCAAGGGTTGGTCGCTGTAGCGAAAGGCCTTGTTTAGGGTTTCCAACGTTTGGCGGATCGTTGTAGAGTTCCGCGTGTTATGGAAAACATAAGCCAACGGAAGCTGGATCATATCAATATTGTGTCGGAAGGCGGTGCCATCGACCGCCGGCAATGCTATTTCGACCGGATCCACCTAACCCATCGCGCCTTGCCGGAGCTGAACCTTTCCGAAATCGATCCCTCCACCAGGTTCATGGGAAAGGAGCTGTCGTTTCCCTTGGTGATTTCCTCGATGACCGGCGGCTCGGATTTGGAATTGATCAAGATCAACCGCAACCTGGCCAAGGCGGCCGAGGCCGAGGGTGTCGCTTTGGCGGTCGGCTCGCAACGGGTTTTGTTTTCGGATGCCCTGGCGCGGGATAGCTTCGATCTCCGCAACTATGCGCCGAACACCCTGCTGTTCGGCAACCTCGGCGCGGTTCAACTGAACTATGAAATGGGCTTCGCCGATTGCGAAGCCGCCGTGAAGATTCTCGATGCCGACGGGCTATACCTGCATTTAAACCCGTTGCAGGAAGCGGTGCAGCCGGAAGGCGACACCGACTTTTCCGGCCTGCGCAGCAAGATTTCGGTGATTGTCAAGACGCTGAAGAAACCGGTGATTGTCAAGGAGGTCGGCACGGGGATTTCTCTGGAGGATGTGGAGCATCTTTTGGCGGTCGGCGTCAAATGCATCGATCTTGCCGGATGCGGCGGAACGTCGTGGAGCATGGTTGAAAGCCGCCGGAGCGAAGAGCCGGAACTGGGCGAATTGTTTGCCGACTGGGGGATCCCGACCCCGCTGGCCCTGCGGATGATGAAGCCATACCGGCGCGAAGTGAAGATGATTGCATCCGGTGGCGTCCGCAACGGGATTGATATGGCGAAGAGCATGATTCTCGGCGCGTCGCTCTGCGGCATGGCGCGGCCCTTTTTAAACCCGGCGCGTGAATCGGCCGATGCCGTGCGCAAGGTGATCCAACGCGTGAGGCGCGAGTTTACCACGGCCATGTTCCTGCTCGGCGCGGAACGCATCGACGACATCAAGGAAAACGAAGGATTGATCCTGAATGAAAATTGGAATTGATCGGCTCAGTTTCTACACCTCGAACTATTTCGTGGATCTCAAGACCCTCGCCGAAGCGCGCTCGGTCGACCCCGAGAAGTATTATTCCGGGATCGGCCAGGAGAAGATGGGCATCCCGCCGCCGGACGAAGATGTGGTGACGCTTGCGGCCAGCGCGGCATTTCCCCTGATGAAAGATGGCGAACTCGACGATGTCGAACTGCTTCTTTTTGCAACCGAAAGCGGGATTGACCAGTCGAAGGCTGCGGGAATCTATGTGCACGGGTTGCTGGACATGTCGCCGCGCTGCCGGACGGTCGAGCTCAAGCAGGCATGCTACAGCGGAACCGCTGGCCTGCAGTTGGCCATCGGCTTTGTGGCCCGCAATCCCGGCAAGAAGGCGCTGGTCATCGCATCCGATATTGCCCGCTACGAATTGGGCAGTCCTGGGGAATCCACGCAGGGTTGCGGGGCGGTCGCCATGCTCGTTTCCGCCGATCCGCGGCTGTTGGCCATCGATCCGGAATGCGGCTACCATACCGAGGATGTGATGGATTTCTGGCGGCCGAACTATCGCTCCGAAGCCCTGGTTGACGGCAAGTATTCCACCATGGTCTATATTCACACCCTGCTGGAAACCTGGAAGCAGTATGCAGGGCTTACTGGCCGGTCGCTGGCGGATTTCGACCATTTTTGCTACCACATCCCCTTTACCAAGATGGCGGAAAAGGCGCACCAAAAACTGGCGCGCAAGTGCAAGGAACCGGTGGATAGGGAGCAGTTGCACCGGTTGCTGGAGGAGTCGCTACGCTACAGCCGGGTCACCGGAAACTGCTACTCTGGCTCCATGTATGTCGGTTTGGCCTCGTTGCTTGATACGGCGGAGGCGGATCTGGCGGGCAGGCGCATTGGCCTCTATAGCTATGGTTCCGGTTGCGTCGGGGAGTTTTTCAGCGGCGTGGTCCAGCCCGGCTACCGCGATTTCCTCTATGCGGATCAGCACCGGAATTTGCTGGAGAACCGCACCGAACTGACGTATCAACAATACGAGGACATTTTCAACTACGGGGTGCCGACCGATGGCGGGGAGTATGTGTTTCCGCAATACAAGACCGGACCGTTTCGGTTTTCGGGCATCAGCCAGCACAAGCGTGAATATGAATCATTGGTGGATTAATCGATGAAGGCCGTGGCTCCAGGCAAGCTGATTCTTAGTGGCGAACATTCCGTGGTCTACGGGAAGCCCGCCATTGCGATGGCCATCGACCGCAGCGCGGTCTTCGAGCTAACCCCGCAAGCCGGCGATAAGATTTCTTTCGACCTTCCGGGCGGTACGGGCGGCGGATCGAACACGATCATGGCGCTGCGCGACCTTAAGCGGCGCGTCGACAAGAAGTACCGGGAATTCCTCTGCGGCGAAATCGGCATCCGCGAGGTGCTCGCCATGCCGGTCGACCTCTTCCGCTTCACCTTTATCCATACCTTGGATGGCCTGCACCGGCATATCGATTCGGGCCTGTGCCTCAAGTTGCGCTCCACGATTCCGGTCGGGTGCGGCATGGGGTCTTCCGCCGCGACGGTGCTCAGCGAAATTCGCGCACTCGGCCACTACCTGCGCGTCGACTTCAAACCCGACTGGTACTACGAATACAGCCTCGAAGCCGAAAAGCTGCAACACGGAAAGCCCAGCGGCGTCGACTCCTATATCTCGCTGCACGGCGGGTGCGCGAGCTTCCGGGAAGGCGTTGCAACAGCGATGTCGCTACCCCGCATGAAAATGTACATGGTGCAGACTGGCGTTCCCTCAGCCACCACCGGCGAAAGCGTCATGGAAGTGGAGCGTCGTTTTAGCAATAGCGAAATCTGGAGCGAGTTCGAAGCGGTTACGGAAGTCTTCGAGGAGGCGATTCGCGCCAACGACCAACCCAAACTGCACTGGATCGTTCGTGAAAACAACCGTCTGCTCGCCGCCATCGGCGTAGTGCCGGAACGGGTGCGGCAATTCATTTCCGATATCGAAAGCCTCGGCGGTTCCGCCAAGATTTGCGGCGCCGGTTCCGTGACGGGCGACAACGGCGGCGTGGTGCTCGTGTTTGCCGACACCGCACCAACCGCGCTCTGCGAAAAATATGGCTACACCGTATCGCCCGTTCGCGGAGATCCCCTCGGCACCCGCATGGTCTAGCCCATGGCCACCGCCGCCACCATCACCACATCCGCACCGGGCAGCCTGATGCTGCTTGGCGAACACGCCGTGCTCCAAGGGAAACATGCGCTCGTCTGTGCCATAAACCGACGGATTACCGTCCGGCTTTCTCCAGTTGCGGAGCGGTCTGTGAATATTGTTTCCGCCCTAGGGGACTACCGCAGCCCACTCGATGATCTGGTGGAGCATCCATCGCTGAAGTTTGTGCTGCAGGCCATCAAGCAGCACCGCGACCGGATACCCTCCGGCTTTGAGCTAAAGATCGATTCCGAGTTTTCGGCCGACATTGGTTTCGGTTCCTCCGCCGCAGTAACCGTTGCCACGCATGCCGCGCTCATGCAATGGACCAAGAACAAAGCACTGGGGCACAAAGAACTCTTTTCCCAATCCCTTGAAACCGTACATGCCGTGCAGGGCCGGGGGTCGGGCGCCGATCTAGCCGCCAGCGTATTCGGCGGCATCGTGGGCTACGGCACCGCCCCGGAATTCCAACCTCTGAAAATCACCCTTCCACTGACCGCGGTCTATTGCGGCTACAAAACCCCGACCGTCGAGGTGATCCAAAAGGTGGAGGCCTTGCGCAAGGATAATCCAGCCAAGTATGACCGGATTTATTCCGAGATTGATATGGGGGTGCGGGAGGCGCTCGTGGCGCTGGAAGAGGATGATCGGATACTGTTCGGTTTTGTGCTCGAACGCAACCAGCAGCTGATGGACGAGATGGGCGTCAACACCCCGGAACTCGAGGAGATCGTCACGGCGCTGCAGAACCATCCCGAAATCTGCGGTGCCAAGATTTCCGGTTCGGGACTGGGCGACTGCGCCATCGGAATCGGCCATGCGGAATTGCCTGAACTGGACTATCCCGTATACCATTTGGAAACCACCCCGGACGGATGCAAATACCATGAGGAAGAGATCGTTGATTTTTGAATGCCGATTTCCGATTTGTGGGTCTGCGACAGCCTTCATTTTGGAAAGGCCAACGCCGTTTGAGTTCCATAAATCAGCAATCGAAAATCGAAAATCAAAAATGGTGCAACCCTGTGTTTTGCCTATTATCAGGAAGTGAGAATGCAAAAGAACAATTTGAAAGAACGACTCTACACCATTATTTTCGAAGCGGACACGCCTGCGGGCAAACTGTTCGACGTGTTGTTGTTTGTGGCCATCATGATGAGCGTTGGGTTGACCATGCTCAACAGCGTCGACTCCATTCGCGCCACCCACGGGGAGTGGTCGATCCCTCTGAATATCTTGTTCACCGTGCTTTTCACGATTGAGTATGGGTTGCGTTTGTATTGCGCCCCCAAACCGATCCACTATGCCCGCAGTTTTTTTGGCGTGGTCGATCTATTGGCCGTGCTACCGGTCTATCTCAGCCCCTTCATTCCCGGTACGCGCTTTCTCGACGTCATCAAGATTCTGCGGATGCTGCGCATCTTCCGCGTGCTCAAAATGGCGCAGTATGTCGGCGAAGCCGACCTGCTGCAGAACGCACTGGTTGCCAGTCGCCGCAAGATCGGCATCTTCGTGGTGGCGGTTTTGACCATTGTGGTGATCCTCGGTTCGTTGATGTATGTGATCGAAGGCGAGGCGAACGGATTTACCAGTATTCCAAAAGCGGTCTACTGGGCGATCGTCACGCTTACGACCGTTGGTTATGGCGATATTTCCCCGCATACTCCCGTGGGCCAGGCGTTGGCCGCCTTCATCATGATTATGGGCTACAGCATCATCGCCGTGCCCACCGGCATCATTACCGCCGATCTTATTATCGATTCCGAGCGACGCAAGAACGCGCGAACCTGCACCTCCTGCGGCCATGCCCAGCACGATGCCGACGCGGCCTATTGCAAGCAATGCGGCGCGAAGATGGGGTAGGTTGGGGGCAGTTCGGGATTGCAATTCCGGACCCGATTATTAATCCTGCCCAACCGCTTCAACAATGCCCCGGTAGCTCAGCTGGACAGAGCACCGGATTCCTAATCCGGGGGTCGGAGGTTCGAACCCTCTCCGGGGCACCATTTTTGCCACCTATTTCAGCGAGGCTAAACCCTTCTCCACCAAAGGCTTTAAGCAAGTTTTCTGCTGCTTCTAGCGTCTCGTTTTATCCCCTTTCGGTTGGTTGGTTGTGGCAGTGCTCGGTAAAAACGATGGGAGCTGACCAATAGCCTCTCGAAGTGGTAGCTGTGAAATATCGGTATACGTATTTGCGGTCAGCTTTGGGTCAGAATACCGCATGAGCTTTTGGCGTACCGCATCGGAGATCCCGACCAAACCCATATACGTATTGAACGCCTTTCGCATAGCGTGAAAATCAAAACGTTCTCGCTGTTCGTTTTCATACTGGATACTCACGCGCTTTAACCCAACTTCCGCGGCCTAAAAATTAAGATTTCCCCCCACGCCTCTTCCAGCCGCCGGGCGGAAACCTTGACGGGGGTCTTGATTTCGGGGGCGAAGCGGTTGACGCGGAACTCTTCGATCAGCATGGCGAATTCAATCAGGTCGTGGGCCGACCCAATGTCATCGCATTCCAGCAGTTTATCGTTTAGCCGGTTCTGGAAAGGTTCAACCTCAGCCAGCTTGCGCAGGTCGGTGGGGGCGTTGTTACGGATGCGCTGGATGCGGATCTGCATCGCTTTGAGATAGCGCGGGTAGCGGGTGAAAACATCGAGGGTCTGAAGAAACCCGGGGCGGAACAAAAAGGCAAGTTGCATTTCGAGGTCGTGGCGCGAGTCGTATTCGCCGGGCAGAGCGTCGAGGTCCTCGGCGATTTTTTCGCGTTGTCCCAGCATATCTTCGAGAAGGCCGGCATTCTCTTCGGCGGTTTCGTAGAGCGTGGTGCGTGCCTCATCCGCGCACTTGTCAAAGGCGGCGCCGTCGCGGATTTCCACCCGCCCGTCATGGGTGAGCGCCTCATGGATGGTTGCGTCGAAGAAGTCCGTCAAAAAAGTCTCGTCGATGGCCGAGGCGGTCAGCTGAACCATGGGCGGGAGCGGCGGGCGCTTTTCGACATACTTCATCTGGTCGGCCTGCTGGATGCGGAAGAGCCGGGCCAACCCTGCGCGGTGCGAGGCGGCGGCGTTGATTTGGCTCAGGAACACCCGGCGCCCCACGCCACCGGCCTCGCTGGTCAGTGCGGGATAGCCCCTGTTTTTTTTGCTGTCCCCTCTGGTGATGAATTCGGGAAGCATATCGCCCGGCCATGTTTTCTTCGGTGGAAGCGTCCATTTGGCAAAGGCTAGTTCAGTGCTGCTGCGGTGGGCGGTCAGACGGTGCTCGTCCGAAACCGAGGAGTGTATCCGGACGATTTTGTCGCCGTCGGTCTCGATCACCTTCATGCGCAGGAATTCGGGCAGGGCTGATTCGTCAAAATCGGAGGCATCTACTGGAAGCCTGAATTCCTGTTGCAAATACGCTGAAAGCGCATCCAGTAGCGGTTGTTCGAATATCATACTTTGTGAAGTATGACATGGTAGTTCATCCTTTAAAATTAGGGGTTTTGTGTCCCCCATACTTAATGAAGTGTGATGAAACGCCTTTGCGGTTTTATCAATGGGCGCGATGGTGGTGCGTAGGTTTTTCGGGAGTGTGCGCAGGAGGCGGCTAACCTTTTCCTCCAGCCAGCCGGGTACGAGCCAGTCGGGTGCCCAGTTGGGAAGGAAGGCCAGTTTGACCGTCGGGCAGACGAGGGCGATGCCATCGAGCTCTTCGCCGGGGTCGAAGGTGTAGACAAGCTGGAACTCTTCATGGTGGAACGTAAGCGAATCGGGATAGTCGGCGGGCGTGATTGGCGTCGATTGAGGGAACATGGCGTCGGCCATCCGCATGGCGATGCGGGCGCGGGTTTTGCGGATCCATTTTTCCAGCGTTTTAACGGAATAAACGTCCGGCGGAAGCAGGCGATCAAAGTGGTCGAAGATGGCGGCGTGGTCGAGCAACGCACCGGGGCGGCGGATTTTTTCCTCCAGCGCGGCAATATCGTCGAGCATGCGGTGGTGCAGCTTGAGCCATCCGCCATGCGTGGTCATGTTTCCGGGAACCATGCCGTCGCTGATAAAGATTTTCCGCGCCGCTTCCGGATTGAGCGGGCCATAGTGCACGGGTCGCCCGTCGAGCAGGGTCAGGCCACCGGACACGATGGATTCCTTGGCATAGACGAATCCTTTCTCTGGACTCCACTCTGGTTTTTTATAGACGGATTTGCAGAGGTGCGGGGCGACGTCTGCGAGCCATTCGGGTTTGATTTCCGCGACCGTACGCGCATAGAGCTTGGTGGTTTCGACCAGCGCGAAAACCATCACCCATTCCGGCGGCTTCTTGAAAAGGGCGGAGCCAGGGAAGATGAAAAACTTGCGGTTGCGTGCGGCGGTAAACTCGCGGTCCTCGCCCTTGAATCCAATGTTGGCAGGAAGTCCTGCCAACAGGCTGCGGTGGATGAGGTCGTAGTCATGGATCGTAGACGATGCTTCCAGCTTCGTTGCGTTGGAGCGGCCGGTGTGCTTGGCGTGCGCAACGAAGCTGGAAGCATCGTCTACATTCCACTTCAGATCCCGCACGCAGTTGCGCAAGTCTTTCCAAAGGTTGCGCCATTCCATGACGCGGCGGTAGTTGACGAAGTTCTTTTTGCAGAGCTTGCGCAGCTTGCCGTGCGATCCTCCCGTACCGCGTTCGGCTTCAATGAAGTTCCAAAGGTTGAGGATGGTGATGAAGTCGGATTTTGGATCCATCCATTGCTTGTGGGCCAGGTCGGCGGCCTCGGCCTTTTCGGTGGGGCGCTCGCGCACATCCTGGATCGAGAGGAAGGCGACCAGCACGAGGATCTCCGGCAGTGCGCCTTCGTCGCGCGCCTGAACGATCATGCGGGCGAGGTGCGGGTCGGTTGGGAAACGGGCAATGTCGCGGCCAAGTTGGGTGAGTTTTCGATCTTCATCGATCGCGCCGATGTCCTGCAAGGCTTTATAGCCCTCGCGCACGAGTGCGGGCTGCGGCGGGTCGAGCAGGGGGAATTGTTCGATGGGCGGCAGGCCGAGCAAATCCATTTGCAGGATGACGCCTGCGAGCGAGGTGCGCCGGATTTCGGGGTCGGTATATTGCGCGCTGCCGTCGAACGTGTCCTTGTCGTAGAGATAGATGCAGATGCCGTCGGTCACGCGGCCGCACCGCCCGCGACGCTGCCGCGCGCTTGCCTGCGATACCTGTTCAACCTGCAAGCCCTGCACCTGCGTACGCGGATTGAAGCGGCTTAGCCGCACTTGCCCCGAATCGATCACATAGTGGATGCCCGGAATGGTGATCGAGGTTTCGGCCACGTTGGTGGCCAGAATGATCCGCCGCCGGCCACCGGTTTTAAAGACGCGCTGCTGCTCGCCCATGCTCAAGCGCCCAAAGAGAGGAAGAACCTCGGTGTTTTTCCAGTGCTGGCCTTCGAGTTTTTTTGTGGCATCCCGAATCTCGCGCTCACCCGGGAGGAAAACCAGCACATCGCCTTGGTCGTCCACGTCCGAGATCCAGCGCATGGCGCGCAGGATATGGTTCGAGAGTTCCTCGTCCTTGCCCGGTGGCAGGAAAAAATCTTCGACCGGATACGTGCGGCCTTCTACTTGGATCACCGGCGCGTTATTGAAAAATTCCGAAAAGCTCTCGGCATCGAGCGTGGCCGAGCTGATGACAATCTTTAGATCCGGGCGCACCTTGATTAGGTTCTTGAGGTAGCCGAGCAGGAAATCGATGTTGAGGCTGCGCTCGTGGGCTTCGTCGATGATCAGGCAGTCGTATTGCTGCAGGTGTCGGTCGCGCTGGGTTTCCGCTAGCAGGATGCCGTCGGTCATGAACTTGATGACGGTCTCATCGCAGGTCGAGTTGTCGAAGCGCACCTGGCAACCGACGCCTTGGCCGTATTCGGTCTGCATCTCCTCCGCCACGCGGCGAGCCATGCCCGTGGCCGCCAGCCTGCGCGGCTGGGTGATGCCGATGCGCCCGGTCTTGCCCGCACCCGCCTCCAGCACAATCTTCGGCAGCTGCGTTGTCTTTCCCGATCCCGTCGTGCCGCAGACAATCACGACCTGGTTTTTCTCGATCAGCTTTTGAATATCCGCGCGTTTTCCAGAGATTGGGAGGTTTTTTGGATAGTCGATTTTAAGGTTGGGTCTGTGCGGGTTCATAGAGCGGGAAATAACGCCATAGCTGGACGGGCGGTGCAAGGAAGAACAACGGTATTTAACCACGGAATACACTGAATACACGGAAGCAAAGTAACTCAGTTTGTTTGTCCGTGTATTCGGTGTATTCCGTGGTTCATGTGTTTGTTGTGCGGGCAATTGTTCCGATTTTCGGGTTCTGGTTTTCAGTCCGAGCCGGTATAACACCCGCCATGAAACACACCATTCTAGACGCGATCATCAAGGAGCTGGAAACCGAACTGGCCCGCCGGCACAGTGCCAACGAGCAGTCCTCCATTGGTGCCATGCACAGCGCACCCAACGCCGAAAAGCAGCGCGACACCACCGGACTCGAAGCCGCCTACCTCGCGCACGGCTATTCCATGCACTGCACCGCCCTCGCCAAGCAGATCGAAAAACTCAAAAGCTTGGAAGTAGAGGATTTTACCGGACAGGAAATTGATGTCGGCGCCCTGGTTGAAGTGGAGATGAATGGCGAGACCGACCTCTACATGCTGCTGCACTGCGGCGGCGGTAGCGAAGTAACCGTCGACGGCCGCTTGGTCACCGTCATCACCCCCGAGTCCCCGCTCGGGGAGGCCCTCATGGGAAATATTGAGGCCGGATCCTTCTCCATCCGCCCCAGCATGGAAGGAATCATTCTGGATGTATCCTGATTTGACTCATCGACAGATTTTCTCGTTACAGAGAGACGCATTGCTCGCGGATGCCCGAACGCTTTAACTTTCTTAATCCTACCCTTCCAGTCATTTGAAAAAACGGGTAAAAATAACTTCTATATAAAGCATCTGGTTTTCAGGCGGGGTGGGG
>CBDVCB010000046.1:0-22096 GCA_965372395.1 uncultured bacterium
CGGTGATTTGAATCTGGCTCGGTGGAAACGAACAAAGGGGGACCGTTCAACCGGAGGGCAGAGAGGCCGCTACTTCAGGGCTTCGTGCGCCTTTCCCTTCAAAACCTTACATCTAACTACCACGATCGTGGTAGTTAGATGTAAGGTTCTTGGGGAGGGATTCTGAATTTGGTAAACACTCTAAGCGCGGTGGAAATAGTAGGTTTCGCCGTCGCGTTCCTCCGCGCACAACGTTCCTCCCGCAACCAGCGTTTCCAGACTCCGGAAAATGGGATCAAGCGGCACATTGTAGTCTTGTGCCAGTTGGAATGCTGTGGCCGGGTGACGCTGGATCAATCCCTGCAAGGCCTCGGGAGTCACTTCCAGAGCGGGGGATGTTTGCTTCTTGAACGAGGCCGTCACCTCCGCTCTTGGTCCCAGAATTTCGGATAGCTTGGCGAGCTGTTCCTCCGAGACCGCCTGTACGCCGGAGTCCGCCGGGGGACGTACCGCCGTGTTGAGGTCGATCCGGTCGGGATGGATCGTCTCGGCAAGCGCCGCGATTCTACGGACATCGGCGCAATCGGAATTCATGCCCTCGACGATAAATACCTCAAGCGCCAACTCGCCGGAAAATTCTTGCCGGAAAGCGCGCTCGCCCTCAATAAGCTGTTCAAACGTCACGCCCTGCGCCGGCCGGTGGATTTGCTGGAAGCTGGCTTCGTCCCACGCGCTCAGCGTCACCTTCACCTTGTCGGCCATGGCCGCCGCCGCGCGGACTTCCGCCAGATGGAACAGCGACCCGTTGGAGAGCAGCACCGAGGCGATGGAGGTGTTGTCCTTGATCCAGCGCAACACCTCGCCGAACCCCGTATGCAGCGTCGGCTCGCCGGAACCCGCCAGCGTGATGTGATCCGCCTGCCCGTCGCATTCGTTCCATTGAACCAGCTCCGCGAGCACCTCGGGCATCGGGACATATTCCGCCCGCTCGCTTAGTGCGCAGGCCGAGTCGCCCAGCTGGCAGAAGCGGCAGTTCATGGTGCAGGTCTTGAACGGGATCAGATCCACACCCAGCGACCGCCCCAACCGTCGCGACGGCACCGGGCCAAATAGGTGTTTGTAGGATTCGGACATGCCGATAACCTGTCTATTTTCACTTGGAGGTTCAACCAAATAAGGTTCATAGTCATTCGCATGAAGACGCTAATCATAATTGTTTTCGCCGTTTGTTCAGGCCTTGCCGCATTGGGGCAGGATGCCGCCAAGCTCTACCAAACCCACTGCTCGCACTGCCATGGCAACACATTCCAGGGCGGGAGCGCGAAGAGCCTTGCCGACGGCGCCTGGCAGTTTGGCGACACCTCGGGGCATATCAACCGCAATATCAAGTTTGGCATCACCCACCTCGGCATGCCCGCCTACGAAAAAACACTCAGCGACCAACAGATCAAGCAGATCAGCACCTATCTTCTCGAAATGCAGAAGCAGGCCGGAGCCGCGAAGTCGCCGATCCCGGAAACGCTCCAAACCCTGGACTACGACATCAACGTCGAAATCTGGGCGGAAGGGTTGGAGGTTCCGTGGAGCCTCGCCTTTCTCGACGAAAAAACCGCACTCGTCACCGAACGTTCCGGCCGCCTGCGAACCCTCGACAAAGGACGCTTGCATTCGAAGCCGATCGAGGGGATCCCGGACGTCCTTGCCGAAGGGCAGGGCGGGTTGCTGGCTGTCGCTTTCGACCCCGACTACCACGAAGAGGGCAACCAGTGGATCTACCTCGCGTTCAGCCACGGCCTCGAAATGCAGCCCAACGGCAAACGTTCCTTGGCCATGACGAAGCTCGTGCGCGGGCGCATCAACGGCAACGACTGGACGGACGAGGAGACCCTTTTCGGGGCACCGCACGAAACCTACCGCACCACCCGCCACCACTACGGCACCCGTATCGTGTTCGACGAAAAGAAAGACCTCTACTTCGCCATCGGCGACCGCGGCACCGGGGCCCACGCGCAGGACCTCTCCAAACCCAACGGCAAGATCCATCGCATCCGGCGCGATGGCCGCATCCCCCGGGACAATCCTTTCCGCCGCAACAAAACCGCCATGCCCTCCATCTTTTCCTATGGCCACCGCAATCCGCAGGGACTCGCCTTCCATCCGCAGACCGGGCACCTGTGGAGTGCCGAGCATGGCCCGCTCGGCGGCGACGAACTCAATCTCGTTGCTTCCGGCGCAAACTATGGCTGGCCCATCATTACCTACGGAAAGAACTACAACGGCACACCCATCACCGACATCGTCCGCAAGGAGGGCATGGAGCAGCCGGTCTGGTACTGGAGGCCGTCAACGGCCGTCTGCGCCATCGATTTCTACCACGGCGACCTTTTCCCGAAATGGAACAACAAGCTACTCGTCGGGGCGCTGAAATACGAAGACGTTCGCCTGCTCGACATCGAGAACGGCCGCGTCATGCACGAGGAAGTCATCCTCAAAAACGCCGGCCGCGTCCGCGACGTTGTCTGCGGTCCCGACGGCGCCATCTACGTGGTCCTCAACAACCCCGGCACCATCCTTCGCCTCACCCCGAAGGAGGATTGAGGCTTCATTAGTCCTCTCGAAGCAATGCGCGTGGTGTAGAGAACGTTTACGCGAGCGAAGCAAGTGAAACGTTGGCTGCGGTTTTAAGGGCTGTATCGATATCCAATGCCGTGGACGGTACGAAGGGTTTGGGGGTCGGCGGGGTTGGGTTCGATTTTTTTTCGGAGCTGGGAGATGTGCTGGTCGAGGGTGCGGGTGGTGCCGAAGTAGTCGATGCCCCAGACTTCGTCGAGGAGCTGGTCGCGGGTGAGGACTTCGTCGGGGCGGGCGTGGAAGCAGCGCAGCAGCTCCATTTCGCGGGAGGATAGGGGGGCGGTTTTTCCAGCGGTTTCGGCGGTGTATTTCCGGGTGTCGATGCGGGCGGAACCAAAGTCGAACGCGTCGGGCAGCTTGGGCGATGCAGGCGTTGCGCGGGCGGTTCGGCGCAGTACCGCTTCGGTGCGGGCGATGAGTTCGTGGACGCCAAAGGGTTTGGTGACGTAGTCGTCGGCTCCGAGCTGGAGGCCAACGACCTTGTCGATCTCTTCGCCTTTGGCAGTGAGCATAATGATGGGAGTGGCGGAGTCGGTCTTTCGGATTTCGCGGCAGACGTCGTAGCCACTTTTTTCAGGCATCATGACATCGAGCAGGATGAGGGTAAAGGATTCGGCGGCGTGGCGCTTGAGGGCAACGGAGCCGTTTTCGGCGGCGCAAACACGGTAGCCTTCGCTTTCGAACAGGTCGATGAGTCCGGTGCGGATGTTGGAATCGTCTTCGGCAATGAGGACTGTTTTCATGGGGCTTCCTTGGGGAGGGTGATGATAAAGTTGGCGCCGCCGCTGGAAGCGGGCTGGTATTCGATGTCGGCGCCAAGGTCGGTTAGCAGGCGCTGGGCAATGCCGAGGCCGAGACCGCTGCCTTGGGTGGCGGTGATGGAGTCGTCGATGCGATAGAACCGCTCAAAGATGCGTCGGCGGTGTTTCTTCGGGATGCCCGGCCCGTCGTCGGTAATCGCGATGAAGTAACCGTTGGGAGTGGGGGCGAGTTCGATGGATAGCTTTCCACCTGCCACAGCATATTTGATGGCGTTGTCGATGAGGTTGAGCAGAACCTGCTGAAGGGCGTCGCGGTCGGTTTTGATGGGGGTTGGGGCTGGGGGAAGGGACACCGTCAGAGCCATGTTTGCATCCTGAATGCGGATGCGCTGCGACTGGAACGTTTCTTCGAGCGCCTCGCCCAGGTCGAATGGGATGATCCGGTATTTTTTGCGGTTTTGTTCGAGTCGGCTGAAGTCGAGCACATTGTTGACGAGGCGGGTCAGGCGCTCGCTTTCGCCGACGATGGTGTGCAGATAGCGTTTGGCTTTTTCGGGGTTCGTCACGCGGCCTTCGCCGAGCAGGTCGGCATACATGCGGATGGTGGTGAGCGGGGTTTTTAGTTCGTGCGATACATTGGAGACAAAGGTGGTCTTTTGCCGGGCATCCAATCGGTTGCGGTGTGCATCGCGCAACAAAAGCCCGCTCGAAACAAATAGCGCCAAAAACAGGAACCCGACCAGCAGGCCGGAGAGCAACGCATAGCCGGGGGCATCGCCCGCAAAGCTTCCGTCCGGCGTATACAGAACCATTTCCCAATGCGGCAACACCCGCCCCACGGGAATGCGCAGCGCGGGGTTCAAGCCCTCGGGAATCTCCAACCCGCCGGATTGATAAATGATATGCCCGCCGCCATCGACAAGCGCCATGAGCCGGTTGTCCGGAAGGTCGGCGGGCAAGACCGAGCGCATTTCCGAGAGCATCGCGATCATTTCCAGTTCGACGCCGTAGCGCGGTCCTTCGGGGCTGGGTTGCGTCCATCCAATCATGCCGAAGCGGTTTTCCCAGTACCACGGAATCCATGCGCCGCGCACCGGGGGTTGCTTTGTTTTCATCCGGACATATAGTTTTTTGGAAATCGATACCGGCGCATCCTCCTGTCCATTTGCCTCTTCCCACGAACGGCTTCCGTTGAAGAGCGTATTGTAGCGTTGCAGAAACTCCTGTTGCTCCCGCGTCAGCGGAAGCGTGGAGTCGGGAAGGAGCAGGTCGTTCGCACCCCGCCAGACGAATACGTTGCGCACGAGCGGATTGCCCTGCTCCCAGTCCGTTAGCGTCCGTTCAAGATTTTTGGGCGGGAAGGTTTTGAGCGCCCGCAGCAGTTCGTCCTGCACCACTTCGACCGCCAGCTCCACTTGCGCCGCAACAGCCTGAAGCCGCCCGTGCGCGGCGGCCTCCGCCGCACCGCCGATCCGCTCCTGTTCGTGCGAAAGCAAGCGCGCAGCGATCCCCGCGATAAGGAAGGCGGGGATCAACAGCAGTGCGCCATACCAAATGACCGGGGATTTCCTAATCCTTCTTCTCCTCTTTCTTTGGCGTTATCTTCGGGGTTGTTTGCTGGTTATAAATTTCAAAGTTCCATGTTTTCATTTTTTTACGTGATTTGGATGGAAGCTTCTGCTGTTTTTTTATTTCGCCCGCTTGCTGCTCAAGTTGGTCGGCCTGTTCTTGCAATTCGGGAAGACTGTTTTGAGAGGCAAATTCGGAAACCGTTTCGGCGTTGAGTCTCAGGATTTTGGCGGCCTCGTCATAATCGTTGTTGTCCGCCGCGGCGATTGCCGCGTCCTTAGCAATGGCAACATAGTTGTCGAGCACCTCTTTGCTGACCGCCACGTTTACGCTCCGCTCGATCTCTGCGGGGTTTTTGCTAAAGCGCACCACCGTATGGCCCTTGCTACTCGCAGGACGGTTGGCGATCATGTTTTGATAATGGCAACGCGCATTCGCCACCGTGCGCACTTCGCCCGCCGCGCTGGCCGGAAGCTCGACTTCGATGAGCGCATATTTTTCCTGCCCGCCATAGAGCTGGTTCAGGGAAACCTCCACGGTCTTCGCCCCGATCCGCCCGTCGCGCCCGATAATCCGCAGCGGTTTGACCCCTTCCGGGAACTCGACCTCGATCGTCACCTTGCTCGCCACAACGCTCAGGACATCGCCCAGCTCGGTTCCGAAAATACGCGGCAGGTCGGCGCTCGACTCCACAAAGTAGGTATTGCCGTCGCTGTTCTGCGCCATGAGCGTCATCAGGTCTTCGTTATAGTCTGTTCCGACGCCGATGGTTGTGACGGAGATTCCCTCCTTGCGCAGTGCCGCGCCCAACCGCCCCAGCTCCTCGGGCGACGACGGCCCTGTGTTGGCCAGCCCGTCCGAAAGTAGCAGGATGCGGTGGACGTAGCGCCTTCCCAGGTTTTTCCGGATCTCGGAAGCCCCTTGGCTAATGCCCGCAAAAAGCGCCGTGTTGCCGCCCGTGGAAATTGACCGGATACGCCCCTCGATCCAGTCCGAATTGGCGGCGCTCTGCGCGGGAACCACGGTTTCGATCCGGGTGTCGTAGGTGACCAGCGAAAAAAGGTCTCGCGGATCCAGCCGCCGCAACGCCGCAATCGCCGCCTCCTTCGCCTTCTCGATTTTCCGCCCCGACATCGAACCCGAACGATCCAGCACAATCGTCAAATTAACGGGTGGACGCTTGTCTGCGCGCGGCGTCTTTGGCGCGTCCAGCGTAACCTTCACGATCGCCTTTTGCTTTTGCCCGGCAAAGACCACATCGCGATCCATCTCCACCCGGCACACCACCTCCTGCGCGGCCAATCCAGAAACCACCGACCCCGCAACCAACAACCCGCTTGCCACTAGACTTTTACCAAATGCGCTCATAATAGACCTCCATGTTTAGATGATTTGCGCTTTCCTGTCACGGTTCGCCCGTCAACGATTTACGAGATCAAGCTAGCGCATCCGAAAATCCAATGGGTCATGGAGCTGTAAAACAGTTGTAAAAAAAATGTCACGGTGCGGGGAGCACCGGGTGTGCGGGAAACCCGCAACAGATTTGTGGGCTACGTCCCTTCGGAAGGCTTTTTCTGCGACGTTTACCGACCGAAAGAACGCCGCGCACCTCGCCATCCACGAGCAGGGGGGAGCCGATAAAAAAGGTCAGGCTTTCGGGATCGGTTTTAACGGCATAGGAGGCGCGGGCGCCGTATTCCCCCGCTAGCGTCAGGCGCACGTCGCGTCAGACCGAATAGTCCTCCCCCTCCGCGATGTCCCCGTCCCCGGCTCCAGATGCATTTTCCGTTCTTGTGGACTTCGCGGATGCGGTTCAACAGTTGCTGGATCGTTTCCATGGATGGAGCTTAGCCGCGAAGGAACGCAAAGAACCCGAAAAACGCGGAGAAGGAACCCTGAATGCCCGTTGCAATGCGCCCTGCGGAGTACTCAAGGCGCAGCATATTTAGCCAAGGGCAACGCTCTCGTCGATCCCGCGCACGAGCGGTTCCGCCCCGATCCTCCGAAGAGTCGGCGAGGACGCCAGCCCTCCACCACAAAACAAATTCCTTCCAAAATCTCTATATCACTTGTGATATAAAATGGCCCGATAATCGGTTGTTTTTGGCGAAATTATATCATTAGTGATATAATTATGCGGGGTATCAAGTTGACGCAAGTGACCCCTACATATAGATTTCGGGTGTGCAAAACGCCCTCCATCTAGTCGCAGGCATTGATTATCCTGAAACATATCAAGAGTTCCTTGATTGGTTTGACAGTGAGGAATCCTGCCGCCTCTACCTCCGAAAATGCAGGTGGCCCGATGGATATATTTGTAGTCGCTGCGGATCGGTAAAAGAGCCATGGATTACCTCCAGAGGGTATTTGCATTGCCGGGAATGCCAGCACGAAGTCTCCGTGACCGCCGGGACTGTTTTCCATCGAACCCGGATGCCATTGCGAACTTGGTTTGCCGTTGCATGGTTCGTAACCAGCCAAAAAGATGGAGCCAGTGCCCTCGGATTGCAAAACGCTTTAGGAATTCAAAGCTACCAGACCGCCTGGACTTGCCTGCATAAATTGCGCTCGGCGATGGTTCGCCCCGGCCGAGATCGACTTTCTGGCCGCATCGAAGTGGATGAATCCTATTTCGGAGGCCGTGACGAGGGAGGGAAAAGAGGTCGGGGCAGTGGAAAGAAGGCCATTGTGGCTATTGCCGTTGAACTCCATTCGCCCAAAGGATTTGGTCGAATTCGCATGCAACGAATCCCGGATGTCACCGAAGAGAGCCTTATTCCCTTTGTTTGCGGAATGGCCAAGAAGGGTTCTGAGATTCGAACGGATGGGTGGGCTAGCTACAACGCCCTGACTGCTCATGGCTATTTGCACCACAGATCCGTTATTTCTAAAAGTGGAGATCCTGCCCACATAAGTATGCCCGCAGTACACCGAGTCGCGGCTCTGGCCAAGCGTTGGTTGTTGAGCACACATCAGGGTGCGGCAAGCGGAAAGCATCTCGACTACTATCTTGATGAATATACATTTCGTTTCAATCGACGGTCTTCAAAGTTTCGTGGGTTATTGTTTCACCGCCTTATACAGCAGGCCGCAGCATCTCCCCCAACTACTTATAAGGAAATCGTAGGCAGAAACCACAACATCTTGGGGTGATCAAACCTCAACTTGCGTTAACTTGATACCCCGCATAATTATTAGAGCGGCAGATTGCCGAAAACAAGGCCTCTATTTCCTAAATAAGGGAAGGAACTGACTTCAGGGCGGCGGGTTTTTTGCCGTCAATTCGGTGCATAGTTTATAGATGAGGAGTTGTTTGGAATTCAGGGCAAAAATTAGGGGTGCTTGACGGGCGTGTTAGTGCTGACTTAAAGCTGAAAGTTGGATGATACGGTCGGTGGCCGCTAAGGCCTGAATTGTTTCTTCAATTATGTGCTTTCCATCGGCCTTTTCCGCCACCTGGACAATCACCGCAATAAGGTCATGGTAGAAAGTATCGTCCCCGGTTAGATGATGCCAAAAGGCATCCCCCACGAGAATCGGATGATTACACTCATTTTCTAATCTTAAATAATGACTGCTTAAATCCGAATGCTCTCCATAAAGAACCCCAACGATCAAGTCGTCAGAAGGAATCCGCAAGTTGTTTGTTCTGGAAAGCCGCTGTGTTGCACCGAAATGTCCATGAATCGTTTCAACGTCATCTCTATTTATGGTGTTTGGGCCAGCCTTTAGCTGGCAGTATTTCTTTTCTCCATCCACTTGATCGATAAACTCAATATCGATTCCCGCCGTTGTGCTGCCGAATGATGAAAGCACATCGCTTGTGAATTTCTGAACGTTTGTTCCAAAAGATGTGGTGATGGATGAGCCGAGTACGCGCGGATAAACCAATGCTTTGGCAATGCTTTCCGGAGAGCTGTTTCCGGTTAGGAAGTTGGCAAGATATGAGGCCAGAAACGGATTGATGTTAAACTCATCCGGGTTGGTTAGTTTTTCCGTATTTTTAATGTGATTTTCGGCAATTGTCGCTAAAAACCAATCTTGGGCTTTTTTTAATATGCTCTGCTTTTCGGAATGATCCATAGCATGTGATTATCGTTATCTCGGGCGAGTTGACAAATATTTTTTTTCATGCGATAAAGTAACCATGAACAAGGTTGATGAATCTTAATGGGGGTATGGTGAAGGAATTTTACACAATTTCAGAAGTGGCGGACATGCTGTCGGTTTCAAAGGAAACGCTACGCAGGTGGGACAAAAACGGGAAACTAACCCCTGTCCGCCATCCTATGAACAACTACAGAGCCTATACCTCGGAATCTCTAAAGGTCTTCGAGCAGCTGGGGTTTCTTTTTTCTAAAGAAGAGCGCGAAGCTCCTGAAGAACCCCATCGAAACTTCAATGTGATTGAACTGTTCGCCGGGGCGGGCGGGCTGGCGCTTGGAATGGAAAAGGCAGGGCTTAAGTGCAAGTTACTCAACGAAATTGACCATTGGCCCTGTGAGACGCTCCGCAAAAACCGCCCGCAATGGAATGTGGTTGAACAGGATGTGAGCCAACTGGACTTCACTCCTTATCATGAAAAAATCGACGTGGTAACGGGAGGCTTCCCTTGTCAATCGTTCAGCTACGCGGGGAAAAAGCTTGGCCTGCAAGATGTGCGGGGAACCTTGTTCTATGAATTTGCCCGCGCCGTCCAAGAGATCCAACCGCTTATCGGGATCGGGGAAAACGTACGGGGATTGGTCAGCCATGAAGAAGGTCGAACACTCGCGGGCATGGTTTCGATCCTCGACGAAATTGGCTACGACGTGCTGACCCCGCAAGTCCTTAAAGCCATCCACTACCAGGTTCCGCAAAAACGCGAGCGCCTATTTCTGGTGGCCATCAAAAAAGGATCGGGCATCTGTTTCAACTACCCCAAGCCCTTTAAGGAAATCTATTCCATAAAAGACGCGCTCAAAGCCGGGGCGCTCTACCCCACCGATGTTCCAACCTCGCCCGGACAGGGCTATCCGAAAAGAAAAAAGGAAATCCTCAAAATGGTTCCCCCCGGCGGATACTGGCGAGACCTTCCTATCAAGATCCAAAAAGAGTATATGCTGAAGAGCTTCTATCTTGGAGGCGGGAAAACCGGGATGGCACGACGCATAAGCTGGGACGAGCCAAGCCTGACGTTGACCTGCAGCCCCGCACAAAAACAGACCGAGCGCTGCCACCCCGACGAAACCCGCCCCTTTACCGTGCGCGAGTATGCCCGCATCCAAACCTTCCCCGACGACTGGGAGTTTGCCGGCCCGATGGGTGCGCAGTACAAGCAGATCGGCAACGCCGTCCCCGTCAACATGGCCTACCACATGGGGGTCGAGTTGGTTCGCACACTAAACGAATACCACCGGATCGAACTCTGCAAGCACCCGGAACGGTTTGCCCCATTGAGCTATGCCGTTGCCTAGCTCCAGCTCTTGTTTACGCTAGAAGAGCCGGGACAGAGTTCAGGGCGTCGGCGAGGGCGGCGGGATTTTTGCCGCCGGCCTGGGCGCGGTCGGGCTTGCCGCCGCCGCCGCCGCCGCATTGCTTGGCGATCGCGCCGATGATTTTCCCGGCGTGCTTGCCTTCTTTCACCAGATCGGGTGTGACCACGCAGACGAGCGCGACTTTGCCGTCGCTTGCGCCGCCGAGGATCGCAACGGTGCTTTGGAGCTGGGGCTGAAGGAGGTCCATGACGGCACCGAGGAGTCCGGCGTCGGCTTCGCCCATGTTTTCGATGAGCAATCCGTTTTCCACCTTGCCGAGAAGTTCTTCGGCGATGGCCGGAGCTTGCGCCTGCCTTTCGGCCTGTCGCTGCTTGGCCTGCTGCTTTTTTGCTTCGGCGGCTTCGGCCTGCGCTTGTGCTTCGGCCTGCGCTTTTTTCTGCTCTTCGATAAACCGTTCGGCGTGGGAGCCGCAGGCGGCCTCGATGCGGCGGATGCCGGCGGCGATGGAGGATTCGCTCATGATTTTGAACTGCCCGAGGTCGCCGGTGTTCCGAACGTGGCAGCCGCCGCACAGCTCCATGGAGAAGCCGTCGAAGGCGCCTTTGGCTCCGCCCATTTGGAGAACGCGGACGGTGTCGCCGTATTTTTCGCCGAAGAATTGCTGAATGGCCGGATGCTTCTGCACTTCGGCGAAGGGGACTTCGGACCAGTAGACGGGTTCGTTGGCGGCGATGCGGGCGTTGATTAGTTGCTCAATTTCGGCAATCTGTTCGGCGGACAATTTTTCGGGTGAGTTGAAGTCGAAGCGCATGCGGTCGTCCGCGACGAGCGATCCGCGCTGGCGGGCGTCTTCGCTGACCGCTTCGTGCAGCGCCCAGTGGAAGAGATGCGTTGCGGTATGGTGGCGCTGGATGTCGGCGCGGCGTTCGGCGTCGACATCGACGAGGATGCCTTCGCCCGGCTCGGGTGCGCGTCCGCTAACGAGTTTGGCGCGGTGGACAAACAGCTCGCCCTGTTTCTGTGTGTCGAGGATTTCCAGTGTTCCGGCAGCGACATCGTCGTGGCCGGGAACGGTCAGCGTTCCGTGGTCGCCAAGCTGTCCGCCCATTTCGGCGTAGCAGGGGGTTTTGTCGAGGACGATGCTGTATTCCTCGTTCTCGGCGGGCGTAACCGCTTCGACGATGGCCTCGGATTGGAGGCTGTCGAAGCCAACAAAAACGGTCGGCTTCACATCGAGGCCTTCGCTTTCGACGAGGACGACGGATTTCTTTTTGGCGTGGTCGGCGCGGGCGCGTTCGCGCTGCTCGTTCATCAGCTTTTCGAAGCCTTCGACGTCGACGGCCAGGTCGCGCTCGCGGGCCATCAGCTCGGTGAGGTCGAGCGGGAAGCCGAAGGTGTCGTAGAGCTTGAACGCTTCGTCGGCGGGGAAGGTTTTGCCGGAAATTTCCCCAACGACCTGCTCGAACAGCTCAATGCCGCGGTCGAGGGTGCGGTTGAAGGATTCCTCTTCGGCTTTGAGGGTTTTGCTGACGCGGGCGTGGTTTTTGCGCAGCTCGGGGAAGGCTTCGCCGAAGCTCTCGACGACGGTGTCGGCGAGCTTGTAGAAGAAGGTTTCCTGAAAGCCGAGGGCGCGGCCGTAGCGGACGGCGCGGCGCAGGATGCGGCGCAGGACGTAGCCACGGCCTTCGTTGGAGGGGACGATGCCGTCGGCGATGGAGAAGGAGAGGCAGCGGATGTGGTCGGCAATCACGCGGAAGGCGATATCGACGGGGTCGGTCATGGAGCTGCCGTAGGTTTTTCCGCTCATTTCTTCCAAGCCTTGGAAGATTGGGGAGAAGACGTCGGTCTCGTAGTTGGATATGACACCGGAGAAATCTTTGAAGCCGTCGGTGCATTGCATGATGGAGCAGATGCGTTCGAAGCCCATGCCGGTGTCGACGTGCTGCGCGGGAAGCGGCGAGAAGGTGCCGTCGAGGTTGGCGTTGAATTGGATGAAGACGAGGTTCCAGATTTCGATGCAGTCGGCGCGGTCGGCATTGACCATTCCGGGGCCGCAGTTTCCTTCGGGGGTGAGGTCGATGTGCAGCTCGGAGCAGGGGCCGCAGGGGCCGGTGTCGCCCATCATCCAGAAGTTGTCTTTGCGGTTGCCGGGGACGACTTGTTCGGGCGGCAAATATTTTAGCCACATGGCTTGGGCTTCGAGGTCGGCTTCGGACTTTTCGTCGCCGCCGAAGTAGGTGGCGTAGATGCGGTTTTCGGGCAGGCCCCAGACCTGGGTGATGAGCTCCCACGCCCAGTCGATGGCCTCTTGCTTGAAGTAGTCGCCGAAGGACCAGTTGCCGAGCATTTCGAAGAAGGTGTGGTGATAGGTGTCGATGCCGACGTCGTCGAGGTCGTTGTGCTTGCCGCCGGCGCGGATGCATTTCTGGGTGTCGGCGGTGCGTCCGGGGGAGTAGGGGCAGTTGGATTGGCCGAGAAAGATCGGAACAAACTGGTTCATGCCTGCGTTGGTGAACAGCAGGTTCGGCGCATCGGGCAGCAGGCTGCCGGATTTTACGATGGTGTGCTGCTTCGACTCGAAAAAGTCGAAAAACGATTGGCGGATTTCATTTGATGTCATGGTCATAACCTACTTTCCGAGGGTGAAAAACAGCGGGTTTTATACTGGCAATGCGGAAGGGAATGCAAGCCATGTAAACCGTGCGTTCATCTGTATTGCTTGAGGGTGGCGACGAGGTCTTCGCGGCGGATGGGCTTGGCGAGATAGCCGTCCATGCCGGCGTCGAGGAATGCTTCCCGGTCGCCTTTCATGGCGTGGGCAGTTACGGCGACGATGGGGATGCGGGTCTCTGCTCCCTCTTGGGCGCGGATCATGGTGGTGGCCTTGAGGCCGTCGAGCACGGGCATCTGGATGTCCATGAAGATGATGTCGTAGCGAGGCCGACCCTCCACCGGAAGGGCCAGTTTCAGCCGGGTGAGGGCCTCCATCCCGGTTTCGGCGGCATCGACACGGCACCCCAGTTTTTCAAGCATTTTGGTGATGACCCGGCGGTTCAGTTGGTTGTCTTCCACCACCAGCACGTTGTGGCTGAAGGATTCCTGGATTTCGTTCCTGGGGGTGTCGGCTTTTTCCGCCGCCGGCTCCATGTCCACGGTGATGTTGAAGGAGAACGTGGCCCCTTTCCCGGGTTCGCTTGAAACGCTGAGGTGTCCGCCGAGTTGTTCGACCAGCTTCTTGGAGATCGCAAGCCCAAGTCCGGAGCCGCCATATTCGCGGGTATGCGAGCTGTCTGCCTGAATGAATTCCCGAAAGATGACGGCCTGCGCCTCTTCGGAGATTCCGATTCCGGTGTCGCTGACGCTAAAGCCAAGGGTGCACTCGCTTCCGGTTTTTCCAAGGCATTCGACAGCCACGCGGACGTGGCCTTTTTTCGTGAACTTCACGGCATTGGCCATGAGGTTGATGAGAACCTGCCGCAGGTTGCTTTTGTCGGTCCGGATGATCGGCAGGTTTTCCGGGCAGTCGATTTTTAGGTCCAGCCCCTTGTCCTGGACCGCCGGCGTGAAGAAGGCGTGGAGTTCCTGTAGCATGGCGCGGATGTCGAGGGGCTCGATATTGAGGTGGAATTTGCCGGTTTCAATGCGAGAGAGATCGAGGATGTTGTTGATGATCTGGAGCAGGTTTTCGGCGGAAGTGGAGATCGTATTGATATACTCCGCCTGTTCGGTGGAAAGGTCGGTATCCTTCACTAATTGCGCCATGCCGAGCACACCATTCATGGGCGTGCGGATTTCATGGCTCATGTTGGCGAGGAATTCGCTTTTGCTTCGGCTGGCATTTTCGGCGGCATCCTTGGCTTCTTTCAGAGCGACGTCCAGCTGCTGCTGTTCGGCGCGGCGGCGTTCGAGTTCGTCGACCATATGGTTCACCCCTCGGCCCAGCACCCCGAGTTCATCCTGTGATTTGGCGCGGGCGATGCGGATGGTGAAGTCGTCTTCCTCGACGGCTTTGAGGCACTGCAGGGTATTGTTAAGCCGGGGGACGGTCAGGAAATGCAACAACAGGGCGCATCCCCCTGTAATCAGCATGATGCAGAGCGTGAAGCCCATCGAAAAGCCGCGGGCGATGCACCGCTTTTTCAGGCGTGCGTTGTCTGCATGGATTTGCATGTAGAGATCCCCGGTCGTTCCGTCGGCAAAACGCAACGGAGCCGATACAAAGAGAAGGTTGCCACCGGTTTTCCGTCTAGGAACGATTACGCCGCCGCATTCGGTGGTGATTGCATCCGGGAGTTTGGCATATTTCCGGAACGCATCCGTACGCGTGCCCTCCAGGGCTTGATCCGAGCTAAAGAGGATCAGGTTGTCGGGCTGGTCGACCGCAGCGGCCCTTTGCACCTCCTCGCCGACCAGCCGGGAAAGTGCATCGAGATCGCGGACCAGTTCGTGCGCGATCGCCCCTTCGTTCATTAGATTCCCCGGGATCTGGGCCTGGAGGTAGAGGCGCCGGTCGATTTCATCCTCGAACTTCTTGATATAATAGATGCCAAGGCTGGAAAGCAGCACCGAGGCAATGAAGAAAATCGCCAAGCTAAGTTTAAATGCGAGTGACTGGAAAAACCGGTTCATGTCGAGTCGGAGAATAGGTTTTTTCGGGAAAGAGTACAATGCTCAAAACCACCCGTCCCCTACAGGAACCCCTGGCCGCGCGGGATGGGCGCGAGGTCGAACCATCCGGCGAGGGACTGGGCGATATCGTAGAAGCCCCGCCGAATGCCGAGGCTTTCGGCGGGGGCATCCTTTTGGTAGACGAGCAGCGGGACATATTCGCGCGTATGGTCGGTGCCTTTGAAGGTGGGGTCGTTGCCGTGGTCGGCCGTCAGGATGAGCACATCGTCCGGCCCGAGTGTTGGAAGGAACCGGGCCAGCCAGCCGTCGGTCTGCTTGAGCGCGGCGGCATAGCCTTCCGCGTCGCGGCGGTGGCCGTAGAGCATGTCGAAGTCGATGAAGTTCGCGAAGACGAAGCCGTCTCCCTCCTTCTGCATGAACTGCTCGACCACCTTTTGCGATGCTTCCGTGTTGGGCGAATGGATGCTTTCGGTGATGCCGCGGTGCGCAACAATGTCTTCGATTTTCCCGACGGCATAGACCGGCACGCCTGCATCAAGCAACCGTTCGTTGATCAAGGGCTCGTCGGGGGTGAAGGCATAGTCGCGGCGATCCTCCGTCCGCTCGAACGCGCCGGGCTTGCCGATGAACGGGCGGGCGATCACGCGGCCCACCTTGAGGGGGTCGCACAGGCGGCGTGCGGTTTCGCAGGCGCGGTAGAGTTCGGCGAGCGGGATGGTGTCGTTGTGCGCGGCGATCTGGAAAACGGAATCGGCGCTGGTGTAGGCAATCCACGCGCCGGTCTGGATCTGTTCCGGGCCAAGTTCCTCGATAATGGCGATGCCGCTGGCAGCCTTGTTTCCTATGACGGGGCGCCCGGTCTCCTTTTCGAAGGCTTCGACGAGGTCGGCGGGGAAGGAGGGGAATGCTTTGGGGAAGTCGTGGAAGCCGGGAATGATTTCAAGCCCGGCCATTTCCCAGTGGCCGGTAATGGTGTCCTTGCCTTGCGACATTTCCTGCATGGCGCCATACGACGCGAGCGGTTTTTCGACGGCGGGGCAGCCTTTGATCGGCAGGCCGAGCGGCAACAAGGGTGGAATGTTGCCGAGGCCGAGCTTTTGCAGCGTCGGCAGTTCCAGCCCGCCGACGGCGTTGGCCAGGTTTGGAAGCGTCGCGCTGCCCGCGTCGCCATAGTCCGCCGCATCCGGCGCCTCGCCGATGCCCACCGAGTCGAGTACAATCAAAACCGCTTTCATGAACGCAAGGTGGACATTTTTTCAGTTCGTGGAAAGCTATTTTCGGAACATCCGGGAATTGGATTGCCCCGCGCAAGGCGGCATGCCAAAAAGAGATCCATTAAATAGGAGGCCATGATGGCATTCACACTGGAAATCGAGAGTCAGGCGCCGACATTCCGCCTGCCGGCGACGGATGGAAACAGCTATGCGCTGGAGGATTTTGCCGACGCGAAGGTGCTGGTGGTTTTCTTTACCTGCAACCATTGCCCGTATGTGATCGGGTCGGACGAAAGCACGCGCGCTATCGCGGATCGGTTCGCCGACCAAGGCGTGCGGTTCGTGGCGATTAATTCGAACAGCAGGAATACCTACGAAGAGGATAGCTTCGAGCACATGGTCGCACGCATGGAGAACTTTGTGTTTCCATGGATCTATCTCCATGACGAGCCGCAAGATGTTGCGGAAGCCTACGGCGCATTGTGTACCCCGCACTTCTTTGTGTTCGACGAGAGCCGCAAGCTGGTCTACACCGGACGCGCCATCGACAATCCCCGCGCATGGGAAGCATCGACTACCCATGAGCTGGTTGACGCACTCACCGAGCATCTGGCGGGACAGTCCGTGAGCGTGCCGGTAACGAACCCGATCGGGTGCAACGTGAAATGGGATGGGAAGGAACGGCATTGGATGCCGCCAGAAGCTTGCGATTTGATCTGATACAGAACCAATTCCAGTGGAATTATTTTTCTTCAGAGGGGTTGAATTCATCGCGGGCTTGGATATAGTACCGTGGTTCTGAGGGGTAGAGTTATTTCACACACTAACTAGGAGATGAAGATGCAGAAGCAAGCAATAGCAATGATGGCAGTAGTGGGATGCGCAGTGACCATGTTGACCGGCTGTGGTATTCCGAAAGAAAAGCATCAGGCGGTAGTTGACGACCTTAACGCTAAAATGGCGGAAATCGAGACGTTGAAGGGGAATGCCGCGGAGCTTGACTCGAAGCTGGATGCGGAGAGGGACAAGGTGCGAAAAGCAGGCATCGTGTCGGAAAATGCTGCCGAACTCCTTGCAAAATCAAAGGCCGCAACCGCAGAGGCTGCCAGTGCGCTGGCGAACGAAGAAGCCAAGGTTAACAAGCTTGAACGCGACCTTTCCGCCGAAAAGTCCAAAGTCGTGAGCGCGCAGCAAAACGCCGACGAAGTTGCTACGGATCTTGCAGACCTGCAGTCCGCGTACAAGGTTCTGCAGGCACGGTGGAAGCAGTTTGAGGAAAACCTGAACGCGCTCGACGACACGGTGGGGGGCTCGGCAGCGAGTGCGCCCGCCGCTGTAAGCGAAGGTAAATCCGCGCTGGATCTGTTGAACGAAATGGGCGCCCAGTAGCCCCGTCTTCAGCGACGAAGTGTGAAAGCCCGGCCACGCCGGGTTTTTTTGTGCCCAGGCATTTCGACTTCATTTCGTACATTCCACAATACGGACGATGCGCTACGGGGCAGGTTGCCGGCGCATTCCTCGGGTCGCATCTTGTGCTTGCGCGCGGCACCCGTTTTATCCGGGATTTCAATCTCTGGAACTTTTTCCAGCCGTGGAAATCTATGCGCCGCGGAGAAGGATTTCATCGGCGCATCCGGCCATGAGCTGCTTGAATTCGTGGAGGCGGGCGGCGGTGGTGCGGGGGAGGGTGCGGTATTTTTCGTCGGGCAGCCCGTCGCGCGGAATGAAGGCTTGCAGGGCGTAGCGCTTGGAACCCTTGACGATATCGTAGACTTCCCGCATCTGCTCGTCGGTGTGGACGGTTTCAATAATGGTGGTGCGGAATTCATAGTCTTTGGCGTCCGTGCGGATGAGGTCGACGGACTGCTGGATTTTTTCAATATCCGGAAACCCGACGACTTCGGGGTAGGCGGAAAAACCGCATTTGATGTCCATGGCGACATAGTCGACCAGCGGCAGGCACTCGGCGAGCCGCTGCGGGTTGGAGCCGTTGGTGTCGAGCTTGACGGCGAAACCAAATTTTTCCTTAAAGAAGCGAAGCAGTTCGACGAGGTCGTTCCCGCAAGTGGGCTCGCCGCCGGTGATGACCACGCCGTTGACCCAGTCCTTCTTGAATTTGGCGCAGGCGGCTTCGAGTTTTTCCCAAGAGAGCCCGGCCTGCTTCTTTCCCATCAGCGCGGCGTTGTGGCAAAACCCGCAGGTAAACCCGCAGCCGCTAATGAAGAAGACCGCCGCGAAATGCTTGGGGTAGTCCACCATCGAGGGCTTTTCGAGATAGGCGAAAACGGAAGAGATTTCCGGTTTCCGATTGCTGGTTTCCGATTTATGGGTCTGCGACAGCATTTGAAAAAGTTGACCCGCCAGGCGCGGAGGGAGGAGGTCGCGCCTGACGGATCGGGGGGTGGAAATCTATGCGGTTGCTTCGGCAAGAACCGACTGGATCATCTTGGGGGTGATAAGCCCCTTGCCGGCATCGGAATAGTCGGTCTGCAATCCAAGATATTGATACAGCTTGGCCTTGTTGCAAACGCCATCCTTTGCGCCGGGTTGCTTGGTGCCGATCGGCACATACTCGTCGGCGTCCGCGCTCCACTCGGATACGAGCATGGCGGGGATGCGCGCAGGGTTGATGCACTCCGCCTCGGCGAAGGCCACGAGGCCGTCGATGGTTTCGACGTCGCAGTAGAGCTTGCCGAATGCGCTGTAGTCCTCCTTGGCCAGCAGCTTGTCGAGCCGCTGGTTGAGGGTATGGCACTTGTCGCACCCTTCTTTGCCGAATACTTTGATTTGATATTTTTCAGCCATTGTTTTCCCCCTACTCAGCGGTTGCGAGAGCCGGTTCCGTTTCATCTTCGGCGGTCATGATGTTGTATTTCCCGGCGTGGCGGGCGAGCAGCTCGCCGTAGCGCTTGGACTTGTTCCAGTTCTGGATCTTGCTGAAGTAGCCGACCACGCGGGTTTCGCCAACCACGTCGGCGGAGCCGCATTCCGGGCAGGATTCAAGCAGGCCGCGGGTCTGGTGGTTGCAGCTTTCGCAGAAAGTGAATTCCGGCGACACGCAAACCTGCGCGGACTGGGTGCGGTGGAACACTTCGGTCATCAGGTGCGCGATCGACTCGGCATCCGGGCGCTCCTCGCCGATGAAGCAGTGCGTGATGGCACCCGACTCGATCAGGCTGTGGTACTTGGACTGCTCGATGATGCGGTCGACCATCGAGACGTCCGCCTCGGCGGCGAGGTGGATCGAGTTGGTGTAGTATTCCGCATCCTTCGGTCCCTTGACGATCTCTTTGGATTCCTCGGCGAAGTAGATCATGTCGGATTTCGCGAGGCGGCGGGCGGCGCTTTCCGCGGGCGATTCCTCGAGGGTGAACTTGAGGTTGTGTTTCTTCGCCAGCTTCTTGGCCTTGGTGTACATGTGCGCGACGATCTTGAGGCCGAGGCGCTGTGCCTGCTTGCTGTCGTGCAGCTCTTGGCCGACGAGGAACTTGACGGCGTCGTTAACGCCGATAAGGCCGAGGATGTAGGTGCAGCTGTCGAGATCGACATACGGCTTGCCATCGTTGGAAACCTTGCCGATCTGCCAGAGCGGATGGCCGGGGCCGCTGATCATTTCGGCGGCTTTGACTTTCTTCTGCAGGTGGGCATCGACGGCGAGCTCCATGGTGCGGTCGATTTCCTCGTAGAAGTTTTTCATGATGTCGCCGCCGGTGCGGGCCGCGCGGTAGGAGGCCTGCGGAATGTTGATGGTGACGTTCTGGAAACCGCAGAAGCGCATGCACTCGGGGTGCTGGAGCATCCGGTTGTCGGAGATCGTCGTGCGCAGGCGGCAGCAGGCGGAGAGGGTCACTTCGTCGCGGTCGAAGATGAAGTAGGTCGAGCCATTCCTGCTGGCGAGCTCGCAGGCTTCCTGGTAGATCGCGAACTGGGCAGGATCCTCGAAGGTTTCGTCGGAGACGTGGAAGTCGCACTTCGGAAACTCGAAGATGCGCCCGTTGGCGTCGCCGTCGCCGAAGACCTGGAGCAGGGCGCGGCAAAAGTCCTGCGACTCCTGGGTGTAGTCGCTGTAGGTGACGATTCGTTCGCCGCGCTCCACGAGGTTGGCGACGGTGGCGGGGTCGAAGACCATGCCTTCGGTTTCGTCGGGAAGTTCGCGCAGGACAAGGCGTTTCCCCTCAATGGGATCGTCATGGTAGAGATCCATCATTTTGTATCCGCTGGCGTCGAGATCGTCGCGCAGTTCCTCGGTCAGTTCGGCGATGGTGCCGTCCTTGAGGCGCAGTTGGTAGTGGCCGCCGGAGCCGATCGCCGGAACCTTCTTAAGGTAGCTCGGAACACCGGTGTGGATGTTGAAGTCCAGGAACAGCGTCTGGCCACCGCGCGAGAACGCGTTCTGCGATCCGTTGAAGATCAGCTCCTGCGCCACCTGCTTGAGTTCCTTTTCATCCATGCCGACGAGGAACGGGGCGTAGAGAATATTGATGTAGGCGATGCCGAGCGCGCCGGCATAGTTGGCCTGCATCGAGGCGAGGAAGGTATTGAGGTGGCCGGTCAGCACAGAGGCCGAGCGCGCCGGCTTCGATTCGGTGTTCAGGTTGATCAGGCCGGTCAGTCCATACTTTTTGATGTATTCGATGGAGTGCGACGAGCAGTAGACGCGCGTCGGGTAGCCGAGGTCGTGCACATGGACCGCGCCGGTGTCGTGCGCGCGCTTCACCTCGGGGCTGAAGATGGTATCCAGCGCCCACTGCTTGAGGACGAGTTCGGCGATGCCCATGTTCACCGCTTCGGGGTTGTTGTTCACGATGTTCGAGTTTTCGGTCGATTTGGTGAACATCAGGCTTTCGAGGAAATCCTTGGAGACACGGTAGAGGGAAAGGTCGCGCAACTGGTGCGAAAATCCGCGTTCCATTAGCTCGTTGTTGACCAGCTCGCGGATGAGCGTGGTGTTGATGATGGTCATGTCGCTGGCGATGATGCGGTTTTCAACGCTTTTGGCCACGTTGATGGCCAGCTCCACGGAGAGGTCGGTCTTGTCGAGGATCTGCGTGACGATGCGCTTCCGGTCCCACGGGAGATTGATATTGCTGGTGGCGGATTCAACCAGCAGGAGGCTGGCATCGGTGACGTCGACCTTGCCGGTGGCGGCGCTGCGTACGCGGATGTTGCGGCGCGCCATTTCGCGTTGCTTGCGGTAGCGCTTGTAGGCGGCGACGGTGAGGGTTTCGCCGTTTTCGGCCAGCAGGATTTCAACCAGGTCCTGCACATCCTCGATCTGCGGTGTGCGTCTTCCGTTTTCATCGGGGTGGACAAAGAATTCGCTTTGCGGGGTGGAGAGTTGTTCAAGCACCTGGCCCGCCACCTTGGAGGCAAGACCTTCGTTCTTGGCTACCGAATGTTTGCGCGAAACTTCATCGACCGCCCGGTCGATCGCCAATTCGATTTTCTGCCAACTAAACGGGACGACGAGTCCTGAACGTTTCTTAAACCCATCAAATGCGGTATTCGGCTGCCCCTTGTTTCCCGACATAGTCTTCCCCTTTGCTCACCACGTGTTTACGAATAAAACTGCTCTAGCAACCCTTTGGGTCGAGAAGGAAGATAGGCAATCTAATGTGTCTGTGTCAAGGGGATGGCACAACATATTGTGGTTTTTATTAAAAACGGGCATTTTTACCACTAAACGCGCGGCAAACATGGAGGTATGAATAGCTTATGTGAATCCTGCCGCACGGGGCATCGGGCGGATGCCCTGATCGGAAGGGTTGTGGCGGCGAGGCGCAACCAAAAGGTGAACAACCCGATCATGATATAGTCTTTAGTAGACCACTAGTAA
>CBDVCB010000047.1:0-21440 GCA_965372395.1 uncultured bacterium
ACCATTCTTTCAAAGACAAAGGTGCGCGCGACAGGAGGTTTTGCAAGCGGCTCAATAAACTGGTGATAATCATTAACTTCTTCATTTAGTCTCCTTTTTGTTAGATTATCCATTGTTATTGTCGTATGTCCATCCAAGTTCAGTGTCCGGCACGTTATGAGTAACAATTCCAGGTATGTGTCGCCTAGTGCTTAGGACAGAGCCATCTGGGCGTGCTATGCACGCAGGAAGTCGTGAATGTCGAGCCGACGAATTGCTGGCAGAAATCCACATCTGATTGTCTGCAGCTCTCGTACGAAGCTGAGCAAGGATCAAATCATCAAGACTGGTGCCCGCACCTTCGTTCTTAGCGTTGTAGTACGAATGAAAAAGGAGCTGCACGCCTTGCTTTCGATATGACTCGTAGAGACGGGGGAAACATGAATCATAGCAAATAAGGAATCCACACTTTGTCCCGTTGATAGTGACAGTAAGGGGCGTGCTTCCCTTGCTGTAAGATATGACTTCTTTTCCGTATAACTTTCGCTTGTCGTATGTCGCGATGATCTCACCAGAACAGGATATGACGTGTAGACAGTTTCTAGGTTTCTCTTTTTTGGAAACCTGTCGACATGAACCTAGGACAATCCATACCTTCAAGTGCTTGGCAAGCGCCATGATCGTCTCCGTGTGATCGAACAACTTCTGCCAGTCGAAATGTAGAAATGAAGCGAAGTCGAGTCGAGCGTAGCCGGGAAGAGCTACTTCCGGAAAATGAACTATCGTGGCTCCCTGATCAGAGGCTCGACTCACGTACTCACGTATGTACCGTAAGTTGGCGTCCATGTTGCCTGTGACCGGAAACTGACAGGTTGAGAATGTAAGCTTTTTGTTCATTTCTTCTCAAATCTAACGTTTAGCAATGAGCCGCCTTGCGAACGATATTGCCTCCCCAGTCGGTTCCACCAAGGTCGGCTCGATTGCCTTGGGTGCGCCTGGCATGAATGCAAACTTATGGGATTGAAGTCCCCTGCGCGTAGCCCGGCATACGCTTTCATGAGTTGGAACGTTAGCTAAAGCGCTAGACAAAATCAACTGCGATTCCGCGAGGAGTGGTGGAGAGGTGCCGAAGCGTAGCGGAGACCGGCTGTTTGCAAAACAGCAAGGAGCCGTAGGCGAGTGGTCACATGGAGTTCAAGATTGTGAGCCGACGAACAGTGCCGGAGCGAAGTGGAGACAGGCCCCGCGAATGCGGGGCAATGACCGAAGGGAATGGCAAATCGCATACAAGGCCGAGGCGGCGGATAAGGTTGCCCGGCATGCCGAAGTTCGGGGCTGTGCCTCTACGGTAAATGCGGCGGTTGTGCAATTTGGAGTTGAAGATTTGCTTTGCAAATTATCTGCGCTGCGCTTCGGGCGTTCTTATCCGGGGAGACCTGTCGCAGGTTGCCGATGCGGCCATGCCGTCTCGCCGTGGGTTGACGTTCGGCTTTGTTTCAAGGATAGTGGCACCTGTTTAACAGGGGGGTTCCATGGTGGGTTTTTTAGTTCTACTGGTCTTGTTTGTGGTGTTTGCGCCGATCACCATGGCGATCATTGCGCTCGTGAAGGTTTCAAGTTTAAGGGGCGAGTTGCGGCGCCTCCGCAATCAGATGCTCCATAATATCGGAACGCCGGCCCAACCACCCGCAAAGGCTGTTTCGCCTGCGCCAACACGGGAGTCGGCATCAACTCCTCCGGCCCTGCCGACCGCATCGACACCTTCCCCTGAAGCCCGCGCGACTCCCGTTGCTCCAAAAAAACCGAAGGCGAGCCTCGAATTCATGATGGGGGGCAAGGCGGCTGCGTTTGCGGGGATTGCCATTCTGGTCACGGGTATTGCGTTGTTGGTGGGCTATGCCATCCAGCAATCATGGATGGGTCCGGAGGCGCGGGTGGTTCTTGGTTTGCTATCGGGCGGCGTGCTGGTGGGTGCGGGCCACTTTGTGGGGGGCGAGGATGAAAAATACACCCTCTTTGCGCGGGTGCTGACCGGCGGCGGAAGCGCACTGTTCTACTTCACGGTTTTTGCCGCGTATGCGTTCTACCATCTCATCGGTGCCCCGGCGGCGGGCGCGGGATTGTTTGCCAGTGCGCTGGCCGTCTTCGGGCTGTCGATGGTCTACCGTTCGCAGTCCGTCGCGGTGATCGGCGTGTTGGGTGCATTCATTACGCCGTTGTTGATTGGTGGCGACCTCGATACCGGCGTCTTCCCGCTGGTGTATGTGGCGCTGGTCAATGTTCCGGTCATCCTGCTGGGGGTTCGCCGGAAATGGCAGGTGCTCTACAATTTGGCGTTTGTTTTTACCGTCGTTCACTACCTCGTCTGGCTAGATTGGGTGGGTGATAGCGAACTGTGGATTGGGCTGGGCTTTGCGGTGCTCTTTTTTATCGAGTATGCCGCACTCGGCCTGCTGAAACTACGAAGCGAGCAGAGGGTGGCGGGGCGGACGGTGGATATGATCCGGCTGGTTGCGGCGTCGTTGCTGTTGCTCGGCACCGTCTATTGGCTGCTCGATGATGCCGGGATGAACCAGTGGGTCGGTACGGCCTTCCTGCTGCTGGCGCTGATGCATGTGGCCTTGGCCTCTTTTGCGTTCAAGGTGCTCACTCGCTTCAACGGCGAGATTCTGGCCTTCCTCGCGGGCGGGTTGGTTTTTGCCGCGCTGGCGCTTCCGGCGCAGCTCGACGGCGAATGGGTCTCGATCGGTTGGGCGATCGAAGGGGTGGTGCTGGCCTGGTTTGCCAGCCGGGTGCAGTCGCGGGTGCTGCAGGCGGGTGCCTTCCTGCTCGGGTTGATCGGCATCATGAAAGGGTTGCTGTACGACGTGACGCTCTACGCCAACACGCCCGACCTGTTCCTGAATGCGCGCTTCATCGTCGGGGTGCTGTCCGCCGCGCTGCTCGGCATCCAAGGGAGTATCGCCGGCCGCTATCCGGAGGACGAAACCTCGTCGCATTGGCAGGATGCCATCTGGTGGGCGGGGGTGATTGGGATCGTGCTGGTTTTCTTCGCCGACACCTTCTGGTCGCTGGGTGCGGACGATGCCTACTGCTGGCTGGTCACCTCGCTGATGCTGCTGGCAACCGGGGCGACGGTCGTTTTATTTGCGCCGTCAAAGTCCTCGGTGACGATTCTCGGAAGTATTCTGTTGCTGCTGGTTCCCTTCAAAATCCTGATCATCGACGCATGGATCGGCCTTGATATTGGCGGGTACGGATTGACGCCGTTTGGCAACGCCGTGATCTGGGTGCAGCTTTTGGTGCTGGGCATGATTATCCTGCTGCTCCAGCCGCGGATTCTGGCATCCGGCTCCGACTTTGCCATGCCCGCGCCAACCCTGTCGCGGGTGCTGAACATCATGTCTCTCGTGGCCGGCATCGGTGTGGTGACCATTGAGATCCTGCGCAAACCCGACGACTGGGCGAACATGGCCGTCACGATCCTGTGGGCAGTCTGTGCGTTGGCACTGATTCTATTCGGGATGAAGCGGCGGAGTGCGGCGCACCGCTATTTAGGACTGGCCCTTTTTGGGCTCGCCACGCTCAAGGTACTGCTGGTGGACTCCTCGGAACTCAAGGGCCTTGAACGTATCTTCGCCTTCATGGGGACGGGCATCCTGCTGCTGGCGCTATCCTTTGCCTACCAGAAAGCATCCGCTTATTTCCATTCACTCGGAGAAGAAGAATGAAAAAATCCAGAATAGCGCTTGTCCTGCTTTTGTGCCTCGCGCCCGGGATCGCTGGTGCCGGGGAAACCCTGCCCACGCGTTTTGAGCGGGTGCGGGAGATCGACGGAACCTTCCATACCGGTCAACGCGGGCGGTTGGGAATTGCGGACGATGTGTTCGGCCAATCGCGCAACTTCCCGAAAGACCTTCGCATCTTCGCCGCCGACGGAACGCAGTGGCCGTTCTTCCTGCATGTGCCGCAAGAGGCCTCCTCCGCCAAAACGTTGACGCCGGAAATCCGCAACCGTTCGTTTGTGGCGGGCGATGCCTCCTACCTTCAATTCGACCTGGTGGTTCCTCAGGGCGATGGCCAGCCGCTGGTGCACAACCGGATGGAGCTGGCCACCTCCGGGCGCGACTTTGTCCGTCGTGTAGAGGTCTTTACCGGGGATCCGGGGCCGTCCGCCGGCCACATGGCATCCGGCTACCTGATCGATTTTTCCCGCCAGCGCGACGCGAAAAACCGCACCATCCGCTATCCGGATTCGGATGCTGCACGGCTGCATGTCCGGATCTATTCCAATGCGCAGTCGGCGGACGAAAAATTTGATCTTGTGTCGGCCAGCCTGCGCTATCGTACCGTCGCGCCAGTCGATCGCGAAACCGTAGGCTTCACAACGCTGGATCTGCCGGAGCGCGAACGGCAAAAGGATGCGCAGACGCAAATCCTTGATATCGGCGAAACGGATCGGCCGGTCGAAGCGATTGTGTTCGACGTGGAAAACGGGTCGTATGCCCGCTGCATTTCCGTCTACGGACGGAACAGCGACCGCGAGCCATGGCGGTGGGTGGGCGGCGGCGAGATCCATGCGCTCGATGGCGACAAGGAAAGCACCGTGGCGCTGAAGGCCAGGGCTCGTTTCCTGAAGGTGCATGTTTTCCACTACGACGATCAGCCGCTTGCCATCGCCTCCGTCCGGCTGGAAGCGATCCCGCGCTATCTGGTCTTCGAGGCGGCATCCGATGGATCCGCAAGCCTCTTCTTCCGTGCATGGGATGCCAAGTCCCCTCGCTACGATCTAAAAGGTCGGATCGAAAAAGAGGCCATTGCCGGGTTGCCGCTTTTCCAAACACTGCCCGCCGTGCCGAACCAGGCCGCCAAGGCGCAGCCATGGCGGAAATATTCAAAACTGCTTGGCATCCTGGCCGTCGCGGCCGTCAGCCTGCTCGTGATCTGGATTATCACCAGCATGCTTCGCCAGCAGCGGTTGGCGGATGGGGAGGGGAGGATATGACCGAACAACCCAACAATCCGCTGCACGGGATTACGCTCGAGAAGTTGCTGATGCAGCTGGTCGACCACTATGGCTGGGACGAGCTGGGGCGACAGATCGATATCCGCTGTTTCAACTGGGAGCCGAGCGTTAAATCGAGCCTAAAGTTCCTGCGCAAGAACCCGTGGGCGCGCGACAAGGTCGAAGCGCTGTATCTGTGCACCGATTTCAGCGAGTCAGGACACTAGATGATTCCTGCCTGGCGCAGGAAGTAGGCAACAAACGCAAGCATCACCACAATCACGACCAGCTTCAATGCGGCATGGATGACCTTGGCAAACAGAACCAGCACGCAAATGATCAGCGCCGAGACCATGATGATCCAAGTCATCGAATCTATGGTGGAGAGGGTGTCCATGGGTTTTTAACCAATCAGTTTAATCAGGAGTTTGGAGACGATGATCATGACGATGAGCGCGATGGGATAGGCGGAAACATAGCTGATGACAGGGGTCTGGGCATCGGTTTTCTCCGTGATGGCACCGAGTGCCGGGGTGGATGTCATGCCGCCGCAAATACCACCGAGTGCCTGCAATGCGTTCATCTTGAAGAGCCGGGTGGCAATGGGCCATGCGGAGATCAAAGGCAGCGTGGAAACGCAAACCCCCAGACCAAAGAGCGCAAAGCCGTGTTCTTGAAGCGTGTTCACCAAGGCACCACCGCCGCGAACGCCGGCATTGGCTAGGAAGAAGACCAGTCCAAGCTCCTGCAAAAGCATCCGTGTTGAACGCGGGATATGGCCGACGATGCGGCCAATCTTGCCAAAATGGCCGAGGATCAGTCCCACAAACAGGGGGCCGCCCGCAAGGCCCAGCGTGATGGGGGTCCCTCCCGGCAACCCGAAGGGCAGCAAGCCGGCAATGATGCCGAGCGTGAGGCCTGCCGATAGCGAGAGCAGGTCGGTCGTATCAATCACGTTGCTGCGGTGGCCAACGGCGGCGGAAAACTTCTTGAGGTCGTCCGCGCGCCCGACGCAGGTGAACTGGTCGTACCGCTCGATGATGGTTCCGGCATTCGGGACAAACGTTAGTCCAAGACGGGTGATGCGGGTTACCACCACACCGTAGTTTCGCAGCGGGGCCACGCTTCCCATCTTCTGCCCGATGAAGGCGGGGGAGGTTACGGCCAGGTGCTGCCGTTCGTTTTCAACATCCCTCACTAGGTTTCGCTCGCTCCGTTTGCCAATCAAATCGACCGCGATCGTGATTTCGCTGCTTCGTCCGACCACCAGCAGGATCTGGTTTTGCTCAAAGGTGTCGTCGTATCGAAGGGGCACCAGACGGTCGTCCACAAAGATGCGGCAGATCTGGCAGGCGTTGAAGTTGGCTACGCCGGATTCGGATATTTTTTGCCCGAACAGGTTGGGGTTGGTGACTTCAACGAGCACATTCTCAACCCGGTTGCCGGGGTCGATTGCCGTCTTGTCCGTGATGGAATCAAGGTCGATCTTTAGGATGCGCGGCAGGAGCTGGACAAACAAAACAACGCCGATTACGCCGAAGGGATAGGCGATGCCGTACCCAATACTCACGGCGTCCGATCCGCCGCTGGCAACCAATCCTTCAGTGGCGGCGGCCAGTGCGGGGGTACTCGTCAGTGCGCCGGCAAAGATACCGGTCGCCAGCCCCGCCGGGAGATCGAGAAGCTTGGCGCCCGCCCATGCAACCAGGCCGCCCAGCAGGACAATCAGCAGGGCCAGTTTGGCCAGCGTGGCCCCTTCGCGCGCCAGCGAAGCGAAGAAGCGGCTTCCGGCGCCGATGCCGATGCAGTACACGAAAAGAACCAGGCCGAGTGTGCCGATGCTGGCCGGAATTCGATAGCCTAGATGCCCTGCCAGCAGCGCGGTGAACAACACGCCGGAACTGCCGAGGTTGATCCCCTTCAGCTTCACTTTCCCCAGCAAAAGTCCGGTGGCAATCATGGCGAAAAGCGCAACGAGAGGTTGGTTGATCAGGAGTTGGTGCAGGGCTTCCAGGCTCATGGCATTTTAGGTCGGCAGATTGAGGATGGTCCCCTTCAATAACCCCTCTTTAGAGATTCCGTATGTGGTTTTGTCGAACTCGAACTTTTACCACGCCCCATGAATAGGCTATCCCGCATCCAAAGACAAGTGAAGTGACTCTTTTATGAAGGCGAAGCCGATGCACACAACCCCTTGGTGTCCACCGTTGGCGCAACCCTTATCATCAATTCAGCGAATATTCCCGAACTGTCCCGAGGCGCTACCGCAGGGCAATCTGTACAGCTCTCCGGGAACCGGCCTTGCAGCCGGTGCGCCGCTGTGGCTGCAAGGCCATACTGTGGACGAGGGAGTGAGCGACCGGGTTTTGATCGACAACGTGCAGGTTGCGTTAGCGGGGGAGCTCGGTCGGTAGTGCTGGCGTGGGAACCCAGTCGCTCTTGTCATTCTTTCTGAAGACGATGACCTGCCTCCCCGCCTTGCCATCTCTGTGGTAGTCCAATTGGAAGGCGACGGGCCGGGAGTAGTCTGCCTGGGCATTCTTGCTCCGGGTACCGGTTATGCGACAGCCCGGATACTGCCGCTCAAAGATGCGAATCGCTCGATCGGTGTCGGGACGGACCTTGAGTAGAATGGCCTCGGCGGCGGGGTCGTCGAGTTTCTGGAGGGCGGTGTAGAATGTAGAGAGGGTTAGGTGCTCCCCTTTGTCGACTTTTTGCGAAAGCGCCTCTGTTAATGGGAGCACCGCCTGTTGGCCTCCAATGGTTCCCAGAATGTTTGCGCAGACATTCGCAACTCGCTGGTCGCTGGCGTCGAGGGCCGCGATAAGCGGGAATACCGCGCGATCTCCAGCGGCAATAAGGTGATTCCTTGCGTTCTTCCAGTCCCCGTCTTCGTATGCCGTCTTGCTGTCCGCGCCGAAGAGTTCGATTTTGAAGAGTTTGATGGTCTCTGATTTTGCCGCTTCGCGGATCTGGTCGATGAGCAGGGGGACGTATTCGCGGGAGACTTTGAATTTGCTCGAAGCCATGATGCGGAGGGAGCTGTCTCTCGACTGAAGGCCGGTCGCGTCATGGTTGTTGAGTTTGAAATAGGGATTAAGCGCGGTGGCTGCGCCCCATAGGTCGATTCGCCAGGAAGGGGCCCCCGCCCAAGTGGTACGTTCGTTGAACCACTGCTTGCCAGCGGGACCGGCATGTGCTTCTGCGGCATTGATGGCTTGCAGGAGACAGGGTTCCCCGATGGTTTCCAAGGCGCGGAAGGCGTGTTCGCGAATGTTGGACGAATCGTGGGCGACGGCTTCGAGCAGGGCTTCGACCGCATCGTTGCCCATGTTGGCCAGTTGGCTTACGGTTGCCGCATCGATGGCTTTGTTTTCGTCTGGTGCTTGGGCGAGCAGATACCAAACGAGGTCGTTCCCGGCAGTTGGAACCGTGGCGGTTTCCTTTAGGACGGTTATGGCTCCGAGGCGGGTCTGTGCGTTTTTATTGCGCAGGGTAGCGAGCGCGCAGGACTTGGCCGGTTCGCCGATGGCCACAAGCGAGTCGATGGCAAATTGGCGGGTTTTCTTGTTTATGTCACCCAGCGCATTTGCGAGTTCTGCGGTTGCTTCCTGTCCTCCAATGTTTCTAAACGACTTCACGCATGCGAGGCGAAGCGAAGAGGAATGGGATTGCATCTTGGCGGCAAGCGGCTTGATGGATTCTTCGTCGCCAATCAGGCCGAGCGAGGTGGCGGCGGCGGTGGCGAGCTCGTTGGCGGGGCTATCCATGGTTATGATCAGGGGCTGGAGTGCGCGGACGGACTTGAGCGTGCCGAGACCGTTGATGGCGGAGAGGCAAACCTTGCTATGCTCGAGGTATATTGCGGTGATCAAATGTTTTTCAGCCGATTCGTTGCCGATGGCGACGAGGGCTTCAATTGCAGCGATAGACAGTTGCGGGTCAGGCCCGGTGAGCAGTGCAGCGAGCGGTTCGACCGCCGGTTCGGCCTTCAATTCGCCAAGCGCCTTGGTCGCTGCAAAGCGAATTTCCCGATCCTCTTCGCCGAGTGCGTCGACCAGTTTCCCAACGTTTCCTTTGGACTTCCATTTTGCAACATCTTCGACGGTTCGCCCGAAACCCTTCAATCCCACCAATCCCAGTATGCACACGATGACGAGCATGTGATAAATGACGATGGTTTTTCCCTTCATGGCCGACCCCCTTGTTTCGTTGATATTTCTCCACCCCGTTTTTTAGCGGCAGTTCACATTGCATAAAAGAGATAATCTAATATCGCCGCATCTTTCAAGACTATTGGATGAATTTTCGGAGTAAGGGGTTCTTCAACCTTTTATGAAAGCGCCTTGGTTCATGGGCGCACCGCCTGTTTTTCTCCTGTTTCCCGGAGGAGTTTCGCACAGGAACCCGCGATCTTTTTGGACCGGGAACCGGTGGCCGCAATGAGAGGGAAGCTGGCGATATCCCCGGCGGCAACAAGCCGCTGCTCGGCGATTTCCCGGAAGTCGATGGTTGTTCTTGTGTGGCGGGTGGAGCTGCCGAAGAGGGAAACGACGGACTCTTCCGCGTCGTTGCCTGAATCAACGCCTAGGGGGGCGAGTAGCGGGATGAGCAACGGAATGTATTCGCGGGGAACTTCGGACTGGGTCGCGGTCAACACTTGGATGGCGTGCTTTTCCGGCGGTAGTCCCTTCGTTTTAATGTTGGGTAGCTTGAAGTCGGGGTTGAGCGCGGTGGCCGCGGCCCATAGATCGATCCGCCAGGAGGGGGCCCCCTCCCAGGAGATCCGTTCGCTGAACCACTGCTTACCGGCGGGGCTGGCACGTGTTTCGACGGCTTTGATTGCTTGTGCAACACAGGGTTTCCCGATGGCTTCCAAGGCGCGGAAGGCGTGTTCGCGAATACCGACCGATTCATGGGCAACGGCTTTGAGCAGGATCCCGACCGCCTCGTCACCCATTTCCGCCAGTTGCGAAACGATCGAGGCGTTGATCTCTTTTGTTTGGGGTGATATTTGGGCGATCAGGTAGAAAATGTAGTATTTTCCGCCCGCTGGAACCGCGTCGATACCCTTCAGGATGGTAGCGGCGCTTTGGCGGGCCTGCGCGTTTTCCCCGTGCAGGGCGTCGAGGGCATAGGGTGCTGCGAATTTTCCGCTGGCAATGAGTGTGTCGATTGCCGTTTTACGAATATCGCTATTGGTGTCGCCTATCAAAACCGCGAGAGCCGTTGCCGCTTCCTGCCCTCCAATGCTTCCGAGCGCTTCCACGCTGGCAAGGCGAAGAAAATAGGACGGGGAGTCTATCTTGGCGGCGAGCGGCTTGACGGCTTTTTCGTCGTTGATCAGGCCAAGGGCAACTGCTGCGGCGGTGGCAACCCGGTTGTCATCGGCATTCAAAGCCTCGGCCAAGGGATCGATTGCACGGGTGGATTTGAGTGCGCCAAGGCCGTCGATGGCGGTGGTGCGCGCCCAGCTACCTTTGAGTTCGAGTGCTGTGATCAAGTGGGTTTCAGCGGGTTCGGTGCCGATGGAAGCAAGGGCTTGGATGGCCGCGACAACCAACTGCGAATCAGGGCTGGTGAGCAGTGACGCCAGCGGCTCTACCGCCGATTCAGCCTCCAGTTTGCCAAGTGCCTGGGCGGCCGTAATGCGCGTTTTCCGACGGGCGTCGCCGAGTGCGGCGATCAGCTTCTCGATATTGCCTTCAGCCTTCCACTCCGTAATGCCTTTTTTGACCGGTCGCTCGCACCCCGCCAGCCCCAGCATGAAGAGGATGGCGAGCAGGTAGTAGATCGGGGAGGGTTTTCCTTGTTTCATTATGTTTCTTCCTTCGGGTCATTGCAGAGTTCAACTCGGGCCAGGCTATATTTGCTGAATGAGCAACACGTGCCTTAGCGGGATGTACGTATAGGTTTTTCCGGTTTTCAGGACGATCCATTCGGTATCGTATTTCTTGAGGGTGCCGTGGATGGACGTGCGTGCCCCGTTGTAGCTATCCGTGGTCGGAGGAACCGGGAGGTCGCTGGTGGTTCCGAGCGACGCTCTGTCGAACTGGACGACGCATTGCTTTCCGACCAGCTTTTTCAGCAGATCCGACCGTTCCTGTTTTTGCAGCGGGCCGCAGCCCGCCAGCAATCCGGCGGCAATCAAGGCAATGAATATGGATGGTTTCATGGGAACTCCTTTTTCAATGAGTTGGCATAGCCGATCATTCGCTCAAACATCGGGATCGTTGTCATATGGAATGGTTGAGTATCCATTCCAGCAACACAGGTTCTGCGCCCTGGGCACCGGTCATGTTGAGCCGGAAATACCGGCCTTCTACGCCATCGAAGGCTTGGGAGTGCCCGTTGCCGTCCGTTTTCCCTTTGATCACCGTTTCCCACTGGCCGTCTCTTTTCACCAACAGTTCAAAGGCCTGGGAATAATCCCCATAGTGATGACCTTTCTCCACCAGTATCATGTTCCCAATATTCACCTCTTCTTCAAGATCGACTTCCACCCATGCGGTGGTTTCTCCCGAAACGGCTTCCCATTTGCTTTTGGGGTTTCCGTCGAACAGATGGGCAACCGATGTGTTTTTAGCCATGGATGAGGCTCTGCCTGTTTTTCCTGTGGATGGGGTGGAGGGCACATTGGGGGTTCCTTCAAATTCCAGCACAACGATCGAGATTAAAGGGTCGGGAGCTTCTGCAGGCACGGAAATGCCCACCCTGTTGGCCTCTTGCGCCACCACAAGGCTTTGGCCGGGATTCGCCAGCAGATACGCTTTGTCCACCTTGTTTTCCAAAGGAATCTTCAACGAGCCATCCTTGGGCCAATCGATTACATGGAGATATATTTTTTGGCCTTTCAAGGTCGCCCGGCCAAAGGACAAGTAGGGGAAGGGACTGGGTTTCGTTCCATAGATCGCTTCGCTGTTCACCTTCATCCATTCGCCCACTTTCTTTAACCGGTCAATGCTGGGCTGCGGAATCAGACCTTCGGAGGTGGGGCCAACGTTTAAAAGGAAATTCCCCCCTTTGGAGACGATTTCCGACAACTTTAAAACAAGGGAATCACTTGATTTCCAGTTGTCATCGTAGGATTTATATCCCCAGGTATCGTTCATGGTCATGCATACTTCCCAATTTCTGCCGGGAAACCCGGTTGCGGGAATGAATTGTTCCGGGGTTTCGGTATCCCCCCCGAATCCTTTCCCTAGCCTGTTGTTGGTGATCATGTCCGGATACTCTTTCGCGATGGCCGCAAACTTGGCCGATCGTTCGGGGGTCATGTCGGTAGGGGTGTCCCACCATAAAATATCGACCGTCCCGTAATTGGTTAGAATCTCTTTCACCTGCGGAATAGCAATTTCATCGATATACTTGTCCATATCCCCTTCCTGGGCAGGATCCCAATGGCCTTTGTGCGCTTTGGTGTAGGCATCGATTTTTTCGGCATCGGGGTTCTCTGCCCATCCCTGAACGGTGGGACGACGGGCGGCAGCACCTCCGGGATGGTTCCAGTCTTGTGCCTGGGAATAGTAAAAACCAATGCGGATGCCTTCCTTTCGACAGGCTTCAACCAGAGGTTTCAAGAGGTCTTTTCCGTAGGGCGTGGCATCCACCATGTCCCACTGGGTCACTTTCGAATCAAACAGGGCAAACCCATCGTGGTGCTTCGCTGTAATGACAATATATTTCATGCCGGAATCTTTTGCCATTTCCACCCAGGCTTCGGGGTCGTATTTCACCGGGTTGAACGCCTTGGAAAATTCCTGGTATTCCGCCATTGGAATTTTCCCGCGATTCATGATCCATTCGCCTACCCGGCCGATTTTATGGTCATTGTAGGTTCCGGCCGGGACGGAATAGACGCCCCAATGGATAAACAACCCAAACTTGGCATCTTTCCACCAATCCATTTTTTCAGCCCGTTGCACGTGTTCTTCTTTTTTGGAAGCCTGTTTTTCCGGACTTGCAACGGATGTCATGGCCACCGCTCCGGTCATGAGAATGAATAGTCTAAGATGGGGTTTCATATCATGCGATCCCTTTTTGTTGTCTGAATCCGTTGGGCAGGAAAGGCTAGGATGCGTCAAAAACAGCAACGTAACAGACAGTAAAATAAAACACTATAAATTCAAGACAGGCAAGGATGAACTCAACTCATGAAATCGGCGAGCAGGACGCGCAGGGTCTGTTCGGCAGTGTCCACTTCGCTTTCGCGGCCGGGATCGGCGGAAATGCGGATTTGAACCCGACCTTTGCCGGGATAGAATCCGAGGTCCACCCCTGCGGGTTGGAATCCGGCGCTTTCGAGAAGGGTTGCGATATCGGATTCGCCGATGCCCGCCGTGCGGACGATCCGAACCAATTTTGGGCGGGCATCGGGAAACCGCTCCCTGAGCCACGGGATGATTTCCTCGTTCAGGATGGCGTTGAATTCGCCGGGCGGGCCCGGCAGGACAAACAGGGTCTTTTCACCAGCCAACTCGATGCGCTGGCCGGGCGCGGCACCGACGGAGTTGGGCAGGACGGTTGCACCTTCCAGCACCAGCGCCTGGCGCTCGGCGGCGGGCGTCATGGCGCGGCCGCGGGCGGCGTCGCGCTTGGCTATGATGGCGACGGTTGCGCCATCGAGTACAATCTTTTGCTCCAGCATTGTGGCAAGGGCATCGCGGGTGATGTCATCGACGGTGGGGCCGAGTCCGCCGCTGACGAATACGAGGCGGGTGCGACCCAGCGCCTCCATGACGGCGTTTCCAATGGTTGGAATATCGTCGGGGATGGTGGTGTCGCGCACGAGCTGAAGGCCGATGGCGGCGAGCGCCGTTCCAAGATCCTTCGCATGCGTATTCAGGGTTTGCCCGCTGAGTAGTTCGTTGCCGATGGAAATGAGTTCTGCTTGATTGTTCATCCGGTGCTCCTCAAAATGCGCGGACATATTGAAGTTATGAATGAAACGAATCAATCCTTAAGCGTGGATGCGGGCGGCCAACGGCTGGATGTTTTTTTGGCGGCGTCGGTGCCGGAGGTGTCGCGCTCGCATTGGAAGGTGCTCGTCCAGAATGGGCGGGTGGCGGTGAATGGAAAAACCTGCAAGCCGAACCATAAGCTGAAGGCGGGCGACGAGGTTTGCTGGTCGCTTCCCGAAGAAACGCCGCCGGAGGCGTTGCCGGAGGATATCCCGCTGGACATCTTGTTCGAGGACGACGCGGTGCTGGTGCTGAACAAGCCGCCGGGACTGGTGGTTCATCCCGCCGTTGGCAACGAGTCGGGTACGCTAGTGAATGCGTTGCTGTTCCACGATCCGGTTTTTCAAAGCGTGGAGCGCGCGGGCATCGTGCATCGGCTCGACAAGGATACGACCGGCGTGATGGTGGTGGCGAAAACGGATGCCGCGATGGCGGAGCTGCAGCGCCAGTTCAAGGCGCGGGAGACCGATAAGGAATATCTTGCGCTGGTGTGGGGGGCGCCGCCGCAGGGCGGGCGGATCGAGACGCTGATCGGGCGGCACCCGGTGCATCGGCAGAAAATGGCGGTGTTGCAGGAGGGTGGCCGAAAGGCGGTGTCCAATTTCCAAGCGTTGGAAACGTTTGCTGAAACAACGCTGGTGCAGGTTGGGATCGAGACGGGCCGCACGCACCAGATCCGGGTGCACATGGCGCATCTGGGGCATCCGATTGTGGGCGATGCGGTGTATGGCCGCGCACGAAAGAACAAGCTTCCGGTGGCGGTAGACCGCCAGATGCTGCATGCGGCCAAGCTGGGATTTACGCATCCTTGCTCGGGGAAAAGACTTTCCTTCGAGGCATCGTTGCCCAATGATATGCATCGACTTTTGGAAAATCTGCGGAACGGGAACAATGGCTGAAACAACATTCTATAACCTAGTCGAGAATCTGGAGACCTATCTGGAATACCAGCGCGACGAAGGCGTCCAGCGGCTGGAGGTCGACCGCGCCGTGCTGACCGCTCTGGCCAAGGAACCCGAGGCTGTTCCGATCCCGCCGGGGGAGCTTGCCGGGGTTGAGGCCGCTCCGATTCCAGGCAAATTCAAGTCGTTGGAGGAAATTACGGCGCACGTTTTGGCCTGCCGCAACTGCCCGCTTTGCCAAACCCGCACGAATACGGTGCCGGGCGAAGGAAATGCGGATGCGCCGGACATTATGTTTATTGGTGAAGGCCCTGGTGCGGACGAAGATGCGCAAGGCCGCCCGTTCGTCGGAAAGGCCGGCCAGCTGTTGACGAAGATGATCGATGCAATGGGATACAGCCGCGAAGAGGTGTTCATTGCCAATGTGGTGAAGTGCCGCCCGCCGAACAACCGTACGCCGCTGCCGGAAGAGATGGAGGCTTGCCTTCCCTATCTGCGGCAACAGGTCGAGCTGATCAGGCCGAGGGTCATTGTCGGACTGGGCGCGACAGCCATCAAGGGACTGCTTGGAAAAACCGCCGGGATCACGCGCCTGCGCGGTACGTGGCAGGAGTATGGGGGCATCAGGCTGATGCCGACCTTCCATCCGTCCTATCTGCTTCGCGACCCGTCGAAGAAAAAAGATGTTTGGCAGGATTTGCAGTTGGTTCTCAAGGAGCTAGGCAAAGAGCCGCCACCGAGGAAAAAATGATATGGCTGACGACGTGAATCCTAAATCCGGTGAGGTTCCGGAAGCGGACGGCGGCATTCCCGATGCCGATCTGGTTTTCAAGGCCCAGCAGGGCGATATGCAGGCATTCGATGAGCTCGTCGAGCGCTACCACGGAAAAATCTATGGTCTCACCTATAACATGACCAGCAACCGCGAGGATGCCGAAGACCTTACGCAGGAGGTTTTCGTGAAGGCCTTCAATGCGCTGCCGCGGTTCAAGGGCAAGTCCTCCTTTTATACATGGCTCTACCGCATCGCCGTCAACAAGACCATAAACTACCGCAAAAAGCGCAATCGAAAGCGCGCCCTCAGCCTGGACCAGTTCGATCAGGAGATCAAAACCGACGACATCTACCACGACCTCACCGCCAAAGGATCGCCGCTGCGCAACCTGAGTTTGACCGAGCTTCAGAAAAAATTGAACGAAGCTCTGCAGGGCCTGTCCGAAAAGCACAGAACCGTTGTGGTTATGCATGATATGCAAGGCATTCCACACGAAGAAATCGCAAAGGTGGTGGGGGCATCGGTCGGTACGGTTCGATCAAGATTGTTCTATGCCAGAAGGCAAATGCAGGCGGAATTAACGGAATTCATGAAATGAGCGATATGAGCGGCAAAATGGATGCAACGTCCGAAGATCAGGTAGAAGTGCTTTTGCGGCAGTTGTTGCACTTGAAAAAGTACGAAGTGCCCGAGGCTTCGCGGATGACCAGGAGCAAGCAGAACATCATGCGCCAGGTGCGCGAAGCGAGTAGCCGGAAGCGCTGGAGCCTCGGTGATTTGCTGGAAGTCAATGTACCGTGGTTCTTTGCGGAACCGCGCTACGGCGTTGCATTGCTCTTTGTTGTTTTTGCAGGGCTTCAGTTCTGGGGGGCAAGCTCCCGGAATCAAACGCAAGACATGACCGGAATCTATACCCCCGGCAGCAATGTGGCCTCTTTCGGACGAATCCCGGCCATTTCCACCAATAGCGTTTCCTACCCCAAACTACCCGACAACTATCAATTGTTTCCAGCCGCCCCAAGAGGCGACAGCTCCGTGAAATTTGTCGGGCGCCTTGAAGAAAAGAAATAGTTTTCCTCCTTTCCTTTCGTGCCGTTTTGGCGCGCTTCCATCGATCGTAAAACAGGTTGCAAAACCTGTGCCGTAATGGCACAGTCCTGCGCATGAAACCGGGATTCTTCGATAAACTAGTGGATCGGCTCGATCATTTGGATTCGGGCAGTTTGCAAGCCTATTTCCTGCGCCTGGCCCGGGAAAAAGGGTTGATGGAAACCATCTTCCAAGCTCTGGAAGAGGGCCTGATCGTACTCGATCCCGAGGCGCAGATCAGCTATGCCAACCGTGCGGCCGAACAGATGCTCGGCTTCAAGCTCGAATCCGCACAGGGCGTGCCGATCCAGCGCTACCTCAAGGACATCCATTGGGATCTCGTGCTCGACCTCGATGAATACGAATGGAGCCAGCTCGTCCGCCGTGAAATCGAGATTACCTATCCGCAGCACCGCTTCATGGAGTTCTACGTCGTCCCGCTCGCAGCCGTCGACGAAAAGGAAGAGGGTGCGGTGGTCATTTTCCGCGACGTCACGCGCGAGCGCGAAACCACCGCTGAGTCCATCGAGTCCGAACGGCTCTATGCGCTCAGCCTGCTCGCCGCCGGCGTCGCCCACGAAATCGGAAACCCGCTCAACTCGATCAATATCCATTTGCAGCTGCTCGACCGCGAGATCGGCCATCTGAAAGATGAAACCGCAAAATCGGAACTCAAGGAACTCGTCGACGTCTCGCGCAAGGAGGTGGCGCGGCTCGACACCATCATCCGCCAGTTCCTCAAGGCGCTGCGTCCGTCGCTCCCCGAGCGCAAGCCGATGAAGCTGGCGCGCCTGATTGATGAGACGCTCGAAGTCATGAAGCACGAGATCGCCGACCGCCGCATGTTGGTCGAGACCGACTTCCCCGAGAGTATTCCGGTGGTGGCCGTCGATGAAACACAGGTAAAGCAGGTCTTCTTCAATGTCGCCAAAAACGCGATGCAGGCGATGGACGACGGCGGTATCCTGAAAATATCCACGCACCAGTCCGACCGCTTCATCAGCGCCGTGTTCGAGGACAACGGCCCCGGCATCGACCCCGAAAAACTGGGCGCCATCTACGAACCCTTCCACACCACCAAGGCCGAAGGAACCGGCTTGGGAATGATGATTGTTCAGCGCATCATGCGCGACCACGGCGGCGAGATAGAAATCAACTCCGAGCCGGGGCGCGGCACACGAATGACCCTGCGCTTCCCGCGCGAAGACGCCCGCCTAAACTTGCTGAATGCACCGGAAAAGGAGGCTTATCATGGATAAGCCCGTGGTTTTGATCGTTGACGACGAAAAAAGTGCGCGCGATGGACTCGTGCGGGCGCTGCAACGCGACTACCGCGTGTTGGCGGCAGAGAATGGCACATCCGCGCTGGAGGTGCTCGCGAGCCATAGGATCGACGTGCTGCTGAGCGATGTGCGCATGCCGGGCATGGACGGGATCACGCTGATGCAACGCGCGCTGGCAAACAACCCAGAGCTGACGTGCATCATTCTGACGGCTTACGGCGATGTGGAATTGGCCGTCGAAGCGATGAAGCTTGGCGCAACGGATTTCATGACGAAGCCCATTAATCTCGACAAGCTGGAGCTGGTGCTTGGTCGCGTACTAAAGGCCAAGCATATCGAGCTGGAAAACGAGCAACTGCGCGTCCAACTCGACAGCAAGTACGGCCTCGAAAACATTATCGGGAACTCTGCCCCGATGCAGGAGGTTTTCGATATGATTCGTCAGGTGGCCGGTTCGCGCGCGACGGTGCTCATCCAAGGCGAGAGCGGCACCGGCAAGGAGCTCGTCGCCAAGGCAATCCACCAATTGGGGCCGCGGTCGAAGGGGCCGTTTGTGGCCGTCCATTGCGCCGCGCTTGCGCACAACCTTCTGGAGAGCGAACTGTTTGGTCACGAGAAGGGCGCATTTACCGGCGCGATGGAACGGCGCATCGGCCGATTCGAGAAGGCCGACGGCGGCTCGTTGTTCCTCGACGAGATCAGCGAAATCGACCCCTCGGTGCAGGTGAAGCTTCTCCGGGCGCTGGAGGAGCGGCAGATCGAGCGCGTCGGCGGCGATACCCCGGTGGATGTCGACTCGCGCCTGATCGCCGCGACCAACCGCGACCTGAAAGCCATGGTCGACGAGGGCGAGTTTCGCGAGGATCTGTTCTACCGCCTCTATGTGGTGGTCATTACCTTGCCGCCGCTGCGCGATCGGCAGGACGACATCCTGCTGCTGTTGAACCATTATCTCGCCGTGTTCAACGAGGAGAACGACAAGCATTTCGAAGGTTTCACGCCAGAGGCGTACAAGATATTGGACGCGTACGATTGGCCGGGAAATATCCGCGAACTACGAAATCTTGTTGAGCGGATGGTGGTACTCGCGCGCGGCAAAATGCTGGACGCGCGGGACATTCCAGAGCAGGTGCGTGAAAAGGCAAGTGGTGGCGAGGTAAAGATCAATGCCGACCTCACCGTCGATGAAATGGAAAAACAGATGATTATCCAGACTTTGGAAAAAACCGGAGGCAACCGGACCAAGGCGGCGGAAAAGCTCGGCATCAGCCGCCGGACGCTGCATCGGAAGCTGAATGAATACGCAATACGAAGGAGCAAATAATGTTGAAGCGTGACAAAGCGGTGTTGGTGTTTATCGATGTGCAGGGTCGCTTGGCGGCAATCATGCACGACAGGGAAACCCTTGATGCAAATCTGGCACGAATGATCGAGTGCGCGAAGCTGCTGGAACTCCCCATTCTTGGAACCGAGCAGATTCCCGAAAAGATGGGCGCCACCAACGAACCCTTCAAGTCGATGCTCGACGGGGTTTCAATGATCGGGAAATCAACCTTTAGCTGCTGCGGCGAACCGGAGTTCTTGGCGGCTTTCCGTGCAACAGGGAAACGGCAGGCCATCCTAGTCGGGATCGAGTCGCACGTATGCGTCTACCAGACCGCGATCGATCTGCTTGAGGATGGAATCGAGGTGTTTGTGGTGGCCGATGCCGTGTCGTCGCGCGCGCCGGAAAACAAGCAACTCGCCCTGCAAGCCATGCGCGATACCGGAGCAAAGATCATCCCAACGGAAACCGCCCTCTTCGCGCTCCTGCGCGATGCCGCCGACCCACGCTTCAAGAAACTGCTTAAGTTGATCAAATAACGTTAAGCATGATCCGCTCGGGAATCAAACATTGTTCACCGCAAAGGCTACTGGCGGCTATCGTGCACGTTGGTGTCAACATGCGAAGAACGCAGAGAACATAAAGAATAGATCAAGTACCCTGCGGAACAGGTTTTATGTTCGTTGCCGCTTCGCCGCCGTCTCTCCGAGCCAGCCTCACTTCGTGTGCGTTCTTTCGCGGTTAAACACATTTTATTTGGTTCCGGCTCCGCCGGGTTGGGTATTTAGCTAAATCAGAGCTTTGGTTGCGGAAAAACTGCTAATAATCCTCACGCTCGATTGAGCATTGTTCATGGAATTCCATAATGTCGTTAAGCTTCTCGGTCGGTAATTTGGTTATGATATCGTACCTGTTCTCTAGGGGTAATCCCCCTATATTCATCAATGGGCATTCCTGTTGTCGTGTACCAAGGGGGCAGCGGTGTGCAAGTCCAAATATGGAGGCAATCTTTTTGGTCATATAAAATCCTGAGCTATTGATAAAATGAACGTCAATAATTCGCATCATATATGCCACGTCGTAGTAAAAAGTACTACTCAGAGATGCGTGCCCTGTAAGGCATTGATGCGGCAGGACTTTCAAAAGCACGTTTTATTTGGGGATATGAACCTAGGAAATTTCCGTTAGCATCTATGAGAGGCGGTTGGTTGCAGGGTTGTCTGGTTTGCCAGCCGCCGCGGAGCGAGGCTGAGTTTGCGCAAGCCAACCCTTGGTGAAGGCTGGTGGAGGCGGGGGGAATCGAACCCCCGTCCGAATAAGAGTCACAGCAGCTTCTACGTGTGTAGTCAGGCATTAAAGGATTCGCCGCCGCCGCTGCCGCCTGTCCGGGCCACTTTGGTCGCTAGGATCCTGTGGGTTCTCGCTCCTCCCCCCGCATCCCCGGGTTTGGCGCCAGCCTGTTGTCGTCGCCTCTAGCCCCTAACAGGCTTCAGGGTAGAGACGTAGCGGAACTATGCCGCTAGTGCGTAACTTTCGTCAGCATTTATGTGTTTTGGACTCCTTTTTACGAGGCCTGGAGGCCAACCTCGACACGCCACTGAAGCTTCAACCTACCCGTCGAAACCAGTCGCCCCCAATGAAGGGAAGAGGTAAACAACAGGATAAGTGCGCAAACGTCAATCTGAATAAACGGGTTCTTCTGGGAATTTTATGGCAAAAGATGCTCGCACGTAAATTTTCAGACCGGATAACAGGATAGACAGGATCTTAATCCGGTTGATTCAGACTCTTAGATTTGACTTCGGTCGCAACAGAGTTTTGCAACAAAAGCATTCATAAACAGGCGTTTCTCCGTAAGGGGGCTTTGGATTGCCCCGATAGGATCGGCATTAAAAAGCCATCCTGTTGATCCTGTTATCCTGTCAAGAAAACGCATTTCACTATGGAGCGGGATTCCTCCACCATAAAAAACCCAGAAGAACCAATAAACGAGAGAATCGATGTGGCGTTCCTACACAACTCTGCCAAACCACGCCGCATCAGCATTGAAAAAGACTTGCTTTCATTAGCGGCAATATCCTCTGCGAACCCCGGGAGTGTTACGTGATTATCTTGCTCTTTGT
>CBDVCB010000048.1:0-21215 GCA_965372395.1 uncultured bacterium
TGCTCGCCGGCATGGGCGAGTTGCTGGAGCTCTCGCACCGCGCCACCAGCCGCGATGTCTTCGCCATCGGCGCCCTCCAGGCCGCCGCCTGGGTCGCCGGAAAGGATGCAAAGCTCTACAGCATGAAGGATGTTCTGGGACTTTAGGATTTCGAGGATTGGGACGATGAAAAAGAGTAATGACTATAAGGCGAAGCTGGAGCTATGGGCCGCAGACGGGCGTGTGGTGCGTATGCCTCGTGCGGTGGGTTTCCCCGCATTTGGCGGGCAGGCGGTTCGGCTGGCGGGCATGCCTCTGAACATCCCAATGAAAACGGGGTGATGGTAAAAACCTTTTCGTTGGAGGATCTTATTGCATCAAAAGAGGCCGTCGGTCGTCCGCAGGATTTGGAAGATGTTGAGTTTTTAAAAATCAGGAAGCAAAGCAAAGCATAATACCTGTATGGATTGATATGAATACACCAAAGGAATCGTTGAGCAGCCGCTTTGCGCGGGTCTATGGAAGTCCTGGCGAGGCTCCTCGTGTGATGGGGCTATTGCGGGCATTCTGGCCGTTGCTCCTCGTTTGCCTGGTTACAGGCTATTTGCTGCGCGCCCTCTTTCCCGCTCCCGCATTGGGTCTATCGCATATTGGCATTCTCTTTTTCCTCGTCGCCGTGGTGTCCGGGGTCCTGTTGGCGTGGGGCAGTCGGCGTTTGGGTAATTTCCTCAAGGGCGCAAAGGGCGAGGAGTGGGTCGCCCACGAGCTGGCGTTCCTGAATGTGGACTACACCGTTTTCAACGGGCTTCGCCTTGCCGGAGGGAAACAAAACTTCGACCACATCATCGTGGGGCCCTCCGGTCTTTTCGTGGTGGAAACCAAGAACTGGAAAGGCTCCGTCGAGTTTCGTGGCGGAAAACTTTATGCCGGCGGCAAAGAACCTTCCCGTCCGCCGCTCAAACAGGTCAAGGCCGCCACCGCCGAGCTCGTGGCCTTCCTCGACGATTCCGGCCATGGCGGGATTCCCGTCCACTCCGTTCTTTGCTTTATCTCCACCGAACTTCCCGAAGAGGTGATGAACGTCAACGGCGTCGTCGTCTGCGCTGGCCAGCGCCTCATTGATGTATTGCAGGAAACCTTCGACGAGCCCATTTCCGGATCCATGCGAGAGCAAGTGGTGGACGAATTGAGGAACGCGATCGAATAGTTGAACCACTATGGCTACAGCCGCGCGACCATTGCCTTTCGAAGCTTTTCAATTGTGGTGAGGGTCTGGTCGTGGCGCCGCAGGCGTTGGAGGGGTGTCAACCGCAGATTGGCGCGGATCAATGAGATATCGATCCCATAGGCTTCCGCTTCTTCATGAACTGCGCTGGGTTTTATCCATTGTTCCAATCCTTGAACTAGAGAATCAGCATGCAGTCGCCGTAGCTGAAGAAGCGATACTTTTCCCGGACGGCCTCTTCGTAGGCGTGGAGCATTTGCTCGCGAGTGGCGAAGGCGGACATCATCATGAGAAGGGTCGATTGGGGCAGGTGGAAGTTGGTGAGGATGGCATCGACCGTCTTGAATTCGTAGGGCGGGTAGATGAAAATATTGGTCGAGCCTTCCGCTTTTCCAATCAGTGGAAGCGATTCAAGGGTGCGAACCGAGGTTGAACCCACTGCCACAACCTTGCCTCCAGCAGATTTCGCGGTGCTGATGGCCTGTGCCGCCTTTTCCGAAATGGCGTAGCGCTCGTGGTGCATTTCGTGGTCGGTGATGATTTCCGCCGAGACGGGGCGGAAGGTGCCGAGGCCGACGTGCAGGGTGAGCTCGGCTTTTTTCACGCCCTGGTCCTCCAATGTCTGGAGCAGCTCCGGCGTAAAGTGCAACCCGGCGGTGGGGGCGGCGGCGGCACCCGGTTCGGCCGCGTAGACCGTTTGATAGCGTTCCCGATCGGTCTGAATCTGCTCGCGGGTTTGATTCTTGCGCGCAATGTACGGGGGCAGGGGAGGCACGCCTTCCTCGTCGAGGATTTCCATCAGCGGGCGGTCGGATTCGATCTTCAGCACGGCTTCGCCCTGCTCGCCGTCGTAGAGCATGGTGGCTTTGGCTTTGCCCGAACACAACAGCAGTTCGTCTCCAACCTTGGGGCGGCGCGAGGTTTTCATCAGGACTTTCCACTCGGCCGGTTTGGTTTCTTCGAGCAGGAGGAGTTCGATCTTTCCGCCGGAGGCGGCCTTGCGGCCAAAGATGCGGGCGGGGATCACCTTGGTGTTGTTGAGTATCAGCACATCGGGCGCGTGCAGGTAGTCGGTGATGTCGGTGATCGCCTTGTGCTCGATCAGCCCGGAATCGCGGTGAAGCACCATCATGCGCGCAAGTTCGCGGCGTTCAGGTGGGTGCTGGGCAATCAGCTCGGGCGGCAGGGCATAGTCGAAAAGGTTGGTTTTCATGGAGCGGGTTCCGCCGATTCGCCTGAAACGGTTTCTCCCATGGCCAGGAAACCGGCCATCAGTCCAAATAGATAATGGGATAGACGCATACTGCTCTTTCAGGGTTTGGATTCAATGCACGAACCGGATTGAACCACAACCGGCGGTCGATAAACACGGATTTTGGGCGGAATAATTTTGGGAGGCGCATTGCGCCCTATCTGCGCCTTGTAAGCCGCAGTGCCGTTGGGTATGGTCGGCGTTTTAATTTAGAAGGAGTCGAGGATGAAGATATTGGTGGTTGGGAGTGGCGGGCGCGAGCACACGCTGGCCTGGAAGCTGGCGAACGACAGCACAAATCCGGAGATTTTTTGCACGCCGGGCAATGCGGGAACGGCCGCGCTGGGCACAAACCTATCCTATTGCGCGACCGATCTCGATGGCATCAAGCAATGGTGCATTGAAAACCAGCCCGGTCTGGTCGTCATCGGCCCCGAAGCACCGCTATGCATGGGGATGGCGGATCAGCTCGAAGCCGAGGGATTCCGCGTATTCGGCCCGAACCAAGCGGCGGCCGAGCTGGAGGGCAGCAAGCAGTTTGCCAAGGAAATCATGAAGGAGGGCGGCGTCCCGACTTCGGCCTATGAAACCTTCACCGATTCTGGCGCGGCTTGCGAATATGTCCGCCAACGCGGCGCACCGATCGTCATCAAGGCCGACGGCCTCGCGGCGGGCAAGGGTGTGACGGTCGCCGAAACGGTCGAGCAGGCCGAGGCGGCCATTCGCGACGCGCTCGAAGGCAATGCGTTTGGCGATGCCGGCAACCGCGTGGTGATCGAGGATTTCCTCGAAGGCGAGGAGGCCTCCATTCTGGCGCTGATCGACGGGGAAAACGTGGTGCTGCTGGCATCGTCGCAAGACCACAAGCGCGCCTACGAACACGACGAAGGGCCGAACACCGGCGGCATGGGAGCCTATTCCCCGGCGTCGATTGTGACCGAGTCCGTACTCGAAAAAGTAAAGACGGAAGTCTATGGCCGCACGCTGGCCGAACTCAAAAAACGCGGCATCACCTACAAGGGCGTGCTCTACGCCGGGCTGATGATCAAGGACGGCCAGCCGAGCGTCGTCGAGTTCAACTGCCGCTTTGGCGATCCCGAAACGCAGTGTGTTCTGACGCGCTGGGACGGCGACATGCTTCCGGCCATCAACGGCGTGATCGACGGCAACCTTTCCGAGGAGATGATCCAGTGGAAGGACGAACACAGCGTCTGCGTGGTGATGACGGCGGGCGGCTATCCCGGTTCCTACGCCAAGGGCAATGCGATTGAAAACCTTGATCAGGCCAACGCGGTCGACAACACCGTTGTCTTCCACGCCGGCACCGCGCTCGATGGTGGAACAACCGTGACGGCCGGAGGCCGCGTGCTAGGCGTTACATCGCTCGGCACCGATCTGCCCGACGCGCTTTCGAAGGCCTATATCGCTGTGGAAACCATCAGCTACAAGGACGCTTTTTATCGCAACGACATCGCCCACCGCGAAATGAAGCGGTTAACGTAGACGAGTGTTGATCTTTCGTTCCTCAAGAATGGCTTCGCGCCAGCCTCGTCTACATTGAAGAAAACAGGAGAAGAATCATGGCAACAAAGAAAAAACCAACCGTGGCAATCGTAATGGGCAGTAAATCCGACTGGCCCGTGCTGGAATTTACCGTGAACACGCTCAAGGAGTTTGGCGTGGCGAGCACCGTCAAAATCATGTCGGCGCACCGCACGCCGCACGAAGCGTCCGCCTTTGCGGAAAACGCGGCGAAGAATGGATACAAGGTTGTCATTGGCGCGGCCGGCGGGGCGGCGCATTTGTCGGGCGTGCTGGCCGGGCACACCATTCTTCCCGTGATTGGCATTCCCGTGAAGGGCTGGGCGCTCGACGGCATGGACTCGCTGCTCTCCACCGTGATGATGCCCAAGGGCGTTCCGGTGGCCACCGTCGCGATCGGCAAGGCCGGTGCGATCAATGCGGCCATTCTGGCGGTGCAGATCATGGCATTGGCCGACCCGGTATTGAAACGCAAGTTGACGGCCTACAAGAAAAGCATGGCGGCGGAAGTACTCAAGGCCGATGCCGAGCTTCAAGCCGAGCTTGAAGCCTGATGCGTGACGGGTGAGGCGTGATTTTACAAGAGTTGGAGGTTCCATCCATTGGATTTGTGTGTGTAATCATGGATCTGTGATTGCGGAATGGATGGTTTCTGCCATCACTTTTGCCCCGGCGGCATTGGGATGAACCGTGTCGGGGAAAAGGCTCTTCCGGTTGCTCAGTGCCGCGTATAGGTCGATGATTTCGACATTCGCTTTTTTTGAAACCCCATCGATCAGGGGAATGACCTCTCCTTTCATGGCCTCGTCGGTTATTCCCCAGCGCCCCGGATAGGCGGGAGCCGGATAGCAGATCCAGACCTTGGGTTTGCTGTCCAGCTGCCTGAAGCTATCGATCAACGCGACATAGTCCGCCACGTATTCATTCTTGTGTTTCCAGTTTGCCGGTTTTGAATCGTTGGTTCCCAGCTTGATAACCACCACATGGGGATTGAAGTTGTGGGTGGGTCGGAACTGGTTCGTTTTCCAGTAGGGCTTGTTTCCCTTTCGCAGCAACGTGGCTCCGCCCACGCCAAAATTCCGGACGACATATCCATCTCCAAGCAAGGTGGCAAGCTGGGCTGGATAGCTGTTTTTCCCGCGGTTCTTTATTCCGGAACCAAAGGTTATGCTGTCGCCGACGCAGGCCACCCGGACCGGTTCCGACGGCGTATGCCCAAGGATAAAATCCACGATGGGTTTGGGGTCTTTCAGGCTGTGGGGATGGTGGCCAACCCCCTTTTTGTGGATGACCTGAATGGAGCCGCCCAAGGCCTTGTAGCGGCTCTCCACCACGGCGGTATTCTCTGCAACGGGCACAACCGTGTCGGCATCGCCCACCACATGCAGCAGGGGAACCTTTGCGAGGGCCAGCGGTTGCAGGTTGTCAACGGGATTGCCGGTGTATGCCTCCGCCTCGGCTTTCGTCAATCCGTAGGCGGACAGGATGGCTTTATTGATTCCCGGCCAGCTCTTGAAGTCGCAAACCGGTGCGTCGGCATAGATGCAGCAAACCTTTTCCGGATTTTGGGCGGCCCAGTTGTAGAGGATCAGACCGCCGCGCGACATCCCTTCCAAAGCAGGCTTTTTTGCGAACCCCTTGGTCGTCGTGAGATATTCATAAAACGCATCCCAGCGGGCAACGGCCTTGGGGGAACCATAAAGACCCGCCACATCGACATACGCGATGTGGAACCCTTTTTTCAAAAGGGCAATATCGGTCTGCGGCTCGTGGCCAAAGAACCGGGCCCGCCACACCCATGGCTTGCCGTCGGCAACCTGGTCGGGGACAACGGCTTTGCCCTTTAACTCTCCGACGGTAAAATCGTACTGGGCAAAAGAGTGGAAGGACGATTTTTCCCCAGGCCAAGTTTCGGTTTGCGCGGCCAAAACCGCTGGTGCCAGCCAAAGCATCGCGGCACAGATAGCGAAGCCGAGTTTTGCGGCATGTTTATTCATGGGTGGTCCTTCCTGTTGTGTTATCGAAATCTATTTTACGGTTTTTTTCGGGCTTTGCCCGACGACGGGTCTACAGGCTGTTGGGCGTGACCCCATATCCGCCACAAGCGCTAGGCAGGAGATCCGATGGATCGCATCCTGCGAAACCATCAGCATCAGTTTCGGCGACTGCTGCTGGAGACGTCGCGTCAGCCATTCGCTCGTAACCGGGTTTTCCGGTTGGAAGGTATGTTCCTGATCTGCGAAGAGCTGGATTGCCAGAGAGAGGGCAACGGTTGCCGGACCGACGTTGTGGCGAAGTTTCATTGTTTCAGGATCTCCCAGAACCCTGCTGGTTCCTGGCCGATGCGCCAGTAGGCGACGCCGCGGATGGGGCGCTGACCGTAGAGCTTCAGCTTGGCTTCCAAGGATTGAAGCGTTTCATAGTGGACGTTGACCGTCACGGTTTCTGTGAAGGAGTAGGAGCCGCCGTTGCGCGCATCGCGGGTTGGTCGAATTCCTTTTTCTCCCAGCTCGGCGGCGATCTCGCGGTTTTTGTAGGCCTTGGCGAGCGAGGGGGTTTGCCAGCCGCGGCCATAGAGCGGGATGCCCATGACGAGCTTGTCGGACGGAATGGTCTTGATGGCATAGGCATGGATTTTTTCGCACCATGCCAGCGATGCGACCGGACCCGGCCCGCCGCCGCGGTAGTGTTCGTCGTAGGCCATGACGACAACGCGGTCGGCGAGCATCCCGACGAAGGGATAGTCGAAGGCGTCGTTGGGGTTCTTTTGCTTGTGTTCGGCCCAGCGCGCCATGACGGCGACGCTGAAGAGTTTGTCTTTGGGTAGCGCCTTCTTGACGGCGGCGAGGAAGTTGAGGTAGGCGGTGCCGTCGTCTTTTGAAATGCTTTCGAAGTCGATCTGCACGCCGTCGAAGGGGAGGGAGCGTTCCGCCATGCCGGCGATGATGCGGTTGCGGAAGGGCAGTTTGGGATCGAGGTAGATGTGCGCCAGCGTGGGGTTCCACGGGAGGGTGACGACGAGGTGGTAGCGGGTTCCCGGATTCGCGCCGGGCAGGGCGGGGGGGCGCAGATGGCCGCCCTTGAGGTGGCCGTCGCCATCGACGGATGCGCTGAAGCAGGCGACGTCGGTGATGGGCGAGATGGCTGGGAAATACTTTTCCTCGCCCTTCATGAGGTAGGCCCATGTTTCGGGGAGGGCGGCGACCCGGGCGGTCGCCATGGACAGCAATAGAAGGAGTGCGATGAATGGTTTTTTCATAGCCGCCCACGGTAGGTAGCCGTGGGCGAACTGTCAAGGACGGGCGGGGCTAGGCCGCGCCGACTATTTTTTCGTCATCCTTTCCCGGCATGACGATTTCCGATTCCACCTTCTTGAAGGGGATGTCGATGGTAAGCGCGGTGACATCGCCTTGGCGGTATTCGAATGAAACTTCCCCTCCCAGCATGCGCACATAGCGCCGGGCGAGTGTCAGGCCATACTTCATGCCTTCCGAGTCGTCCGTGCCGTCGGCATCCGTGCCGAATACACGCCCGAGCAATTCATCCTCTTTGGTGGCGCCTGTATAGGCGAGTTCGAAGGCCATGGTTATCGTCTCTTCCTCGCTCGATTTACGCGAGGCGTGCAGGCCGATCCTTCCCTTTTCCGTATGCGCCAGCGCATAGCCGAGCAGGATCCCGAGTGTTTTGCGAACCTTGGTTTCGTCGGTTTCAACGAGTTTAGGCACATTGTTGGCTGATTGGTACTGCGCATAGCTCACCGCAAAGAACAGTTTTTTGGTTTCTGCGCGTTGGCAGAATTGCTCGTCGAGATCCTTGATGATCTCGTGCAGGTCGCATTTGCCGGATTTGATTTCGTCCGAGCCGTCGGCCGCATGGCTTAGTTCGCAACGATAGTTCATCATGTCGATCAGGAAGCGGCAGTTTCGGTTGATCACCGCCATGCCTTGCTTTTGCTCCGTGTTGAGGTTTTCGGCCTTTTCGATGGAGGCTGCCGATTCAACCACCGGGTCAAGCGAGGTTTGCACGGCTTCGGTGACTTCGTCGACCAGCTTGCTGTTCATCCGGTTGGCCGCATGGGCTTCGTCGATGGTTTGCTGCAGTTCCGCCTGGTGTCGCTTGATTTCGGAAATGTCCTGAACCACGGCGAGAATCAGCTGTTTTTCCTCGACCTCGATGGTGCTGAGCGAGACGAGTCCGTGGAATACGGCCTTGTCGGCTTTCTGGAACCGCCACTCGAAGCTGGCGTGTCCCGTTTCGAGTGTGCTGTGGATCCGGGCCTTGGCCATGTCGGGGGAGAGCGTGCTGTCCGGTTGCTGCTTGGGCGACAAGGCATCGAGCGTTTTGTCGGTCAGGGCATTCGTGGTTTCTTCGCCGAACAAGTTGGTGGCGGCAAGGTTGGCGGATTGGATCTTTCCGCTCTTGGGGTCGATCTGCAGGAAGGCATCGGCCGAGGATTGGAAGAGGGAGCGGTAGTATATTTCTTTTCGGCGCACTTCCTTCTGCTCCGCCTTGATGCGTCCGATTTCGTCTTGATGCTCCTGCTTGATCTCCTCGATGGCCGCTTCGATTTTCTTGGCGCTTTGGCCGGAACGCTCAATGGTCTGCACGAGTTCAAGTTCGGCTTTTTCGCGCTCCTTGCGGGCCTCGGCCAGTTCGCTGGTGCGTGTATCGATGGTTTGCTGAAGCGCATCGGCCTGTTGTTTCAAGGTCGCTTTGGTTTTTTTCAGTTTAGCTTCGTTTTGCTTGTGCTGCTTGATCTGTTCGGTCAGTTCATGGGTATTCTGTTTAATCAATGCGCCGACATTGTCCTGACTGGCATCGAAGGCGATTTGCAGATCGGCCAGCTTTTTCGAGGTTTCTTCGCGCTGGCTGGTTTCGTTCTCCAGCTTTGCGGAGAGTTCCTGGATGGTACTTTCGAGATTGGCGCTTTCCGCCTTTAACTGCTCCTCTTGCTTGCGCAGGCCGTGTTCGGTTTGCTTGAGCTGTTTGAGTTCTCCCTGCAGCGTCGCGGTTTCTTTGGCCACGAGGGCCGACTGGTCTTTGACAACCTGTTCGAGTTGCGCCTGGGTGCCGGATAGGGCATCGGCGAGCTTTTTCTGTTCCTTGTTGGCGTTCTCCAGTTCGGCGGTACGGATCTCGACGAGGTTTTCCAGATTTTCCTTGGTCTGCTGGAGATCTCCAACGGCCTTGCGAAGCTTGACTTCCTGGAGGCGGATTTCCGCAATGTTGAGATTCAGCTTCTGGGTTTCCCGCTCAACCAGCGCCTTTTGGCGACTGTTGAGTTGCTCCAGCTTGCTCTCCATTTGCTGGCGTTGCACTTCCGCCCCTTCGTGTGCTTGGATTTGTTCACCGTGTTCCTTCACTTTGAGCTGCAGCGCCTTTTCGAGTTCCTTGATGCGGACGTCCAAATCCTTTTCGTTCTGGCGAAGCGCCTTTTCGCGGATTTGTTTTTGGGCCAGTTCGTGTTTCAATGCCTTGGTTTCCGCTTCGATGCGCAGGTTGAACTTTTGCTTAAGTTCATCGAGTTCCTCCGCGCTTTGGATCAGCTTCGTGGTGGCGGTCTTTCGTTCGGAAACCTCGTGTTCAAGTTCGGCGGCATGCTGCTCGGCAAGTTCCTTCAGGCGCGCCTGCGTTTTTTGCAGGAGGTCCCCCGTTTTCTTCAGTTGCCCTTCGGCTTGCTGGCGACCGGAGTGCTCGGCACGGAATTCCTTCTGGTGCTCGTCGGCAAGGGCGACTTTTTCCTGTTCCCGCTCTTGCGACAACAATTCGAGTTCCTTCCGGTATTTTTCGAGGCCGGTTTGGCTGGTCGCGAGGTTGGCCTGTGTTTGTTCGCGCAGGGCAATTTCCTCTTCGAGCTGCTTCTGCCGTGCGTTGGTATGTTTTTCAAGCTTGCGTAGCTCGTCTTCCTTAATGGCGATCAGCTCTTCCCATTTCTTGCGCTTGTCGGTCTCCTTGTCGAGTTGGTCGAGCCGGTTGGAGAGTTGTTGTTCGAGTTGCCTTTGGCGGGTGAGCAGGGTTTCTTCGTTGCGCCGCAGCAGTTCTTCCGCACGTTTGCGTTCGGAGAGCTGTTGCTTGAATTCGTGTTCGCGGTTTTCGAGCTCCGCTTCGCGGATGCGCAGCTTCTGGGTGGTATCGCGCAGAGTGATGGCGGTCTTGCCGTGTTCGTCCTGCGATTCACATAGTTCCCCGGTGCGGGTTTTTAGCTGTTGGTCAAGCTGTTGGCGGTGCTTCCGTGCTTCTTCTTCCTTTTTCTTGCGGTCGGATATTTCGAGGGAAAGGCCAACCACGCCCTCGACCAACCCTTCGTTGGAGACGAGGGGAATCTGGACGGTTTCCATCCAACCCGACTTTCCCCGGGCTTCGTAGGGCCGTTCGGTGCGGGCGATCTTTTTGCTTTTCATAACCTCGATGCCACTCTTGTCGTGGTCGCGGGGTGTTGCCGGCATGACCTCGAAGATGGTTTTGCCGATCCAGTCTTCCTGGGGAATGCCGGTGCGGTCGGCGAGTTTCTGGCTGGCATAGAGATAGCGGCAGCGAGTGTCCTTGACCTGTACATCGGCCGGCAGCGCATTGAGGATGCGGCGCATGAACTGGGCCTGGCTGCTGAGTTCGGCCTTTTCGCGCTTCTGCTGGCTAATGTTGCGCTGCGACCCCCAGATGCCAACGAGCTTGTTGTCCTCGATCAAACCCACCACGTTGTTGAGCAGGCTCAGGCGATTGCCGTGGGAATCCTGGCGGACGGATTCAAGGTCGATCGCCTTGTATTCGGCGGCCACGAATTTTTTTATGGAATCGGTGTTCTTGAACGGGCCGCAGCCGCCTTGCAGGGCATTGATGGCTTTCCCTTCGAGTTTTGCGGGGCTTGTTCCGTACATGGCCGCAAAGGTTTCGTTGCAGGTGGCCAAGGTCATTTTGCCCATGATCGCCTTGGCCATTTGCGTGGCGGAATCGGTGATGGGGATGGGGTTTTCCGGAACGAGCTGGAAGTAGCCTTCGATGGTTTCGTCGACAAACTGCGCGTAGCGGGCGGTGCGGGCTTCAAGCTGCAGCCCCTCTTCATGGAAGGAGGTTACATCGGAAACCCATCCGATATAGCTCTCGGCATCCTTTCGTTCGTTGAGCACCTTGCTGGCGTTGCATACCACATGCACTTCGCGCCCTTTTGCATGCTTGAAACGGCAGCGCAAATGGAAGGGTTCGTTTCCATCGGTGAACGCAGACCAAGTCTCTTGAAACGCTTTGCGGTCATCGGGATGGAGGGCGCTGTGGAGACCTTCCTTGAGTGCCTTTTTGGGGTAAAGCCCGGAGATCTCCTGCATGGCGTTGTTGATATAGCTGCACTTGCCGTTCAGATCCACTTGGAACATGCCCACCTGCGCATCAAAGAGAATGCTTTGGTAGTGGCTGGTGGTGTTTTTCAGGTCGGCTTCTGTTTTTTCCAGTTGGCGGTTGGTTTCGGTCAGGTTCTGGCGGGTTTGGGAGAGCTCGCCGGTAATATCAATGAGTTCGTTGTTCGCGCGGTTGAAGCGGGTCTTGAACGCAAAGAACATGACGGTGGTGATCAAAAGCAGCGTGCCTATCATCAGAAAAGCGGTCATGTTCATCTGTACCGGAATGGCCGCCGCGATGCCGGTGGCTTCGGGGCTGGCAACGCTGGTCGCGGGAAAAAGGGGGAGTAGTGCTCCGGCGGCCCAAAGAAGGGTTGCTGCCGCTTGTTTTTCATGCTGTAGTTTCATCTTCGAACCTCTTGTTGTCGCGCTCGTTGCGAGATAGTACCGAATTAAAGCATGTTATATGCCAATGAGTGTTCAAGGATGATAGTCTTTGTTATCCGAGACATGGGTCGTTGGCAACCTTGGGAGGTTCGGAAAGTTTTTGCGGTTGGGCGTTGGTTCAGGCCGCTTTGTTGATGTCGACCACCTTGGGCGAAGTGCGCAGATCTTTTGCCGCTGCTTTGCCACGATTTCCCGCACCGCCTGAAAATTGGGAATCTCCGCCGGTCGCGGCATCGGTTTTAACGGGCCGAACGGCCAGCAGCACAAGTGCGCTGAAGAAAACGATGTAGCCTGAAAGCGGGGCAGTCGGTATTTTTTCCTGAGCGGTGGCCGGCTGTGTTTCGACCGTGGATTGCGAGGGCTGGATCTTGGCAATTTTCGGGGGAGGCGTGGTGGACACCGTCTCCTTCGGTGTCTTGCCGGCCCCCGCCAGCCGGGTGTCGGGTTGAGGGACGATGATGGTGTCTTCGGCCTTGAGGGAGAGCATTCCGTCGCGAATGACGGGGGTTCCGAGTTTGCAGCCAGAGGCGGCAACGATCTGCTTTTTCGAGATCATTTTTTCAAGCTGCCGCCTTTTGAGTTCGATGGGCATGTCGGATTCAATATACAGGGTTCCGTAGTTGCCAAGGATGATTTTTCGGCTGCTATCGGCCAGAAACTTTTCGAAGGGGTTGTCGCCTACGGCAAAGCGCGCCGTGCCCCCGAGGATATGGATTTCGGCCGAACCCCCTTTGCTGGCCAGTGTGTCAAGTTTGAGGCTGGTGATGCGGTAGGTGGATTGGTCGCGCAGGACGATCTGCCCTGAGCCGGTGCCACCGTTGCCGATGGTGACTTCCCCGGAGATAGTGGACCGATTTTTCAATGTCACGGATCCCTTGCTCGCCGATGTTCCAAAGGCTTTGGCCACAAGCGAGATATGTGCGTTGACCGATAGGTTGTCGGTGAGGGTTAGGTTGGCGTAGCCCGAACTGGATGCCGGTATGGTTATGGTGCGCTGATACGAAATGGGGCTGCGGAGGTTTATGTTTCCGTTCCCTTCGAGCAACAGTTCCTGACCATAGAGGTGCATTCCGTTCCCTAATTCGATCGTGCTGTTTACAGAGATGACGCTGCTCTGTTTGCGGAAATGGATCGCTTCGGTTCCTCTGGGGACATGCTGGAGGTTCCACTTGTACACATCGTTCCAGTCGGCGCCGGTTTCGTTTCCCCTCCATAGGTTAATGGATTGTGCGGACACCGAAAGAGCCGCCGCGCCCAGTGTCGCCATGGCTACTATCAGGATGGGTCTATGTGTTTTAATCATCATCATGCGCCTCTAAAAGCAATTTCTGTGCCGATATGTCAGGGTGTCGCATGGGGTGCGGCGGCGGGATGCATTTATAGAGAATAAAAACCAGAAGAGGCGGTGTATGGCACAAATGATGCTTAAACCTCTGGAAATACGTGGAACCGATGAGGCAGGTATAAGGACATGAAAGATAAAAACAACTATTTATATGCGGAAAACACGAAAGTTCTGCAGATTCCCTATAAGGAATATGTAGCACTCGTAGAGAAGGCCGTAGAAGGCCAACGCTGCCGGGAGATAAAGGATCGGGTTTTGGCTGGCTTGGCTGCCGCCCTTGGTGAGCCCCGGTCCGCCCTCCCGAAGGAATCCCAGCCAGCTCGTCCGAAAAAAGAGGAAACCGCGGAGAAAGAGGCCATGTTGCCGCCGACCGAAAAAGTCTCCGTCGAATATTCCGCCCCTGAGCCGGATCCCTCGTTGGAGACCGAAAAAAAAGAGGAGCCGGTCGCTCCTGCCGCAAAACAAACGAAGCAACCGAAGGGGAAGGAACCTCCAATCAAGAAGGATATTGCGGAGCATTTCAATAGGGTCGACGGCTCGGGTCGCCTTTTCAATATATTTAAGCAATACTACACCTGCATGAATGGTTCATGCGGCGGCACGGTCCGTGTGACCCTCAAGGATGGCATCTGCAGCATCTGGAACTATGACGAATGGGAAGAGTTCGCATTTGTGGATGCCTTCGACGGACGTCTTCGCATCGGGGTCGATTCGCGCTATACGGAGCAGTTGAAGTCGCTCGACCTCTGCGAGGTCCCCCGCTTGCTTGCGAGTCGGCACAACCTGACTTGTGTGCAGGTGGATGATTTGAACCAAACGGTGCTCGATATCCTCATTGAGGCGTTCAATCAGGTGGGAATGGCAGCGTAGTAAACCGGGAGCTAGATGATGAAAAACCATACCAGTAAAAACCTATTGTACCTCGTGATGGCCGGCTTTGTTCTTCTTGCGGTGAACGCATGGGTGTGGAAGGGGGTCCAGAATGGGCAGCTTCCCCCGATCGACAATCCCATGCTTTGGGGTATGTTCATGGTTCTGAACATGGTCTCGCTGCTTTGGGCGGTAAGCCTGCTTGGGGTGCAGCCCCTCGTGGTGGCGTGCTCCTACGCGGCGGGCGGATTCCTTGCCTACCGCGGTGTCCAGGGTGTGGCCGGCATCAGCATTGCGGAGGTCACCACCGCCGGGGCCACCTATGGTGCGATTGGCGCATTGGCCGTTGGCAATCTCACCACAAAGGTGCGCATGGCGTTTTTCCACAGGGGACAGGTGCCCTTTATCTTCGTCATCGCTGGGTTGCTGGTGATTGACGGTGTTCTGAACAGCCAGATATCCGGTGCGGATTGGAACGTGATCCTGAATGTCTTGATTTTCCCGTTTGTGCTCTCGGGCGTCATGATTGGTTTGATTTGGATGGTGGTTTCGCGCTTTGGCACCGCTCATAAGCCTCGTATCCATGCGATGTCCGCAGCGAAAAAAGGGGTCATCGCGAAGTCCTCGGAAGAGAGTGGGGTCGACGAAGCCAGCCAGCTCCTGATCCAAGTGCCTGACCGCATTGAGGAGAAGGAAGAGGAGCCGGAAAAAATTGCGGCCTTGGCGACGACTCCCGATCCCGAACCCATCCTTAAGGAATCCATTTCCAGAGATGAGCCTTTGGTTGAGTCGTCCGCATCGCCCACTGGAGAGTTGCTGGATGCGGCCTCCCGCGAGAGTCATTTCTTTCCGCTGGAAATTGATAAGGGCGATGAATTTATTCTGCCGCCCGAAGAGTTCGGTTCGATGGATCCATCCGATTTGGTGGAGGATGCATCCGTGTCTAGTGCGGAGCCCGTATTGGACGCTATCCCCGCGGTCGATTCCATTGCGCTGGAAATGGAACCCCGCCTTGGCGAACCCGTGGAGCAGGTGGTTCCGGGAACCGAACCCCATGAATATTTAGTGGAGGAGACGCTCTCCGAGCCGGAACCGGCTCCCGCCCCGCCCGTACTGGACGCCACTCCGGAAACCGAAGAGAAGAAGGATTCTGGCGATTGGCTGAGCGGCCACCTCGATTTGCTGAACAAAATCAGGACGAACGACTAGAAAATAAAAACAGGAGAAAAAATCATGGATAACGACAATGTACAGATATTCTATGATGGAAACGGAGCAGCGGTTGCGGTTCAGATGCCGATCTCGGACTACGAGAAAATCATCAAGAGCGCAAAAGAAGCTGTAGAAGCCAAGGATGCGATTGCAAAGGCCATCGACGCCCTGCAAGCTGCTCTTTAGGCTCCCCTTCCATCCCCCAACCGGTTTCCAATGCATGGGCGACGGTTCCATGCATTGGAAAACCTTCTTTTTTCATCCCGTCCCATTGAATTAAATCGCCTGTGGCTTGTCCATATGGGACGGTGGGGAACGTTTACTTTCACAGGGTCGAAGGATGCGGGAAGAGGATTTTCCGAGTAGGATCCTGGGTCTGTTCAAGGAATTGGCGTAGATGAAAAGCATTAGGTCATGGGTTCTGTCGGCGGTCGTTGCTTCGGCTTTGTTGTGCATGCTTCAGGGAGCCGATGCCAAACAGAGTAGAGCCAGCGCCAAGATTGACCGCCTTGCCCTCTCCAAACTCGACGAACTGGGCTTCCCCCCCTCCGACCCCTGTACCGACGAAATCTTTCTCCGTCGCGTCTACCTCGACATGATCGGCACGTTGCCGACCCCGAAGGAGGCGCGCGAATTCCTGAACGGCAACAGCGCCGATAAGCGCAGCGAATTGATTGAACAGCTTTTCGACCGCCACGAGTTTGCCGACTATTGGTCGCTCAAATGGTGCGACCTTCTTCGCGTCAAGGCGGAGTTTCCGAGCAAGCTTTGGCCGAATGCGGTGCAAGCCTACCATCGATGGGTGCGGACCGCGCTGTACGCCAACATGCCCTACGACCAGTTTGCCCGCGAGATGCTCACCGCCAGCGGCAGCAACTTCCGCGTGGCGCCGGTTAATTTCTACCGTGCCATGCCCAATCGGGAACCACAGGAAATCGCACGGATCGTCGCGCTGACCTTCATGGGCATGCGCACCGATGGGTGGGATCGCGAACGACTGCTTGGCATGGCGGCGTTCTTTGGCCATGTCGGCTACAAGGGTACGGCTGAATGGAAGGAGGAGATTGTCTTTTTCGATCCCAACAAGCTATTCCTCCACCCCGAAACGAAAAAGCCGGTAGCCCCCCGGCTGCCCGATGGCACCGTGGTCGAGCTGCTGCCCGGCCAGGATCCGCGCATGGTGTTTGCCGACTGGCTCGTCGGCAACGAGGCCTTTTCGCGGAGCATCGTGAACCGCATCTGGTACTGGCTGCTCGGGCGCGGCATCGTTCACGAGCCAGACGATTTCAGCGGCGACAACCCTCCGCAGAACCAAGCGTTGCTCGACTATCTTGCTGCCGAGCTGTCCTCCAGCGGCTACGACCTGCGGCACATATACCGCATCATTCTCAACTCGAAAACCTACCAGCTCTCCTCTATTCACAACGAAGGCAATCTGGCCGATGAAGCCAACTTCTCTCGCTACTATGTCCGCCGGCTCGGGGCCGAAGTGCTCATCGATGCCATTTGCCAGATCACCCGCACCACCGAGACCTATTCCAGCGCCATCCCCGAACCGTTCACATGGATACCGGAAAAGCAACGCTCCATCATGCTGGCCGACGGTAGCATCACCAGCCCGTTCCTCGATCTCTACGGCCGCCCGCCGCGCGACTCCGGCTATGAATCCGAACGCAACAACCAACCGTCGAGTTCGCAGAAGCTGCACTTGCTCAACTCCACCCATATCCAGCGGAAAATCATGAACAACACGCAGTTGCTCGGCATGTACAGCCAACAACAGCGCAAGAAAAAGAAATCGAAAGGGGCATGGCGCTCCCCCGACGAGACGCTCGAGACGATGTATCTGACCATTCTTTCGCGCTATCCCACCGCGCAGGAAAAGAAAACCGCGCTGGCCTATTTCCAGAAGAGCAAGTTGAACCGCCGCGATGCCGCCATTGACATGGTTTGGGCACTCTTGAACACCAAGGAATTTATCTACAAGCACTAGGTATGGAAGGAGGCCGGACATGAAAACATCGAACCCTTCAAACGAATTGTGCGACTTAACGCGCCGCGACATGCTGCGCTACAGTGCCGCCGGCATCGGTGGGCTGGCCCTCGGTTCATCCTTGCAGGCCTCCGCCGTCAAGCCCGCCAAGGCCAAGGCCGTGATCCAAATCTGGATGTGGGGCGGACCGTCCCACCTTGACACCTTCGACCCCAAGCCCGAAGCCGGTTCCGACTACTGCGGTCCCTACACAGCACCCATCGCAACCAATGTGGATGGAATCCAGATTTGCCAAAAATTGCCGCTGCTCGCCCAGCAGGCTGACAAATATTCCATCATCCGTAGCATGACCCACGGCATCAACGGCCACGAAACCGCATCGTATGTCACCCAGACCGGACGGCCTGCCGGTACGGGCGATGTCTATCCTTGCGCCGGTGCCGTGGTTTCGCGCTTCAAGGGCTGCGACGCCGGCTACAAGGGGCTGTTGCCCCCCTACATCGTGCTCACCAAGCCTCAGGGGCGTTTCTCCGAATCCGGCTTCATGGGGTTGCGCTATAAACCTTTCGCCACCGGAGGCAAGCCCGGCGCCCCGGTATTTTCCGTGGAGGGAATTGTCCAGAAAGGCATCACCGAGGCGCGCCAGCGCGGTCGCCACCAGCTGCTGAACGATTTGGAAACCTATGGCAAAAAAATGGACGGCAACCGGGCGTTTGCACAAATGGACCACTGCGAAGAGCAGGCCTACGAACTCATCCTCGGCGATGCCGGAAAGGTGTTCGACATCAAGACGGAAGACACCAAGCTGCGCGAGCGCTACGGGCGGAGCGACTTTGGCGCATCCTGCTTGATTGCCCGCCGTCTGGTGGAAAAAGGCGTGCCCTACGTTACCATCAACTATGGCGGCTGGGACACCCATAAAAAGCATTTCGAGATTATGAACACCAAGCTGACCGAGCTCGACCGGGGCTTCTCCACGCTGCTCGACGATTTGGCCCAGCGCGGTCTGCTCGACAGTACCATCATCTGGTGGGGGGGCGAATTTGGCCGCGGTCCCAAGATCCAGTGGGATGCCCCGTGGAACGGCGGGCGCAGCCACTACGGCAAATGCTTCAGCCATGTGATCGCAGGCGGGGGCTTCCAAGGCGGGCAGGTGATCGGCGCATCGAACGAGAAGGGCATGGAAGTGACTGACCGCCCGGTCTACCCGTGGGATCTGATCGGTAGCATGTATGAGCAACTTGGCATCGATACCACCGCCCAGTTGCCGCATCCCCAGGGGCTCGACGTGCGCGTTAGCCCTACCGAAGCCGATGGGATCACGGTCGGTGGGCGACTTCGGGAAATCATGTCATGAAAACCACCCCGAACTTGATCGTGTTTTTGCTCTTGGCCACCGGTTCGGCATGGGCCGCAAGCCCTCCGCACATCGGCTATGCCTATCCCGCCGGCGGACAGCAAGGAACCACCTTTCGCGTCATGATCGGCGGGCAATACCTGCTGGGGGCCACCAACGTCTTGGTGAGTGGCGAAGGCGTCATGGTCGACATCGTGAAATACTCCGTTAAATACGAACCCCGGCGCTTGCGGCAACTATATCGCAACAAGGGAAACGCCCTTGCTTCCATGAAAGGCAAGGAGGGGAAGGAACTCGAACAGCTCGAGCGCAGGGTCGCGAAGATCGAGAGGCAGTTGGCGGTTGCGGAAATCCCCGACGGGGTGGATATCAACGACAAGAAACAAGCTCAGAAATACTATCGGGGCAATGCCAAGGAGCAATTCAATCCGCAGCTCGCCGACCGTTTGCGCATCGATATCACGATCGCCAAGAACGCCCCGCCCGGCGAACACGAACTGCGCGTCGATACTCCCGGCGGCCTCTCCAACCCCATCTATTTCCAGGTCGGAACCCTCGGCGAATCCAGCGAAGTGGAACCGAACGACGACCACATGGCTCCGGAACTCCAAATGGCGCCGGTGCCGTCCGTCATCAATGGTCAGATCCTTCCCGGCGACATCGACCATTTTCGGTTCAAGGCGCTGAAGGGGCAGTCCATTGTAGTGGATGTCGGCGCGCGGAAAATCATTCCCTACCTCGCCGATGCCGTGCCCGGCTGGTTCCAGGCCGTCGTGGCGATCTACGACGAGGAGGGCAATGAAGTCGCCTATCAGGACGACTACAAGTTCAATCCCGACCCCGTACTTTTCTTCAAGGTTCCAAAGGCTGGAACCTACACGCTCTCCATCAAGGATTCCATCTACCGCGGACGCGAGGATTTTGTCTACCGCATCGCCATCGGCGAGCTGCCCTTCATTACCAGCATCTTTCCGCTTGGCGCCGAGCAGGGCACGGATGTGGATATTGCATTGACCGGGAAGAACCTGCCCAAAACCCGGCTGTCCGGAAACCTGTCGAAAGGCGGTGGCGAGATTCGGCATGTTTCGGTCAAAAAAAAGGGCTACCGCTCCAACCTGATGCCGTTCGCCATCGGCGACCTTGCGGAGGCCTTCGAGGTCGAGCCGAACAATTCACCCGAAGAGGCGCAGCCTGTCGAGCAGCCGCTCGTTCTTAACGGCCGCATTCAGCAGGTGGGCGATGTCGATGTCTTCAGCTTCCACGGTACGGAGGGCGATTCGGTTTCCATCGGGGTGGTTGCCCGCCGGCTCAATTCGCCGCTCGACTCCGTCGTCGAACTGACCGGACCCGGGCTCGAAACTCCCCTGCGCAACGACGACCATATGGACAGGGACTCCACCCACTTGCACTTGGGGGCAGGACTCGTTACGCACTATGCCGACTCGTATCTGCTGCACAAGCTTCCCGCCACCGGAACCTACTATGTGCAGATTGGCGACACGCAGTCCAAAGGCGGGGGCGACTACGCCTACCGGCTGCGCATCAGCCCGTCGCATCCCGACTTCAAGCTGAGCATGGAACCTTCCGGCCTGCATATCGCGCCCGGCGGAACCGCCGCCTTCACCGTGCGTGCGCTACGCTCGGACGGGTGCAATGAAGCGATCCAACTCGAAGCGAAAAACCTTCCCCCCGGCTTCGAAATGAGCGATGCCGCGATCCCCGCCGGTGCCGACATGACGCGCTTCACCATCACCGCTCCGAAGAAAATCGCCAAGAAAACGGTCAGCCCCGAAATCAGCGGCACGGCCACCATCGACGGACAGCCCGTCACGCGGTCCGCCGTTCCGGTCGATGACCAAATGCAGGCTTTCCTCTACCGCCACCTCGTTCCAGCCTTGGAACTGGTACTTGCTCCGGTGGAGCAACCGGCGGCGATCATCTTCGAGGTTCGTGTTCCAGCATCCGGGGTCATCGAGCTTCCCCTCGGGGAGGAGGTGAAGCTTTATGCGAATGGCCGCTTCCGGAAAGGAATTACCGGGGCAAAGCTCAAGCTCGACCATCCGCCGGAAGGCGTTACCGTGGTGAAAAGCTGGATTGGCCGGAAAAAGGCCAAAGGGAAAACAGCCGACGGGAAACCGAAGTTCGAGAAGGGCATGGCCACAGGGCAGATTGTCCTGAAGGCCGAAGAGCCGCTCAAACCCGGCGACAAAATTAGCCTCGTGGTTGTTGCGGAGGTGAGGAAAGGCAGAGAGACCTCCCTCTATCCCGCACCCGCCATCCCCATCCAGATCGTTCGCCCAACGGAATCAACTAAATAATGCTTTTCGGCGTACGGGACAAGTTCCTCTGCCGCCTTTTATTTTTTCTTCGATTCACTGGGTTGAAATCGGTGTCGAACTGGGAACCCCTTTTGCCTTTAAGATCTGGCTTGCCTTGTTTTCATATAATGGACGGCTTTCTTTGGCGTAGATTATCTTCCCGTTGTCGTCCTCGACAAGAACAGATAGCCTGCAGATTTCTAGCCGTAGTTTCTGGAATAATAGTCGGAGGAATACTTGGTGCATTCGACTCTTGATTGATTCCCGGAGAACGAGATCTGGTTTTTCATGCCTAGTCCCGACCTAGATTGTCGAGCAGGGAACCCTTGTTTGCCTTTCGGATCTGG